>NZ_JAAWVW010000014.1:0-112195 GCF_014855505.1 Musicola keenii | reverse complement strand
GTATAATACATTTATTCTTTATGATAATGATAACATAGTTTCAGAAAGATACTGGATTTTCCTTCTATTAAAAAGACTGGATTCCAGACCTTCAGTTTCTTTGACGAATATGTTTCATTGCTATTTAATCTTACAAAACCTCTATTATAGATTACTTGTCCAAAATGAAGAGCAATATGGTTTTGATCAATTCCAAAAAATCACTTGGACAAATTTACGAGAACCCATTGAAAAAGATTATTTAGAACGCTTCCAAAATATGCATGGTTCATTACCAAATCATAGTCGAGTTGTTTATCTGGAGGGTCGGTTTGCTCCTAAGGATGAAGAAGTTAAGAATGTTTCGATTCTCTATAATATTTTAAGTGGGTACTGGAGATATTTGTACAATACTGATCCTGCAAGTGATCTGACTTTATTGCTAGGGGAATTTGAAAAAAATATTACAAACCCACCCTTTATAAAGGGGCGTTATTTAAAATTAGCACTTGTTGCCCACTTTGTAAAACTCCCTGAAACTCGGGTTGACATACCCTACCGACATTATACTTTGCGTACTAAACTTACCAAGCAAGCTTATACTCTTAAAAATACACTTGAATACTACCCATCCTTAAAATTATGGCTGAGAGGCATTGATGCTGCCGCAAACGAACTAGATGCACCACCGGAGGTTTTTGCAAGCGTGTATCGTATGTGCCGTCATTCAGGGATTACGCATCGCAGTTACCATGCAGGGGAGGATTTCCATCACATATTATCAGGTATTCGGGCTATGTTTGATGCATTAGAATTACTTGGCTTATGTGAAGGAGATCGTATTGGCCATGGTACTGCAATGGGTATATCTCCCGAACTATGGTTAAAGCGAATGCCTGGAGGAGTATATATACGTAAAGATGACTGGTTACTTGATTTACTTTCCACTTGGCGCCTTCTAAAAATGATAGGAGAAACAGGGTTAGCCTATAAATTGGAAGCTGAATTGACCGAATTGGGGTCTGAATTATTTGGCCTGCAAATAAATAGTGTAACATTAGAGCGAATAATGAAGCTTAGAGGGCTTAATATTGAATTCCTTGCAAAGATCTTCACGTCTATTCCTGCGAATATAAACAACTCTGAACCGCCAAAAACTGTAAATTCCATCACTCCACTGAGTGATATAGAAATGGCGGAAGCACTAAGGGTTGATGAGGCTGTCAATGCCAATTTCAAGGACTGCGATCTTTTATGGAAATGGCTTAGTGACCCCGAGATACGTTTGCGAGGGAGTCAACTCACTTTTGTTGATGCAGAGTATTTGTCGGCAGCTGAATATATAAAAGTACAGCAGGCATTAATGAAGGTTGTCAAGGACAGAAGAGTTCTTATTGAAACATTACCCTCAAGCAATGTTCGAATCAGCCAGTATGAAAGTTTTGATGAGCATCATGTATTTAGATGGATGGGATTACCAGATTATGCACACCCTGGTGATCCAGAAATAATGGTTACACTTGGTTCAGATGACCCCGGGATTTTTGCTGGTGATCTAGCAGGTGAATTCTATCAGTTATATGCTGTTCTGCAAGGTTTAGGGTTGAGCGATAAAAAAGCATTACATTACATTTCAGAACTTAATGAAAGAGGTAGAGAGTATCGTTTTCATGATTTTAGAATAGGTTGAATTTAATACATATTTTTTATTTAAAAACATCACTATTCAGTCTTAGCTATATGACTAAGACTGAATTTTTTTTGATATAACTAAATGGAAGTTTCAGTAATGTTAATTTATATATTGATAGATAACTCTGAGGTTGATTAAATAAATGCATGGGTTTTTATCTGATAATTTGTGCGTATAACTTATTATATCGATAACTCCAGTGCTAACCTACGATAACTCCCAGTCAGACTCTCTGGCCTGTTTCTGCCTCGCATAGACGACGGGTGGAAGGTCAAGATATTGAGTAGTGAAAATGGAGGAGGTATTTTTAATTCATGCCTCTTTTATAGATACTCATTGTTCTTAACTATATAGCCCATTTAACTGTGATAATTTGAAAAAATAGGATTCATCTGTATTGTTAAAGTATCCAGACGCATTCTGTCTAAGGGATGCATTAATAAGAATGCAGCAATTTTCAGCTCTGGTTATACCAACGTAGTGGAGGTTTAGCTCTTGTTGAAGCGTTGGGTATAGAGGTGTATTCCTGTCTTCGCTATTATATTCTCTATATGGAAAAGACCATTCATCTAGATCTAAATGAAATACTATTTTGAATTCCAATCCTTTCGATTTATGAAGCGTCATTACTTGTATCTCGCTATCATCTAATGGCTTAAATTGATTGATTAAAATGTCGTCAGATATTGTTTTTATTAGAGCGCTGTCATCATGTTCCGAGGCTGTTATTCCTAGAGTATCTGCGATTTCATGAAATTTACAGATCAAATCTTCATGGTTCAATACTTCTCTAATCATTTTTATTTTTTTTCTTAGTAACAACCGAGTATTATCATTTATGATAACTCCATCAAAAACTTTATTAATTAATTCCTGGGCTGTACTTATAGCTTTATACTTGTACGCTAAAAGATCTTTATATAGATCTGAACAACCAGTACCAATTTTATCGAGAGGAGTATCAATATAAAGCCTGAAGTTTGAGTCCAATCCAGAACAAAATAATAACAACGACTTCTCTTTTCTTGCAAAAATTGCTATTTGACTTGCTTTTTTCAATTTCCATTCTCCACTATTTAACCATTTTGAAATCCAGGGTGAGATCGTGATGGCAACATCTTTAAGATTTCCACTCAGTCGTCTCCGATAAATTCTTATTTCATCGGTTGGTAGTAAGTTATAGGTTGGGTCAAGCAATCTCGAAGCATAATTTCCTATTGAAGGATGACATCTATGATTAAAATTTATCTCGAAATGTTTAAAGCATTTTGTATTTTTTACCAATTCTAAAAGAAGTTCTGAGTTTCCACCTCTAAATTCATATATTGATTGCCAAACATCACCAACGGCAATAGAGTGTAAGCCAAGTTCATTTATTTTTAGAAATAGTTGATGCTGGGGTAAGGATGAGTCTTGATATTCATCTATGAATAGATGACTATATCTTGCTTTAATATATCGCCTTGCTGCTGACGATTCATTAATTATTTTTAGTGCTAAGGCTGAAAATGATCCCATCCACAGTATGCCTTCATCGTATAACTTTTTATACCCAGGATCTTCATTGATATTAATAACAGAGGGTGTCCCGGAAAAGTTGTTTTCTATAAAATGACTATATGGCAAATCTAATTTTTTTAGGACTTTGCATTCGGTAGGTATTCCGCCCCATACTCTTGAAAGAAAAGGTATAATTATTTCCTTTAAGCAAAAACTATCAATTGTGCCAAAAAAACTATTTTTTGTATTGTGTGCATCCGCCTTGCATCTACTTTCTAATTCTGAGCTTGCTTTCTTTGTGAATGTAATTGCAATGACTCCTTTATGCTTTGGAAGGCAGGAGGTAATATTTATAATTTTTTCTTTTATAACCGTCGTTTTACCACTTCCCGGGCATGCTGTTATTACCATACTTCCAGTATAGTCAATGGCTAATATTTGCTGAAGTGTTGGTGAGAACTTGCTCATTTCATTCGCCCTTAATTATTTCTACAAGTTTTTTTAATGGTTTAACTAAATTGCCAGAATTAATGTTGTGAAGGTCTGCTTTTATTTTTTTAAGCAGTATACGCATTCTTAATGCTTTTTTCTTCTGTAAATATTCTATTGCACTTTGGTTGCTCTTTTTACCTAAAGCACTTAATATTGAAGTGCTCAATTCTTCTACTAGATCCGTTTCTAAATCAATTTTTGATAAATATACTCCAGATTTATTTATTTCATCAGAAACGGTTTCCCAATCCCCGTTGGTCAGTGTGTCTTTAGATGTTATGCGTGTATCACTATGTTCAAATTTTTCTATACCTGCTATATCTAAGCACCTATTTATACCTGAATATTGCCATTTGTCTTGATCTTTTAGTTTGGAGATATCGTTATCAGTTCGCATTACCCATGGGATTTCTAAAGCATCAAGAATAGTCACATATATTTTAAATGAAATTCCATCAACTGAAATTATCGAGATGTTAAAATAATCCAGATCGATACTTAAACTGTCTGCTAAAGAATGGAAAAACAAAATTTCTGATGGGCCTTCAACTAAGAAAACACCATTCGAAAAAAAGGATTCTGCTGGTAATATACTCATTCGATAGCTCATCCCTTCCCAACCATCTGCAATACCTTTTGAGCATCCTTCACTTGCGGCCACAGTGTGTCCTGCCTTATCAAACAATCTAATTACTGAGTCTGGTTCAAAATTTACAGCAATTTGGGGTGAGTGGGATGATATGAACGTTTGACCCGGAAGTTCAGTTATTAAATAATCGGCCAGTTTTCTTTGTTGGTGGGGGTGCAAGTGTGCTTCAGGTTCTTCGATAACATAAAAAATTACTTCGTTATCTATATCATGTTCCTTGATACTTTTCGATTTCCATAATGCTAATAATATTTGATTATTCCGTCCATCTCCTCCAAGCATAACGTTAGAACCATTCGCATTAGCTCCAAGTTGTAAGTTATCAATAAACTCATTTATTCCGACTGCTCCAGCATCTAGTTGTACGGAATATTCTGAATAATGATGTGCAAGTTTTTTTAGCTCATCATTGATATCTTTTGTTGCTCTATCAACATATATAAGTTGTGATATCTTATCGTTAATTAATTGTAGATCTGAACCTATCTCTACTAACAAATCGTCATCTTCTTCTCTTTCGTTTGAGTTTAAAGATTGTTGTGCAATTTTCAAAAGTTGTTTTTTTTCTTTACGGATAAATCTTTCTAAATCTCGTTGTGATTGAATATACTTTAAATTGACGAATTTAAGATAGTAGCGAGAATTTATTTCTTGTAAGGACTCTAAAGAATCTCCAATAAAGAGTTTATAGCTGAGATCTGATTTTAGAGCAACATATTTAATGAATGATTCGCCTGAGTCACTGACATTTCCTTTTAAAATTGAAAGCACTGCATCTTCATTTATATCTTTAAAATGAATGATAATTTCAATTTCATCACAAGATGTGCCATTTTCTAAATGGAAATCGAGTTCATTTGGTTCAATTTCGGATTCTGAAACACTTTTATCTAATAGCATTCTTAGAGAATGCAGCATGTTGCTTTTGCCAACATCATTAGCACCAATAATTAGAGTATTTGAATTAAAGTTGATGTGTGCATCTTTAAAGTTTCTAAAACCCTTTAGTTTCAGAGATGAAATTTCCAATTTAAAATCCCTCTTTAAAGTAAAAAACATTAATCATGATGAGGTATGGCATAAAGTATGCAACTGATTTTTCCTCATTTTTTACGACAAGTCTATTAGTTGATTTGGTGAAAAAAGAGCCTGATATGGTTTTTAATATATGGTTATCGGTATGTTTTTCAAGGAAATAATTTAATTAATTTCATAAAAATCATATGGTTAAAAATTTCAAAAAACTATCCGATGAAACCCGCTTGGGTATCGTGTTGCTGCTAAGGGAGATGGAAGAGTGATCCTACCCGCGAATAGTGGACACACGGATAAATGTAAAAGCCGGAACAATTCCGGCCAATCGTTTTTGTGCCTACCTTCGTTTCCCCATCACCACAACCTTCTTCACATCCCCATGCTCCAGCCCATCAACAAAATCCCCATACCACTGCAACATACCTCTCCGTTGCTCTAAATACTGCGCATGGTTATACGTTCCACGAATGGTGTTTTTGTCCACATGAGCAAGCTGCAATTCGATCCAGGCAGTGTTATAGCCTTGTTCGTGTAGTATGGTGCTCATCGTGTGGCGAAAGCCGTGTCCTGTCGCTTTACCGTGATAACCAATCCGTTTCAGTACCTGATTAATACTGGCTTCACTCATCGGTTTGGTGATGTCGTTACGTCCAGGGAAAACCAGATTGTAGCGTCCGGTAACGGCGTAGAGCTGTTGCAATGCATCGATAACGTGATTGGAAAGGGGAACGAGGTGAGGGCGGCGCATTTTCATGCGTTCTTTCGGTACTTCCCAGAGCCCTTTTTCAAAATCAAACTCTTTCCATTCTGCTTGTCGTAATTCGATAGTGCGAACGCCGGTAAGCATCAGAATGCGTGTTGCCAGTTGTGTGACCTTGCTCCCCGAATAAGTTGATAACGCACGTAGAAAATCCGGCAGTTCATCAGGCAACAGGTGAGGGTAGTGCGTGGCTTTGGGTGGGGGAAGGGCGCTTGCCAGTTCTGATGCTGGGTTGTTTTCCGCCCGGCCAGTGACAATCGCATAACGGAACACCTGATTACAGGCTTGGCGAATCTTACGCAACTTGTCGAGTACGCCACGTTTTTCCAGTTTGCGCAGCGTGGTTAGCATCTCCAGCGGCTTAACTTCAGCGACAGGACGTTTACCGATATCAGGGAAAATATCGTTTTCAAACGCTTCCATCAGGTCTTCAGCGTACCCCTTCGACCAGTTAGGGCGCTTATATTCATGCCATTCGAGAGCGATGGCTTTGAAGGTGTTATCGATGTTGATTTTCTTAGCTTGTCTTTCGACCTGCTTTTGTTCACTAGGATCGCCACCAGAAGCGACGATTTTGCGAGCTTCTTCGCGTTTTAGGCGAGCCTCTGCCAGCGAGATATCAGGATAAACACCGATAGATAATTTTTTCTCTTTACCTGCAACGCGGTACTTCAAGCGCCAATATTTGGCTCCATTCGGCTTTATCAGAAGATAAAGGCCTGCGCCGTCAGTGAGTTTGTATTCTTTGTCTTGTGGCTTGGCGGTTTCTATCTGTCGAGCATTAAGTGGCATGGTGGGGGCCCCTAATAGTCATTGAACAAGAAGAGCCCCCATAGAGGCCCCCAACATCAACTTGATTTCCGGTATGCTGGGTTGACCTTGGTAGAGCTCAGCGACAGAAAATCCTAGTAGTATCAATGAATATAACGGGGTTTTGTTGAATTCGGTAGAGTCTGGGAGAACTTAAAATGGTACGCCCTACAGGGTTCGAACCTGTGACCTACGGCTTAGAAGGCCGTTGCTCTATCCAACTGAGCTAAGGGCGCATGCACAAATGCCGGTTGGAATACGACAGTGCGCTGGATTATACCGACCCTCCCCAGTGAGTCAACGAATTGAGGCCGCTTTCATGTCAGTCGGGCAATCCCTGAGCAGTGGCGGTGGGGATGATTGCAATCGAAGGGAATACGTCCTGGCGAAAAAGGGGAGGCCCGTACTGTGCATGGTGGGTACGGGCCTCCTGATGGTATCAGGTGCGAGTCTGGGTTTGAGCCATGTCGATATAAATTTCACGGAGCCGGCGGGTGATGGGCCCTGGCTTTCCATCGCCGATAATGTGGTCGTCGAGTTTCACGACCGGCAGCACGAAAGAGGTTGCCGACGTGATGAAGATTTCTCGCGCTTGATAGGCGTCTTCCGGTGTGAAAGGCCGTTCTTCCACATGAATGTTGTCTTGTTGCGCCAGTGCAAGCAACGACTGGCGGGTGATACCCGGCAGCAGAGCATGGCTAAGCGGGCGAGTGATAACCGTATTATCGTCGGTGACGATATAACAGTTGCTTGATGTTCCTTCCGTGATAAACCCATTCTCCACCAGCAATGCGTCATCGGCCTGTTGCGCATGCGCTAACTCTTTGGCCATACAGGCGGCCAGCAGGCTAACGGTTTTGATATCGCGGCGTTGCCAGCGAATATCCGGGCTAGTGATGACCGTCAGGCCAATCTCAGCCTTTGGATGAGCAATAATCGGACGCGCCTGAGTAAAGAGCACCAACGTAGGTTTCACATCGGCTGGCGGATAATGAAAATCGCGATCGCCGGCATTACCACGGCTCAACTGCAGATAAATAGAACCTTCATGCAGTGCGTTTTTTTCTATCAGCGCCAGATGGATATTTTTCAGTGTATCGATTGTCACCGGCAATGTGAGTGAGAGTTCACGGCAAGAGCGTTGCAGGCGCGCCAGATGTGCATCCAGATCCACCAGTCCGCCGTTGATGACCGATGTCACCTCGTAAACGGCGTCGGCAAACAGAAAGCCGCGATCGAACACAGAGATAGTAGCCTGCGATTCGGGCAGGTACTGTCCATCCACATAAACCATGCGTTGCATGACAACACTCCTTAACTGATTTCGGGCAAAAACACCATGCCGCGTCGATTTGATTGGGAAACGTTCAGGCATGAAGAAACTGGATGTAGACGGACCGTCGGCCGAAGCGTGTCGGAATAATCGGGCAAAGGCGGCCGCTCGTCGAACCGCGCATAAAGATACTGGTTTCCATCGGAAGACGAAAGTGAGGTGCAACAGCTTGTCACAGGAAAGTATATTCAGGGCGAAAAAGACCTTATCGTCAGTTGGAAATAATTTCGGTCGGCATATCGACAGCACAACCGAACTCGGATAGTGTGAATCGAGGTTCGGATCCCGGACCTGGCGTCGCTCGGATGGTCCGGGCGCTCACGTTATTCTGAGGATGTTATGGCTGATTCCAATTCTCCACGTCGTTTTTCGCGTATCGATCGTCTTCCCCCTTACGTTTTTAATATCACCGCCGAACTGAAAATGGCCGCCCGCCGCCGTGGCGAGGATATTATCGATTTCAGCATGGGCAACCCCGATGGCCCGACGCCGCCGCATATTGTGGAAAAACTCTGTACGGTGGCGCAGCGGGAAGATACGCACGGTTACTCGGCGTCTCGCGGTATTCCCCGTCTTCGTCGGGCGATTTCACATTGGTATGCCGAACGTTATCAGGTTGATATCGACCCGGAAAGCGAAGCGATTGTCACCATTGGTTCCAAAGAGGGGCTGGCGCATCTGATGCTGGCAACGTTGGATCATGGCGACACGGTTCTGGTGCCGAATCCCAGTTACCCTATTCACATTTATGGCGCGGTTATCGCCGGCGCGCAGGTGCGTTCTGTGCCGCTGGTTGAGGGGGGCGATTTCTTCAATGAGCTGGAGCGAGCCATCCGCGAGACGATTCCCAAGCCGAAAATGATGATTCTGGGATTCCCTTCCAACCCGACGGCGCAGTGCGTTGAACTGGATTTTTTTGAGCGGGTGGTGGCGCTGGCTAAACAGTATGGCGTTCTGGTGGTTCACGATCTGGCGTATGCGGATATCGTTTACGACGGCTGGAAAGCGCCTTCAATCATGCAGGTGCCCGGCGCCAAGGATATTGCGGTAGAGTTTTTCACGCTGTCCAAAAGTTACAACATGGCGGGATGGCGTATCGGTTTCATGGTTGGCAACCAAGAGCTGGTGAGCGCATTGGCCCGAATCAAAAGTTACCATGATTACGGGACGTTTACGCCATTGCAGGTGGCGGCGATCGCGGCATTGGAAGGCGATCAGCAATGCGTGCGCGATATCGCCGAGCAGTACCGCCAGCGGCGTAATGTGTTGGTCAAAGGGTTGCATGAAGCCGGCTGGATGGTGGATGAACCGAAAGCCTCCATGTACGTATGGGCGAAAATCCCTGAACAATATGCGCACCTGGGGTCGTTGGAATTTGCCAAACGGTTACTATCCGAGGCGAAGGTCTGTGTCTCTCCTGGGATCGGCTTTGGCGATTACGGCGATACGCATGTGCGTTTTGCTTTGATCGAGAATCAGGATCGGATCCGTCAGGCGGTAAGGGGCATCAAAGCGATGTTCCGGGCGGATGGGGTGCTTCCCGGCGCGGCTAAAACGGCACATAAACCAGAATAAATACGATCAAGCGTGGATCATGTCATTGATGTCCGCTCCGGTTGCGCAGATGCTTAACTGACCAGTCATGAGTAACGTGTGAGCGCTTGATATAACTATTTTTATGTATTGCAGGGTGAAGTTTTCTTACCGGAACTTCACCCTGTTGTTATTCATCCTATTGTTGTAGGGTTGTCCGGTGTTGGGCGGGTGTATTAACTGCAGCACGTTTTTCTGCTGACTTGATCACGCTGTCTCCTATCACGCCTTGTCGTGATAGACGGAGAGTGATTTGCTAATGCCCCTTAAGATGGAACTTCATTAATAAGACGAGTCGAGTCATGCGTTTATTCTCAATAAAAGCGGTGTTACTTGGAGTATGTTGTCTGGGTCTGGCTGGGTGTCAGGGGACTGCGCCCGAAAAAACGCCGTCAAAGCCATCAGCATCCCGGGCTGCTGTTGTGCCGGTTAACGAACAGATTAACCAGTTGGCGTCGTTGGTCGCCGCCAGTAAATACCTGCGGATTCAGTGTGAACGCAGTGATTTGCCTGATGACGCGGCGATCCTGAAAACGGCGGTGAAAGTCGCGGGTCAGAAAGGATGGGATACCAGCCGCTATTCCACGTTGCCTCAGACCAGCGAAACGCTTTATCAAGGCCTTTTGAAAGATGGTACGCCGAAAACCGCCCAATGTTCCGCCTTTAACCGCTCAATGGCGCCCTTCATTGATGCGATGCGCAGCCGCTGATTGGCAAAAAGCCGGCCGTCAAGCATTTATGGCCGGTATTATGACTACTGTGAATCGCCTTCAATCATATCCGAATCTGGTTTCCCTCCAGGCCAGTCTTGCAAAGAGTCCAGAACGAACGGCTCGCCGTTGAAACTGAAAATCAACACATCCTGTTGAATTTGTTCAATAATTAGCCCTTTGTAGGGCGTATCGCCTTCACGATAAAGCGTACCATTGAGTGTCACGCTGCGTTTTGTCGGATCCGATGTGTAAACGTGGGCGCTGAACGCGATAAAAGGCAATTCTCCAGGTTTAGCGGTTTGCCAGCCGATGACCGGTTTTTTATCCGGCGGCGGCGCCGTTTCTGTTGCCACAGCAGGGGGGACTGAAGGGGAAGCGGTTTGCTCTGCGGCGATATTGGGCTGTGCTTGCTCCTGAATCTGTGCCCGGACTGGCGACGCGGCAACGATAGCGGCTGCCGGCAGATGGGCTGTCGGGGGGCTGAATTCCGCCCAGCGCTGATGGCCAAACCAGCCTAAAAAGAAAATCAGACAGGCATAGACAACCAATAGAGAGCCTGGAATTCGATAGCCTGAAGACGTTTCGCCCTGGGCTGGGGTTTTGACTTCCGATGTATTATTCACGTTGACCTCAAAACGTTGGCTCTCTCGGTTTACCCGGAGGAGCGGCATCCATGACCTGAACCTGCTATTTTTCAGAAAATAAGGCCCTGCTGGCAGTCATTCATCTTATTTATGTGACCCGTCTGCCATTTCGGCAAGATTTCCCGTATCTGAAAATCAGGGCAAATAAAATTTTGAGCCTGGTCGCAAAAAAAATAACGGGATGTGTTTTAATGAAACGATGTTTTAGTCTTATGGTGTCATTGTTTCTGTTTGTGTGAATTGTGCCCCTGATCGGGAATTTAGGGTGTTTTCACGGCGCATTAAGATGCGTGAATACGATGTATGGATGCACCGGAGGCAAAGGAGCTTGGGAGTCATTGTCATGCTGAATTATCCCGTGTAGCCATCGGGAGAAGCGACAAAAAGTCATTGGAATCGCTCATTTTGATGTTGGCGGTTTGTTTGTCGGGATTGCCGTCTTTTAAATACTCATACAAACATGACGGAGTCTATTCGAGTTCTGTTTTTTATCAAGATTATCTCTACGTGAATAAATATAACTCTTTCGGTCGGATAACGAGAACAGGATTGTTTAATAAGTGTTATAACCCGTTCGGGTTTTGTAATGTGTTTCGCATATCCTGAATATCAGATAATAGAGCGATAGCGCAATTGAGTGAATTGAATTAAATATAACCAGGAACCTGTTGAAGGTGAAAGATAGCTGCGGGATGCAGAATACATTGTAGTGAAACATGATGAAATGATTGATAAATCAAGCCATGTTTTATAAGGAAATAACCAGAAAAAATGATATCTGTCCAAAGGATTGCCACGGTTTTTTTGTTTTATGCTTGCGAAAGCGTTGATCAGACTAATTTTTTCTGGGGTAGGCATTGAAAGCCCGGTTTGCCGTCATAGGGGCGTTTTATTATCCTCAAATGTTGTTCTGGTGCCTTGTGGGATAAGCTTCGGTGCCTTGTTGGATAAATAACACTCATGGCTGATTAGGGAATGAATAATTTCATGATGAGAATGCTGATCGCAGATTCTGTTGCCATATCATGATTGGTGAAATATCAAATATGATTCGTCTGGCGACGCGATTACGTAAAACGCATGTTGTTCTTTCCGGGGCTGAATGGCATGTTACTCTTCCTGGAAAGGAATTCTGTATTACCCCGGTTCGCATCCCTCAATGCGGATGGGTTAATCGGCGAACACATAGGGACAATGTTTGCAGATGAAAATCTCACAATTGCCACCGTTATCACCGCCTGTCGTCAGACGGATTTTGTTGGGGTTAGTGCTGTTGCTTATTTGTCAGCAACTGGCAATGCTGTTCTGGCGCGCGGGATTCCCGGACAACGCGCCAGCCCCCAACTCGCAGGTCATGCCGGCGCAGGCGCGGCAACAGCCCGTCCGGCTGAGCGATTTCACGTTGTTCGGCATTTCTGCGGAAAAAACGCAGCCTGGCGCGATGGATGCTGCTCAAATGACCAATCTGCCGCTTTCCTCTCTCAAACTCATGCTGACGGGCGTTATGGTCAGTACGAACGAATCATCCCGCTCGATAGCGATTATCAGCAAGGACAATCAACAGTTTAGCCGGGGAATCAACGAGGATGCCCCGGGCTATAACGCCCGCATTGTTTCTATTCGTCCGGATAGGGTCATTCTGCAATATCAAGGGCGTTATGAAGCGCTTGAACTGTATGTGTCGGACGGCGGCGACAGCGATGCGTCGATCCCCATGTCGCAGGTCAAAGAGCAACTGCAGCAACGGGCTTCCACCAATATGAGCGATTTCGTTTCCTTCTCGCCGATCATGAATGGCGATCGGTTGCAAGGGTATCGCTTGAATCCGGGGCCGCAGAGTGATGCCTTCTACCGCGTGGGATTACAGGATAACGATCTTGCCGTGGGGATGAATGGGTTGGATTTACGCGATCAGGAGCAGGCCAAGAAAGCCATGGAGCGGATGTCTGACGTACATAATTTTACCCTGACCGTGGAGCGAGACGGCCAACGGCAGGATATCTATCTGGAACTTGGGGGAGACGAGTAACGTGCTGGGCAAAGGGATAATGAAACGTTGGGGTTGGCTGGGATTAACCGCTCTCCTGATAAGTTCGACATACAGTTGGTCGGCTGAGTTTTCAGCCAGTTTCAAGGGCACAGACATTCAGGAGTTCATCAATACCGTCAGTAAGAATCTGAATAAAACCGTGATTATCGATCCGACCGTGCGCGGAACCATCACCGTGCGCAGCTACGATATGATGAACGAGGAGCAATATTACCAGTTTTTCCTTAGCGTGCTGGATGTCTACGGGTTTTCCGTGGTGCCGATGGATAACGGCGTGCTGAAAGTCATCCGTTCCAAAGACGCCAAATCCTCCGCCATTCCCGTCGCCAACGATGAACAACCGGGGGTCGGCGATGAGCTGGTAACAAGGGTTGTGCCGTTGAATAACGTGGCGGCCCGCGATCTCGCGCCGTTGCTGCGCCAACTCAACGATAACGCCGGTGCCGGTAGCGTGGTGCATTATGAACCCTCCAATGTCCTGTTGATGACCGGTCGTGCCGCGGTAGTTAAACGTTTGATGGAAATCGTCAGCACGGTGGATAAAACCGGCGATCGCAACGTCGTTACTATCCCGCTGACGTATGCCTCTGCGGACGACGTCGCCAAACTGGTCAACGATCTGAACAAAACGGATGAAAAAAATGCATTGCCCAGCACCATGGTGGCAAACGTGGTGGCCGACGGCCGTACCAACTCGGTCGTGGTCAGTGGTGAAGATAATGCGCGTCAGCGCGTAGTGGAAATGATCCATCAGTTCGACCGCAAGCAGGTGGTGCAGGGCGGTACCAAGGTGATTTACCTCAAATATGCCAAAGCGCTGGATCTGATCGAAGTGCTGGCGGGTAACGGAACCAGCGGCAACCGTAATTCATCGTCAACCAACAATCGTTCCTCGTCGACCCGATCGGGCAGCAGCTCCAGCAATAGCAGTTCCAGTAGCGCCAACAGTTCCAGCAATTCGTCATCTTCTTCCAACTCCGGTAATGGGTCGTACTCCTCGTCCGGTTCCGGCATGGGGTTTGGTTCCACGTTCGGTTCCAGCAGCAGTTCCGGCGGTCGCACCATTATTATTCAGGGCAAAGAAGTGATCATGCGGGCGCATGATCAGACCAACTCTCTGATTATCACTGCACCACCCGATATCATGCGTGACCTGGAACAGGTCATTAACCAACTGGATATTCGCCGTCCTCAGGTGTTGGTTGAGGCGATTATCGCCGAAGTCCAGGATGCAGATGGTCTTAATCTGGGGATTCAATGGGCTAACAAACGCGCGGGGATGACGCAATACACCAACACGGGAATGCCGATTTCTACCGCCATCGTTGGGGTCGACCAATACCGGGACGACGGTACGCTGACCAGTAATTTCTCTAGTGCGCTTGGTAGTTTCAACGGCATTGCCGCTGGTTTCTATCACGGTAATTGGTCGATGTTGCTGACGGCGTTGTCCAGCAATAGCAAAAACGATGTACTGGCGACCCCGAGCATTGTGACGATAGACAATATGGAAGCCACCTTCAATGTGGGTCAGGAAGTTCCAGTATTGACCGGATCCCAGACGACCTCGGCGGACAACATCTACAGTACGGTGGAGCGTAAGACCGTCGGCATCAAACTGAAAGTAAAACCACAGATCAATGAAGGTGATTCCGTATTGCTGCAAATAGAGCAAGAGGTTTCCAGCGTGGCGGATTCTTCCAGCAGTACCAGCAGCGATCTTGGCGCTACGTTTAATACCCGTACCGTCAATAATGCGGTTATGGTGACGAATGGTGAAACCGTGGTCGTCGGTGGATTGCTGAACAAATCTACGGTCGAAACGGACAGCAAGGTACCTTTACTGGGTGACATTCCGGTGTTGGGCAATCTGTTCCGTTCGAAGAGCCTCACTGTATCCAAACGCAACTTGATGCTGTTCCTGCGTCCAACGATCATTCGCGACCGTCAGCAATATCAGGCTACATCGATCAACCAATACAAAGCGTTCGACAGCGAACAGGATCTGCAGCGCAGCAGCAAGGTTTTGGATAGCAATACGTTGCGTCTGCCAGCTGGAGGCAATACCTATACCTTCCGTCAGGTGCAGTCGGCGATTGGTGCGTTCTACTCGGAGGGGCGATGAGCGAACAGCCCATCACCATGCCAGAACTGCGGCCGATATTGCCGTTTGCTTTCGCCCGCGCCCAGCAGGTTCTGCTGTTGCAGGAGGACGGCAGCGACACGGCTGAGGCGATCTGCACACCACAAGCGTCTGCCGCCGCGTTGCTGGAAGCGCGCAGAGTTGCCGGTCGGCCCTTGACGATTAGCCGTGTCAGCTCGGAAGAGTTCGAGCGGCAACTGGTTATGCGTTATCAGCGGGATTCAGAAGAGGCCCGCCGTCTGATGGAAGACATCGGTAACGACATTGATTTCTATACGCTGGCAGAAGAATTGCCCGACAGCGACGACCTACTGGACGCCGAAGACGATGCGCCAATTATCCGCTTGATCAACGCCATGCTGACGGAGGCCATCAAACACAAAGCTTCGGATATCCATATCGAAACCTTTGAACGTCATTTGCTGATCCGCTTTCGGATTGATGGCGTCCTCCGCGAGATATTGCGCCCGCAGCGGCAATTGGCATCGCTGCTTGTTTCGCGCATCAAAGTGATGGCGAAATTGGACATTGCGGAAAAGCGTGTTCCCCAGGATGGTCGCATGGCGTTGCGGATCGGCGGCCGAGCCATTGACGTGCGTGTTTCTACCTTGCCTTCCAACTACGGCGAACGTGTCGTGTTGCGTCTGTTGGATAAAAATAGCGTTCGGCTTGACCTGGAGTTGTTGGGGATGGTGGAGCGTAACCGCCAGTTGCTCGACACGCTGATTCATCGTCCGCACGGCATTATTCTGGTTACTGGGCCGACCGGTTCGGGGAAGAGTACCACGCTGTATGCGGCGTTGAGCCGTCTAGATTCTGCTGAACGCAATATCATGACGGTGGAAGATCCCATCGAATATGAACTGGATGGCATCGGTCAAACCCAGGTCAACCCGAAAGTCGATATGACGTTTGCGCGTGGGCTGCGCGCTATTCTGCGCCAGGATCCGGACGTCGTACTGGTGGGGGAAATCCGCGACGGCGAGACCGCACAAATCGCGGTGCAGGCATCATTGACCGGGCATCTGGTGTTGTCCACGTTGCATACTAATAGTGCGCTGGGGGCGCTTTCCCGGTTGCAGGACATGGGTATCGAGCCATTTTTGTTGTCCACCTCATTGCTGGGGGTATTGGCCCAGCGGTTGGTGCGCACGCTGTGCCCCGAATGTCGAGAGCCTTATACCATTACGGATGAACAACAACAGCAAACGGGGTTGCCCGCGGACACTCAGCTTTATCGGCCCGGCGGGTGCGATAAATGCGGGCATAGCGGCTATCGCGGTCGAACCGGTATCCATGAATTGTTACTGATTGACGACGCTGTGCGCGCCGCGATTCACCGTGGCGACGGCGAACTGGCTATCGCCGAAATGCTTGGCGGTAACAGGGCGACCATTCGTCAGGATGGGTTGGATAAGGTACTGGCTGGGATCACCACCTGGGAAGAGGTGGTCAGGGTAACTAAAGAGGAATGACATGGCCCTGTTTCAATATCAGGCATTGAATGCACAAGGGAAAAAGTGCCAGGGCATGCAGGAGGCGGATTCCGCGCGCCTTGCCCGTCAATTGCTGAGGGAAAAAGGGCTGACGCCGGTCAAAGTCGAGGAACAGCGCGGCGAAGCGGCGCTGCGTGGCAACGGGTCATTCTCGTTACGTCGGGCTCACCGAATTAGCGCCAGCGATTTGGCATTGTTGACTCGTCAGTTGGCGACGCTGGTTGCAGCGGCGTTGCCGCTGGAAGAGGCGCTGGATGCAGTGGCCAGACAGAGTGAAAAACCCAGGCTGAGGGCGCTGATGGCGGCGGTGCGGGCTAAGGTGGTGGAAGGTCACTCGTTGGCGGAGGCGATGGGAAATTTCCCCAACAGTTTCGAACGCCTGTATTGCGCGATGGTAGCGGCCGGCGAAGCGTCGGGCCATCTGGATGCTGTGCTGAATCGTCTGGCGGACTATACCGAACAACGCCAACAGATGCGCAGCCGCATTCAACAGGCCATGATTTATCCCTGTGTCCTGACGCTGGTGGCGGTGGCTGTCGTCAGTATTCTGCTCTCCGCCGTGGTACCGAAAGTCGTCGAGCAGTTCATCCATATGAAGCAAGCTTTGCCGTTATCGACCCGTCTGCTGATGAGCGTTAGCGATGCGGTGCGGACGTTTGGCCCTTGGGCGCTGCTGGCGTTGGTTTTGACTATCATGGGCGCGCGCGTGCTGTTAAGGGAAGAAAAGCGCCGGATTGTGTTTCATCGCCGTCTGTTATTTCTCCCGGTGGTCGGCCGTATCGCACGCGGGCTGAACACCGCCCGTTATGCCCGAACCCTCAGTATTCTTAATTCCAGCGCCGTCCCTCTGCTGCAAGCCATGCGCATCAGCGGCGACGTGCTGACCAACGACTATGCCCGTTTCCGTTTGGGGCAGGCGACCGACGCCGTGCGGGAAGGGGTTAGCCTCAATAAAG
This sequence comes from Musicola keenii, assembly GCF_014855505.1. Lineage (NCBI taxonomy): Bacteria > Pseudomonadati > Pseudomonadota > Gammaproteobacteria > Enterobacterales > Pectobacteriaceae > Musicola > Musicola keenii. The sequence goes on along the minus strand of NZ_JAAWVW010000014.1, from coordinate 94,349 downwards.
CGCTGGAGCAGACTGCGCTGTTTCCCCCGATGATGCGGCACATGATTGCCAGCGGCGAACGCAGCGGCGAGCTTGACGACATGCTATCCCGCGCTGCGGATAACCAAGATCGCGAGTTCAGTGCCCAGATGACGTTAGCGCTCGGGTTGTTTGAGCCGCTGCTGGTGGTGAGTATGGCGGGCATCGTGTTGTTTATCGTACTGGCCATTCTTCAGCCGATTTTGCAACTGAATACCCTGATGAGCATGTAGCAAAGATTCACACATTGATGAGGTAGGAAAAAAGATGGAACAGCGTCAGCGAGGTTTTACCCTGTTGGAGATCATGGTCGTCATCGTCATTCTTGGCGTGCTGGCGAGCCTGGTTGTCCCCAACCTGATGGGAAACAAGGAAAAAGCCGACAGGCAAAAGGCCATTAGCGATATTGTGGCGCTGGAAAGCGCGCTGGACATGTACAAGCTGGATAACAGCCGTTACCCCACTACGGAACAGGGCTTAGGCGCGTTGGTGAAGAAACCGACCACGCCGCCGGAGCCGCGCAACTATCCTCAGGATGGTTATATTCGCCGTTTGCCGCAGGACCCGTGGGGTGCGGATTACCAACTAGTGAGCCCCGGTCGTCACGGCAAGGTGGATGTTTTTTCTTATGGACCAGACGGTATGCCGGATACTGACGACGATATCGGTAACTGGAATGTCGGTAATGCCGGCCAAAACGGCGGTAGCGGGAGCAAATAGTGCGGCAACGGGGATTCACGCTGCTGGAAATCATGCTGGTGGTGTTGCTGGCCGGCGTGGCCGCCACGTTGATCATGATGGCGATCCCGACGCCGAAACGGCAGGACAGCGGCTGGCAGATCGCCCGTTTTCAGGCGCAACTGCAGTATGCGGTGGAGGAGAGTCAAATGAATGACCAAATTTTGGGCATTTATGTTCAACCTCACCGCTGGCAATACGCGCTGCTACAACGTCAGGTGGTAGAGAACTCGCCGGAAGACCGGCAGCAGTTGCGTTACCAGTGGCAGCCCTGGCTGCCTTATCGACTGTCTCAGCCCAATGAACTGCCCGCCAGCTTTGAGATGGAGCTGACGGTACAGGCCGGTGCGGCGGGTGATGGCGCGGGTTTTTCGCCGGGGAACGGCGACCCCAATATTCTGATTTTGCCCGGCGGTGAAGTAACGCCGTTCCGCTTGACGTTGCGTAACGGTAACAGCGCCGCCTGGCTACAGGTGGATACCAACGGTTTTCTGACAATGTCGCCGGACGCGAGGCAGTGATTGAGCATGAAGCAACGGGGGATGACGCTGCTGGAAGTGATGGTCGCGCTGGTGATTTTTGCGCTGGCTGGGCTGACGGTGCTGAGAACCACGGCGCAGCAGTCGTCCATGTTGAGCCGTCTGGAGGAGAAAACCTTTGCCGCTTGGATAGCGGAAAACCAGTTGGCGGTGCTGCGGTTGGAAAAGCGTCAGCCGGAAACCTTCTGGCTTGAGGGCGAAACCCGGTTTGCCGGGACGATGTGGTACTGGCGGATGTTGGGAGCGGATGCGGGTGTCGACAAGGTGCGATCGGTCGATGTCGAGGTGAGGCATGAAAAAGATAACGGCGCGGCGGATGCCGTGTTGCGCAGCTATGTGATTCGGCAGGATCCGCCGGGGGAACCCCAACCGTGATACGTACCCAGGAACAAGGCTTTACTCTGCTGGAAATGATGCTGGCGCTGGCGGTGTTTGCCGCGCTGAGCGTAGCGGCGTCACAGGTGCTGAATGGCGTTATCAAGAATGACGAAGCGTCGGCGCGCAAAGAGGCGCGACTGGCGGAATTGCAGCGGGCGTTTTCGTTGATCGAACGCGACTTCTCGCAGATTGTACCTCGCCGTAGCCAGGGGTATGCGTTGGGTTTTTTCGCTGAACGTTATCAACTGGGGAGTAATGACTGGGCGGTGAGCTTTGTCCGTTCCGGTTGGTTGAATCCGCTGGGTATTTTGCCCCGCTCCGAACTGCAGCGGGTAGGGTATCGCGTGCGGGACGGCCAGTTGGAGCGGTTGTTCTATGATTCGCCGGAACCGGCAGCGTCGCAGGAAGCCGCTATACGGCCGCTATTGACCCAGGTCGATGGTTTTACCTTGCACTTTTTCGGCCGCTCGGGGTGGCAGGATCGTTGGGATGACGCGAAGGAACTGCCGGATGGCATCGCGGTGGTCGTCACCTTGAGAGATTACGGCGAGATTACCCGGGTGTTTTTACTGACGCACCGGTTTGACGAAAAACGTGACCGACTGAGTGATAAAAAGGGTAACGGACAGGAGAAGGAGAGCGGCGAGCAGAGCGACGACAGCACGGACAAGAACACATCGCCAGAGAGTAATGAGGGTAGCTCATGAGCCGTCGTCAGCGGGGAATGGCGTTACTGATCGTGATGTTGATGCTGGCGCTGATGGTCACTGTGGCCGCATCCATTGCTGAACGCAGCGGCAGGGCATGGCAGCGGACGGATCACTTGCTGAGCCGTACCCAGGCTAAATGGTATGCCCTGGGCGCGGAAGCATTGATTGCCGGCGTATTGCAGCGCGACGGCGCAGAATCGCCGGAGCATACATTCATTGGGCAATCCTGGTCGCAAGTCGATCATCAGATGATGGACGATGGCTCGGAAATCCGGGGGCAAGTGGAAGATGGGCAGGCGTGTCTGAACCTGAACGCGCTGAATCCGATAAAGAAAAAGCCGGCTTCCGGCACCACCAGCAGCACCGAAACCAGTTCGGAAAACAATGCGGCTCAGAGCAGCAACGGCGGAACGGAGCAGACGCCTTACGCTGCACAGGTGTTGCGGCAGTTGATCATCATGTTAGGCGAGGATCCGGCACGAGCTGATCAGGTGACTGACTCGGTTCGTGATTGGCTCGATGAGGATAACGAGCCGCGGGAGCAGGGGGCGGAGGCCGACAGTTATCCGACCTTCCTGCCGGGAAACCAGCCAATGACCGATATAACGGAACTCAGGGCGGTAATGGGAATAGATGCGTCGCTGTACCGCCGACTGTTGCCCTATGTGTGCGTACTGCCAGTGGATAAGCTGGTTATCAATGTCAACAGCCTGACGCCTGATCGTGCGTTGCTGCTTTCCGCGATGTTTATGGGGCAGCTCAGTCCGGATAGCGCGGAAAAAATCCTACAGCAAAGGCCGCGGCAGGGATGGGATAAAATCAATGATTTCATGAGCATGTCGCAGATGCCGGAAGAGGGTAAATCCGGGGTGAATAAGTCATTGGCGCTCAAAAGCGAATGGTTTTTCGCCGACATTCAGGTACGGGTTGATGATAGCGAGTTCTATCAGCGCAGCCTGTTTCATCGGGGCAAACAGATCAACGTAATACAACGGCAGTACGGGGGATATAGGACGGTGAACCCATGAACAGAACCGAAAACATCGGCGGAAAGTACCGACTGATTGCCCGTTTTTCCGGGAGTGAAACCGATGAAGCGGAGTGGCAGTTCTGGTCTGTCGGCCGTCAGCACTGCGTGGTTCAGGGCAGCGGCACGGTGGAACAGCTTCAGTCTGTGTTGGCGGACTATCCCACTCAGTCGGTGCGGGTTTTAGTACCGGCAACCGACATCACCTTCCACGTACTGACGTTGCCGCGTCATTCCCGGCGCCAATTGCTTCAGGCAATCCCCTTTATGCTGGAAGAACAGTTAGCTGCCGATATCGAGCAGTTGCATTTCGCGGTTGTGGAATGGCAAGGCGATAAGGCGACGGTGGCGGTAATGCGGCGTACCAGCCTGGAGCGCTGGCTAAAGCAGACGGAGGCGCTAGGCGTGCCGATTGAAACCGTGGTGCCCGATGTGATGGTGCTGCCTCGCCAAGAGAGCGCCTGGAGTGCGCTCAATCATCATGATGTGTGGCTGTTCCGACTGGATAGCGGGATGGGGATGGCGGCGGAGCAAAGCTGGTATCAAGCGCTGCTGGAGACTTTTCAGCCGATGCCGGCGGTACGTTGCTACAGCCCGGTGCCGGCCGTCGCGTTAACCTGGCAACCGATGCCGGAAACTGATTTGCTGACGCTGGCCGCCGGCGCCGTTCTGCCTGGCAGCATGGATTTACGTCAGGGCGACTATGCACCGGTCAAACCCTGGCGGCAGGCGCTGGCGCCCTGGCGCAGCGTCCTGATCGCGCTGGCGGCTTATGTACTGTTATTGCTGGGCGAGTCAGTGTGGATGCACGTCCAACTGTACCGTCAGGCGCAGTATTGGCGTCAGGAAAGCGTGCGTGTCTATCGACAACTTTTTCCCGATGAGAAGCAGGTGATCAACCCACGCGCCCAGATGCAGCGACATTTGCAGGATGCGCAATCCGGCAACAGCGGCTTTGCACTGACGGAGCAGATGAATCGGTTGCAGCAACTGGTTGCGCAAAATGAAGGAATCGCCTTGCAGTCGCTGTCCTATGATCGCGGACGAGACGAAATGCGGCTCAGCGTGCGTGCGACATCTTTTGCCCAGATGGAACAGTTTCGTCAACAGGCGCAAGCGTATTTCCAAATCCCGCCGGGTGAGATGAAGCAGGAAAAAGACCACGTCGAAGGTCAACTGACCTTAAGGAGCCCGCAATGAATGAGTTACGGCGCCGTTGGCAACTTATGAGCGTCCGTGAACGCGGAATGATGGGATTATGCGGCGCGTTTCTGGCGTTGTGTCTGTTCTATTACCTGTGCTGGGCGCCCTGGCGGGATCTGGCACGGCAGTGGCAGACCGCCATCGACCGGGAACGGCAAACGGTGCGCTGGATGCAACAGCAGGCGCCTAAACTGCCGCCGCCCGGAGGTATCCGCCGCCAGATAGTGGGGCGCGACGCCAGTTTGACGGTATTGATCCCGCAGAGTGCTACCCAGTTCGGCATTACGGTGCTGAGGATGCAGCCGCAGGATAATCAGATTTCGGTGACGCTGGCGCGCAGCAACTTCAATGCGTTGCTGCACTGGCTGGCGGAGCTGGAGCAGAAGAACGGCATTATCACGCAAGGGCTGGATGTGGCGGCGGTGCCGAATGCGCCCGGTCAGGTGGAAGTGACTCGGTTGTCGCTGGAGCGACGTCCCTGATGCGTTCAACGGCGCTTTTTTCGCCGATGGATATCGTCGGCGGTCGATATCGTGATTATTCCCAGGGGAAATGGTAATGGATGTCAGTCAGTATGCGTTCGCGTTTCCCTCCGGATGGCGGGCGGCGTTGTTGGTGTTGGGGCTGATTGTCGGCAGCTTTCTCAATGTAGTGATCTACCGTTTGCCCATTATGTTGGGGCGCCGTTGGCAGCGAGAGGCGCGCTTTCACCTCGGTCTGCCGATGGGCAAGCCGGAGGCCCGGTACGATCTAGGCTGGCCGCCGTCCTCCTGCCCGCACTGCCACCGCCGGCTGCGGGTGCGCGACAATGTCCCGGTGTTGAGCTGGCTGCTGTTGCGGGGACGGGCTCATTGTTGTGGCAATGCCATCGACTGGCGTTATCCGCTGGTAGAGACGGCGACGGGGTTGCTGTTCTTGCTGGCGGGTATGGTGTGGCCGCCGGGGCTGGCCCTGTTCGGTGCGCTGTTACTGTTGTGCGTGCTGACGGTTGCGGCGGTAATCGATGCGCGCACCCAGCTTTTGCCGGATGTCGTCACGCTACCGTTGCTCTGGTGCGGGCTGCTGTTCAATCTGGTAGATACGTTTGTTCCATTGGACGAGGCGGTCATCGGTGCAGTGGCGGGGTATTTGTCGCTGTGGTTAGTGTATTGGGGGTTCCGGTTGTTAAGCGGCCGCGAGGCGCTGGGGTATGGCGATTTCAAATTGCTGGCGGCACTGGGAGCCTGGTTAGGGTGGCAGTCGTTGCCGAATCTGGTGTTGGTTGCCTCTCTGACCGGGTTGCTGTTGACGTTGTGCTGGCGCGGCATACGGCGCGCCAACCTGCAACAACCGCTGGCATTTGGCCCCTGGCTGGCGGTAGGGGGCGGTGTTGTTCTGTTTATCCATGCGCTGGCCGGGTTCGGATACTGATGTAGATCTGCCCGGCAGGCTTTAACCCTGAACCGGTGGAGAATAGGCCGAAAGATACCCTGCGGCGCAGTGCTTTTGCATGCCGGGAAGGGGCTCAAATATCGGCTAATTGGCCATGATGGCCGTGTCTGTGTGGCGTCGGCGGCACCGACCAAAATGAAAACAGGCTGCCGGATGAACCGTCAGCCTGTTGTGTGTTCGTTTTTTGTGTATATCGATGATGATTATTGTCGGAATGGTATAGCTGCTTCAACGCCGCCTGGAATAGCCGTCAGGGCTTATTCCACCATCATAAAAAACGTGCCTACCCACAAAAACAGAATGAATGAAACACCCATAAATAAGTACTTCACTGATCTCTCTCCTGCTATTGTCACGCCTGCAATGATTCCGATTGTGCGTTTCACTGTTCAAGATCATTCTGCAACGTTGCAGAATGTCCCACTGTCATTGCCGGGAGCATGGCGGCCAATGACGGAATCGGCGCTAAATCTACGCTTGGTCACGGGGTAATTCAATAGGTGCTCCTCGAAATCGACGGCGCTCGGCGTAAAACAGTAGCGGCTAAGGCTTCGTGCCAGTTTGAGTCTATTTCCTGACTGTTATCGGCTGTTTTGTCATCAGAAATCACTATCAAACCTGTTTCCGGCAGGAGTGGCTGCGTATTGCCGGGATGGCGGCGGATGGCAGCTGTATGCCGCCGGCGATGGGGAGCCAATAGCGCGTTTGATATGCCCGTTGCAGCGGCGGTTTCCGTTGGTTGCCATTACCTTCTTACCTGCAGAGTTTGCCTGAAATCATGGTTGTGTCAGTAATGCCTGGATCAATATCAGCCGTTATGCTATCGCTATTTCTTTTCTTATATAACGATAACCGGGGAATATAATGAATCGATATGGGTCAGTGCTATTGGCATCGGTACTGTTCGTGTTTTCTTGGCAAACACTGGCGACGCGGCAGGTAACGGATCAATTGGGGCGACAGGTGACGTTGCCGGATCAGGTGAATCGCGTGGTGGTGTTGCAACATCAGACACTCAATTTGCTGGTGCAACTGGACGCGCAGGATACGGTGGTAGGGGTGCTCTCCAGTTGGAAAAAACAGTTGGGCGCCGATTATGTACGGCTGGCGCCGCGTCTGGCGTCGCTACCGATGCCGGGCGATCTGACCCAGGTCAATATCGAAAGCGTACTGGCGTTGTCGCCGCAGGCGATTTTTATTGCCAACTATGCACCACCGGAAATGTTGGCACAGCTTGAACGCACCGGGATCCCGGTGATTGCCGTTTCATTGCGACAGGATAAACCTGGCGAAGCCGGCAAGCTCAATCCGACGATGGATGATGAAGAAACGGCATACAACGAAGGGCTGAAAGCGGGCATTCGGCTGATTGGCGAAGTGGTCAATCATCAGGCACAGGCGGAAGCGCTGATCGCCTACACATTTAAACAGCGGGCATTGGTTTCTGCTCGTCTGCAGGATATTCCGATGGAGCAGCGAGTCCGCGTGTACATGGCGAACCCGGACTTGACCACCTACGGTTCCGGTAAATACACCGGGCTGATGATGGCGCACGCGGGCGCGCTGAACGTGGCTGCCGCGACTATTCAGGGGTTCAAACAGGTCTCCATTGAGAACGTACTGCAGTGGAATCCGCAGGTGATTTTCGTTCAGGATCGCTACCCCGACGTTGTGGGCAAAATCCTGCAGGATTCAGCCTGGCAAGCCATCGACGCCGTGAAACAACAGCGGGTCTATCTGATGCCGGAATACGCCAAGGCCTGGGGATATCCGATGCCGGAAGCACTGGCCATCGGGGAGTTATGGATGGCCAAACAGCTCTACCCCGAGCGTTTTAAGGACATCGACATGCAGCAGGCCGCCAACGACTACTACCAGCGTTTTTATCGCACGACATACCAACGGACGACGGATAAACCGGCCAAATGACGCCGGCACGTTATCGGTTGCTGCTGGCGGTATTGTCGGCCTCGATGCTGCTGATTGCCGTATTCTCGCTGGGCGTTGGGCAATACCGATTGCCTGTTGTGCGTATTGTACAGATTCTGGCGTCGCCGTTTGGCGGCGCAGGACAAGCGATCCCGGCGATTGAACAACAGGTGGTGTGGGACGTTCGTCTGCCGCGGGTGTTGCTGGCACTGTTGGTCGGTTCCGGCCTGGCGCTGTGCGGTGCCACGTTGCAGGGCGTGTTCCGCAATCCGCTGGTGGATCCGCATATTATCGGCGTCTCCTCCGGCGCGGCATTCGGCGGCACACTCGCCATTCTGTTGGGGTGGCCGTCGGTCATGCTGTTGCTGTGCGCATTTGCATCCGGAATGGCGGCATTGTTACTGGTGTTTCTGATCGCCTCGTTGCTGGGGCGGCAGCACATTCTGGTGCTGATTCTGGCTGGAGTGATCCTGAGCGGTTTTTTTGGCGCGTTAGTCAGCCTGATGCAGTATCTGGCTGATACGGAAGAAAAACTGCCCAGCATTGTTTTTTGGCTATTGGGGAGTTTCGCGACCGCGCACTGGCACAGCGTATTCACGCTGGCAATTCCGTTGGTACTGGCAGGCGGTTTACTGCTGCGCCTGCGTTGGCGTATCAACGTATTGTCGATGGGAGAACAAGATGCCGTGACGCTGGGGATGCGGGGAATGCGTCTGCGTTGGTTGATTCTGACATTGTGCGCGGCGATCGTCGCGGCGCAGGTGGCGGTCAGCGGCAGTATCGGCTGGATTGGCCTAGTGGTGCCGCATATTGCGCGCCTCTGGGTGGGGCCGGATCACCGCCGGCTGTTGCCGACGGCCATGTGTCTCGGCGGCGGATTTATGGTGTTGGTGGATGATCTGGCGCGCAGTATCACCACTGCGGAAGTGCCGTTGGGTATTCTGACTGCGTTGCTGGGTGCACCTGCCGTGGTCATAGTGTTGTGCCGCTATCGGCAGGAGGTAAAAGGGTGAGCGATATCCTCTTGCGCGCCGACCAACTGGCGTGCGGTCATGCACCGGGGCGGGCGTTGTTCGAGCCGGTCAGCCTTAGCCTGCGCCGTGGCGAGATTACGGCGGTATTGGGGGGCAATGGCCGGGGGAAAACCACGCTGATGCAGACCTTGCTGGGGACATTGCCGCCGTTGTCCGGTCGTGTTGAGCGCCACGGGCTCATCGGTTTTGTGCCGCAACGTTTTACGCCGCCGTTTCCCTACAGCGTACTGGATATCGTGCTGATGGGGCGGGCGCGGCAGGTCGGTTTGTTCTCCATGCCGTCCGTGCATGACGTGGCACAGGCCCACGCCGCGCTGGCGTCGTTGGAGATGGATGCATTGGCGGATCGCCCGTTCGATCGGTTATCGGGTGGGCAGCAGCAGTTGGTGCTGATCGCCCGCGCACTGGCGACCGAGTGCCAGGTGCTATTGCTGGACGAGCCGACAGCCGCGCTGGATCTGGCGCATCAGTCGGCGGTACTGGTTTTGTTGCAACGGCTGGCTCGGGAGCAGAGGATCAGCGTCATGTTTTCCACTCACGATCCGGCGCACGGGGTCATGATTGCCCAACGCGCGCTGCTGTTGATGAATGACGGCGGCTACCTGTATGGGCCTAATGCCACCACCTTAACCGAAACCCATTTAAGCCGGCTTTATGGCGTGCCTATTCGTTCCTGTTCGTTGGAATGGGCGGGACAGCGCTATAGCACGCTGGTGCCTCTTTTCAGTGATATCACGCCATGATTGATCGTCCTTTACGTGTTTTTGCCGCCGGCAGCCTGCGGCTGGCGTTCCACGATTTGTTTGATGCTTTTTCCAGCCGTTACGCCATTGATATCGAACCGGAATTTGGGCCGGCCGGATTACTGGCCCAACAATTGATGGATGGCGCATCGGCCGATGTGTTCGCATCCGCTAACCGGGAACACCCTCTTCGCCTGGCGGCATGCGGCAAAGCGGCGGAGCCGATGGCGTTCGCTACTAATCGGCTGTGCATTACGATGCGCGACGATCCGGAACTGGTGCGACAGCACTGGCTATCGGCGCTTGGCGATCCTCGCTATGTGTTATCCACGTCGACGCCGGGCAGCGATCCCGGCGGTGATTATGCCCAGGCGCTGTTTGCGCGTATTGAACAGTTGCACCCCGGCCAAGGCGAGGCGCTGCGTCAGCGTGCGCAAGCGCTCGTGGGCGCGACGCGCGCAGCGCCGGCGCCGTCCGGCGTACCTGCGGGCGCCGCGCTGATTCTGAATGGGCAGAGCGATATGCATATCGGTTATGCCAGCTATATTCCCCAAATGCGGCGTATGGGCGGCGTGCATATCGTCGAGCTGGATGAACCTTACCAGATTACGGCCTGCTATATGTTGACGACACTGTTGCCGGTGTATCCGCCTGCCGTCCATCTGGCCCGTTTTATCTGCTCTGACGCGGGGCAGGCGGTGTTGGCGCGGCATGGTTTCGGCCCGGCGCTGGCCGTGTAGCCTCGCGGAGAGCCCCGCTGAACCCTGTAAATTTGGTGCGGCCAAACACGATACAAAAATCCTATCCCGTGATAGGCTGTTAAACAGGGCTGATATTGTTATCAGATTGTAATGATGTTGGGTCAATCGGCGTCGGCAAACGCGAATACGACAATGAATACGACAATGTCGTGCCGCACCGTGTTGCCCCGACAGTCCATTCAGCAGGGGGATACAGAGCCTGATGCAGACAACAGAAGTTGACCAGCGGCTGGCGGAGATCGATCAGCGTTTAACGATGGTGCTGGTGCCGGGATTGCGTGACAGCGATGAAGATCATTGGCAGAGCTATTGGGAACGGCGTTTCCCGTTCTGGCGTCGTATCCGCCAGAAAGAGTGGTATCAGGCGGATCTGGATCGCTGGGTGCTGGCGATTCGCCGCGAACTGGCGAGTTGCGATCGACCGGCGATTCTGATTGGCCATAGCTTCGGCGCGCTGGCGTCCTGTTATGCTGTCCAGCAAGGCATGGCCGGGATCGCCGGCGTGATGTTGGTGGCGCCCGCCGAGCCGATGCGTTTCGAGATTGAGGATCGCATTCGGCCGGAACCGTTGACGGCGCCGAGCCTGGCGTTCGCCAGCCATAACGATCCACTGATGACTTTTTCCCGCGCTGAATACTGGACGAATGCCTGGGGCAGTGAGCTGGTGGATGTCGGTGAAGCCGGGCACATCAATGCCGAATCAGGCTTTGGTAAATGGGAATACGGCCTGACGCGGTTGGCGTCCTTCGCCGAAAAGCTGTCCCCACCCGCGTGACCCTCGGCGGCGTCCGCCGCCATGTCTGTTCGGCTCGGCGCTGAATATCTCGGTTGCCCGCCTGCTATCAACCTCTTTCTTGTATCGCTGGCGGCGTCCCCTTTTGTCGGGCATGCCCGCATCAAGGCATTTCCCTCGTCTCTGTAAGCCGGATGTTCTGTAAGCCGAATGTTCTGTAAGCCGAATGTTGTACCCGGCATGAGGATGTCGGCGTCGGCTAAGCATATTAGACGGCGTCATTTGTCAGGTCGCAGGCCTGGATGGGTATGTTCAGAGCGTAGTGCCGGCGGGTACGGGACAGGCGGCTATCTTGCCCGATACCTTGCCGCCGGCATTTAAGGCTGGATGACGGTGGTGGTCAACCGCGAGACGCAACAAAGCGTTTGCCGTGGGTCGACGATTTCAATCTGCCAGACCTGTGTGCGCTGTCCCAGATGCAACGGCTGGCAGATCCCCCGCACCTCGCCCTGGCTAACTGCCCGCAGATGAGTAGCGTTGATTTCGCTGCCGACTACGCTGGCGCCTGGCGGCGTGCACAGCCAGCCAGCGACTGACCCTAGCGATTCCGCCAACACCACGGAGGCTCCGCCGTGCAGCAGACCGAACGGTTGCCGGGTTCGATCGTCTACCGGCATGGTGGCTTCCAGGCAGGCGTCTCCGATATGGGTAAAGACGATCCCCAAATGCGATAACAAGCAGGTTTGGCTCATGTGATTAAGGCTGTCCAGCGAGACATCGCGTTGCCAAATCATCATTCGTATCAGGCCCCAAGCGTCGCGCCGCCGTCGATCACGATATCCTGCAGCGTGATATGGCTCGCCAGATCGGAGGCGAGAAACAGTATGGCATCGGCGATTTCCCGTGGTTGAGCGATTTTCCCCAACGGAATACCGAGTTTGTACTGGGCCGGAAAACCGTCGATGGTGTGCTGTTCCGAAGCGGGAGAATGCCACAGGCCGCGTTGCATCGGGGTATCGGTCGAACCGGGTGAGACCAGATTGCAGCGTACCCCATAGGGCGCCAGCTCCAGCCCCACCGTCAGGCACAGGCTGCGCAACGCCGCTTTGGACGCACAGTAGGCCGCCATGCCGACGCGCGGAACGTGCGCCGCATTGGAGCCGATCGAGACGATGGCACCGCGGCGTTGGCGCTGGAACTGAGGGATCACCGTCTGAAACAGGTTGAACGCGCCGCCTGCGTTGACTGACAGGCAATCCAGCCAGTCCTGCTGGCTCAGGTTTTCCGTCTGTCCCATGCGCAGGATCCCGGCGCCGTTGACCAGCACATCCAGGTGCGGCTGTTCCCTGAGCAACGCGCCGCAGCAATCGGCGACCGCCGATGCGTCGCTGATGTCCAACTCGCGAGCGGAAAACGGCAGGTCGGTATGGGAGAATGCCCGGTCGAACCCGATCACCTCGGCACCCGCCGCCGCAAACCGGCAGGCGGTATCGTAACCGATACCGCGACCCGCGCCTGTAACCCACACGCGCTGGCCTTGAAAGTGCAAACCGCTGTTCATACGCCCTCCCGTACTGGGTTGAGCAACTGATGCCAGTGCCGCAGCGTCGGCTGCCTGACCAGCGCGACGAAATCGAGGTCGTGTCCCTGCTGACGCCAGCGGGCGACCAGCGACATAATGCGAACCGAATCCAGCCCATAGTCGAGCAGATTTTCGTCATCGCAGATGTCATCGCTGTCGTCGTCCAGCAGCGGCAACAGCTCGGCGCGCAGTTGCGTCAGTGTGTAGCCGGTCGCAGGCGCCAGCGCTGACAACGCCTGAGCGGTAGTGACCACCCGGCCGCAGCGCCCGGCGGTATAACGCAGCGCCATCATGTGCTCTTCCTGGGAAAAATCCGCCAGAGCATCGGCCACCATGAACGGTTTGACATCACGCATGAAGGCATCGGTGGCCGTCGTCAGGCAACCGATGTGGGCATAAACGCCGCAGATGATCAGCTGGTCACGCCCGCTCTGTTTCAGCCGTTGTTCCAGATCGGAGCGCTGGAAGGCGCTGTAGCGCCACTTCACCAGCACGGTATCCTCAGGATCCGGCGCCAGCGCGTCGGTAATTTTTTGCTGGTCGGGGTGCCGGTTAAGCCCTGGGCCCCACATGTCGTTCAACAGCGCCCGGTCGGCGGGGCTCTGCTGGTCTGGCTGGGCAGTGTAGAACACCGGGATGCCCAGCTGACGGCAAATCTGTTTCAGGCGCACGATATTTGCGATCAATTGTTGGGTCAGCTGGCTGTCCTGGCCCCAGAAATTGAGGAAGTAACACTGCATATCGTGGATCAGCAACGCAGCACGGTCGGCGTCCAATGGCCAGTTGACCTTGTTGGCGGGCAATTGATCGTCGGTAGGCAGCGAATAGTCGTTCAGCGATGGAATACTCATGATTTACTCTCCTGCGGTTGCCGCCAGACGCTGTTCGGCCAGCTGGCGCAACTGCTTTTTATCCACTTTGCCGACGGCGGTTTCCGGCAGTAACGGCAGGGTTTCGAAACGATCCGGCAATTTGTAGTCGGCGATGCCTTGCTCGCGCAGGTGGCGGCGCAGCATAACGGGCTTGACGGGCTCTCGGGTGACGATGAACGCGCAGCTTTTTTCACCCATCAGCGTATCGGGAATGGCAACCAGCGCGGCATTGATCACCGCCGGGTGACGCAGCAGCAGGTTTTCCACCTCTTCGGCAGCAATCTTTTCGCCGCCGCGGTTGATTTGATCCTTCTCGCGGCCGACCACCTGCAGATATCCGTCTTCTTGCAGGATCACCAGATCGCCGGAACCGTAGAACCCCTGTGCGTCGAACGCCTGACGGTTGTGCTCTGGGCTACGGTAGTAGCCGCGGAAGGTATAAGGGCCGCGGGTCATCAGGCGGCCGGCCTGGCCGTGCGGCAGCGGGTTGCCGTTGGCGTCAGCGACCCATACTTCGTCGTCGGGGCTGATGGGGCAGCCCTGCGTGGTGAACATATGCTGCTCGTCATCATCCAGGCGGGTGTAGTTCACCAGCCCTTCCGCCATACCGAATACCTGTTGCAACTGACACCCCAGCTCCGCCGGAATGCGGCGCGCCAGCGATTCGCTCAGCCGCGCACCGCCCACCTGTAGCAGTTGCAGGCTCTCCAGCGCGTTGCGTTGTCCAGCCAACGCCACTGCCTCCAGCCACAGCGTGACGGCCGGCGGTACCAATGCGGTAACGTTGATGTGGTGGCGGGCGATCAGCGGGAAGCAGCAGCTGGCGCTGGGGTCATGCGCCAGTACGACGGTACCGCCCGCATAAAATGCGCCCAGCGCGCCCGGTGAACTGAGCGGGTAGTTGTGGGCGGCGGGCAGCGCGCACAGATAGCGGGTCTGCCGGTCGAAACGGCAAATCTCCACGCTGCCGCGGATGCTGTAGTAATAATCGTTGTGGGTTCGGGGGATCAGTTTGGGTGTCCCGGTACTGCCGCCGGATAGCTGGAAGAACGCCACTTCGTCCGCCGCAGTGGGGGTGTCTTCCCATGCGAGGGGGGCTTCGTCGTACAGCAGACGAGCCAAATCCCGCGTCTCATCTTCATGGCCGAGCAGGATACTGTTTTGTAGTGTCGGGCAGCGCTGGCGCAGTTCGTCGATAAAGTCGTTATCCGCAAACAGAGGGTGGCGACGATCGGCGATCAGCAGCGCCGGCGCTATCTGGTCGGCGTAAGCGCGCAGTTCGCTGCGTTGGTGATTGTATAAGGCGTTGACCGGCACAACGCCGGCTCGCAGCAGGGCGAAGAAGGTTAGATAGAATTCGGCGGTATTGCCCAATTGCACCAGCGCGGTTTGTCCCGGCAGTACGCCATATCGCCGCAGTGCTGCCGCCAGACGGGCGCTCAACTGCTGCATTTGTGCATAGCTGAACCGACGCTCGCCGCAGATCAGTGCCGTCGCTTCACTGCCGGCGTGACGGGCAATGATGTCGCTCAGCGGCAAATCGTTCCAGTAGCCGCACTCGCGGTAACGGCGCGCGAGTGCGGCCGGCCAACGGGTAAATTCGAGCGTCATGCGGCACGCTCCTGGGGTTGACGCAGGCCGAAAGCACGCAACATGGTGCTCAGTTTCACACCGGTTTCTTGCCATTCACTAACCGGTTGTGAGTCCGGCACGATGCCGGCGCCGGCGAACAAACGCACGCGATTCTGGTGTATTTCGCCGCAGCGGATGGTGACGACCCACTCGCCGTTACCTTGTGCGTCGCACCAACCGACGATGCCGCCGAACAGCCCACGGGTAAAGGGCTCCAGCTCGGCGATACGTTCTCTGGCCGCCAGTGTGGGCGCGCCGCACAGCGCCGGGGTCGGGTGCAGCAGGCAAGCCATCGACAGCGCATTTTCCTGCGGATTACGCACGATACCGCTGATGCGGCTTGCCAGATGCCACAGCACCGGGGTGTTGAGCAGTGTCGGTGCGTCCGGCAGCGTTAGCGTCTGGCAACGCGGAGTGAGCAGGCGCGTGATCTCTTCGGTAACGATGCGGTGTTCGTGGCGGTCTTTACCCGACTGCATCAGCGACTGGCGTAGTTGCTGATCTTCCTGCGGATCGTCGCTGCGCCGGGCTGAGCCCGCCAGCGGTTGCGACAGCACGTCGTTGCCGCGTTTATACAGCAACAGTTCCGGGCTGGCGCCCAGCAGCGCGCCCTGCGCCAGCGGAACATGAAAATTGTAGCTCCCGGGGTTCTGCCGATTGAGTCTCAACAGCATCTGGATGGAATCCAGCGGTTGGTCGGTATCGATATCCAGCAGACGGGACAAGACGATTTTGTTCAGTCGACCTTCACGGGTATCGGCCACGCCGGCGTTGACCATGCGGCAAAATGCCTCGTGTTCCGGGGATTCCCGCAACCGGCGAATGGCGATCGGCGTATCTGCGACGTCAAGCGATTGCAGCTCTTCGCGTGGGAACCAGCGGGCGTGCTGAGGAATGAACAGGTGGGCCGGCTGGCGTTTGTCGAATGGAATGGCGCCGACCAGCAACGAATGCGGTAATCCATCCTGATGGGCTGCGGCAAACAGGTCGGAAACCTGCTGCTGGAAGGCACCCTCAAGATCGCCGCCATCTTCTGTCGATGCGCTCAGCGAAGCGTAGCATCCTCGGGTGTGCAGACTGCCTTGCGGCGACAGGAAGAGAAAATCGTCGTTCAGTAGTGAACGGGAGTGCAGAGCGTGGGTAGTGGCTGATAGCGTCGACACAGTCTGTTCCTTATGTCTGTTGAGTAAACCTATCGCGTGTAGTCGGTTGTGGCATAAGTAGGGCGGACAACACGTCCGCCCGAGAAAACCGCTTACCAGCTGTAGCTGACGCTGGCGACAACGGTACGGCCCGAGCCATAGAAACAGGCTGTGGTGCCGGAGCAGGACGCGACATAGTGTTTGTCGGTCAGGTTGTTGACGTTGAGTTGTAACGTCGTGCCTTTCAGGTTCGGCAGTGCTTCGCCCAGTTCGTAACGCGCCATGGCGTCGTACAGGGTATAGGCCGGCACCTTGAAGGATTCGGCGTTATCCCCATAGCTGGTGCCGATGTAACGCACGCCGGAGCCCAGCGTGACGCCTTTCAGCGGGCCGGTCAGGAAGCTGTAGTTGCCCCAGGCGGACGCGGTGTGACGGGGAATGGCCGCCGGCGACTTGTTGACCTGGCTGGCGGTGTTGCTCTCTTTGGTCTCCGCATCGGTGTAGGTGTAGGCCGCGATCAGGCTGATTTCCGGTGTTAATTGGGTGTGGGCCTCGGTTTCCACCCCTTTGGATTTCACTTTGCCGATCTGTTCGTAGTAACCGATGGTGCTGTTGTAAGAAGAGATATTCTTCTGGGTGATGTCGAACAACGATACCGTCAGCAGGGTATTACTGCCCTTGGGCTGGAATTTGATCCCCACTTCTGACTGTTCGCCGGTTGTCGGGTCGAACGGTGCGGTACCGGGAGCGCCGCTATCGAGGTTAGGCTCGAACGAGGTGCTGTAACTGATGTACGGTGAAATCCCGTTGTCGAAAGCGTACAGCAACGCGGTGCGGCCGGTGAATTTGGCGTCGTTTCTTTCGTCCGTAGTGCTGGTATTGCGATTGGTGGTTTTGACCTGGCTCCAGTCATGGCGACCGGATAACAGTAGGTTCCACTGATTCCACTCCAGTTGATCCTGCAGATAAGCGCCGGTCTGATCCAGCTTCTTGCGTTGGTTGGTGGTCAGGGACTGTGTGCTTTCGTTGATGTTCAGGCCGTAGGTTGGGTTGGCCCAGTCAAGATCGTACTGGCTGCCGGCTGCACGCCAGAGCTTGTAATCGCGATCCGTCCATTTGTAATCCAGCCCGCCAATCAAAGTATGGGATATTTCGCCGGTGCTGAATTTCGCTTTCAGCTGGTTGTCCAGGCCCAGTTCGTTCGCTTCGGTTTCTTCGCGCTGTGCACGACGAGACAGGGTGGTATTGGTCGCGGTACCGCCAGTGGAATACACCAGATATTTATATTTCTCATTCAACTGGGAATAACGGAAGTTCTGCTGGAACGAGAACACATCGTTGAACGAGTGATCGAAGATATAACCGATAGCGGTTTGCTCGCGCTTAGACTGGTTATAGTTGGGATCGCTGACGTTAAAATCATAAGGCAGATAACCGGCGCTGGTGCCGAATACGGTGCCGTAAGCCGGCAGGAAGTTACGCTGCCCTGCTTTGGGGTCGTTCTGGTAGCTGGTCAGCAGGGTAAAGCTGGTATCCGGGTTGGGGAGCCAGGTGATCGCCGGTGCGATAGCTACACGCTGTTGTTTATAGTCATTAACGAATTCTTTGCGGGTGCTGGCGATGCCGTTCAAGCGGTACAGCAGCGATTTGTCGTCGTTAAGCGCGCCGCCGAAGTCAAACGCGGCTTCGCCCAGGCTTTGGTTGCCAGCGCTGAATTTAATCTTGTGAATCTCTTCCGCCGTCGGGCGTTTGCTGGTCATGCTGATCAGACCGCCGGGGTTAACCTGCCCGTACAGTACGGAAGCCGGGCCATGTACCAGTTCTACGCGCTCCAACAGCCACGGGTCGATTTTCCCCATCACGCCGGCCTGGCCGTTTAAGCCATAGCTCAATCCATCCAGGAATTTAGGCGCATAGCGGAAGCCGCGGGCAATTACTTCATCGCTGCGGTTTGAGGAACCGCGGTAGTTTGTCACCACGCCGCTGGAATAGTTCAGCGCGTCCGAGACGTTGGCAACCGCCTGGTCGTCCATCTGATCGCGGGTCACGACGCTGACAGATTGGGGGGTTTTCACCAACGGCGTGCTGGTTTTGGTGCCCGCAGCACTTTCCTTGGCGACGACGCCTTTCAGCGGCGCGGTGACACTTTCATTGGTACTGGCGGAAACGACAATGGTGTCATTTTGGGTTGTCGTTGCCGCCTGAGCCAGCGGCGCGACCAGTAAAGACATGAAAATAGCTAATGGTTTCTTTTTGGTGTGATACATCGGCTTTCCCCTCAGAAAACAGCCCTGTTGGTTCAGTATATGTACATGGGCGAGCCATATCGAAAGGTCGTCTTTGACCATGGCTATCAATAAATCAAAATTAATCAATAGCTTTAAATATTTTCGAACGTTGCTATAACCCAGAGTGTATTGCTGATATCCCGATAAAAATCGAGACACCCATCTTATTGCAAATGTAAATAATTCTCAATATGATTTCTATCAATGTTTATGGCTGTATCCTTGTCATTCCAAACATTAATAAATTTGATTAATTGTAAGAAAAACGTAAAGGGCTGCGGCCCGGGAGGGTTTGATGCCGGAAATACAGGCGCCGGGATTTGCTGCCGCCTTGCTATCGTCACCCCAGGCGGGAATGCATGAATGGTGGCGACAGATCGCCAGCGTGGGAACGCCACTGCTGGAGCCGCAAGGAGAACAGCAGGTACGAATGACGTTTCTCTGGCGCGATCCCGCCGGAACGGAGCGGCATTCCACCATTCGGCAGGTGTATATCGACGTTAACGGCGTGACCGATCATCACCACTTTACGCCGCAGAGCCTGCAACGCCTTCCCGGTACGGATGTCTGGCACTGGTCGGTGGAGATCGAGCGTGACTGGCGGGGCAGTTACTGCCTGATCCCCGTTGGCAGCGAGCATTTGCCGCCGGCGTTCACTGATCATGAACAGCAGCGCGAATGGTGGTGTTCGCTGTTTCCCTTGATGACAGCCGATCCGCTCAATCCGTCTACCCCCTGGGATACCTGGACAGGGAAGCAACTTTCTGCTGTCCACCTGCCGGATGCATTGCCGCAGGCCGCCTGGTCGTCGACCGACGGCGGTACGGCCGTACCGGCGGATCCTTCCCGCCGGTTCACGTTCGAGTGGCACAGCCCGCAGTTGGGGAATTGCCGCCGTATCTGGCTATACGTTACCGGCCATGCCGACGAGCCCGCTGCGCGTCCGCTGGCGATCGTGTTGGACGGGCAAAAGTGGGCGGAGGAAACGCCGCTGTTTGCGCCGCTGGATGAGGAAACCGACGCCGGTCGGCTGCCTGCCGCCGTTTATCTGTTTATCGACGCCATCGATATGCCGCGCCGCAGCCAGGAATTGCCCTGCAATCCGGTGTTCTGGCGGGCGGTACAGGATGAGTTATTACCGATGGCGGCGCAGTATGCGGCCTTCAGCGACGATCCCGATCGCACGCTGGTATCCGGACAGAGTTACGGCGGGCTGGCGTCGTTGTATGCCGGCCTGCATTGGCCTGAGCGTTTTGGCCGGGTGTTGACGCAGTCCGGCTCCTTTTGGTGGCCGCATCAAAAAGTGCTGACCTGCATGGGCGGCCGCCATGAGCAGGATGTCGGCATGCTGATTGCCGAGGTACGACAACGCGGACGTACCGCGAGGCCGCTGGTGGTGTTCCAGGAGGCGGGCCGCCGGGAAAGCGATATCCATTTCGTCAATCAGCAGATGAACGCTGCGCTGAACGCGGCGGGCCATCATGTGCATTACCGCGTCTACAACGGCGGTCACGATATGCTGTGCTGGCGCGGTGGATTGATTGACGGTTTACGCTGGCTGCTGACGACGCAGCCGATAACGACAAACAACAAGGAGTGACGCCATGTCCCAGGAATCTGTGAATCCGTTTGATGATGAGCGTTTAACGTTTCTGGTGCTGATCAATACGCAGCAACAGTTCAGCCTGTGGCCTGAGTTCGCCGCTATTCCCGCCGGCTGGGAGGTGGTATTCGGGCCGCAGAGCCGCGAGGCGTGTATCGGTTATACGCAGGCGCAGTGGCTGGATATGCGGCCTGCCGGAGTGAAAACGACGTCTCAGGCGTAATGCCGTTCGTCTGACCGAACCGGTGGAAAAATACCGAGGGGACAACGGCGGAAGGGTGCCTGTGCGTGTGTCTCCGTTCGCGCAGGGGCGATCGAACGGGATGATTTTTTCAGCCGGGTCATCACTGGCTGACCTGACAAGGCGGACGCTGTTCTCCTCGAACCGTTGACGGATGATAAAGGAATACAAGGTGTCAGAATTAGGTGCAGCGCCTGCTGAACAGGCGAAATATCAGGAGTTGCCGCTGGTGGCGGCGCAACCGGGTATCTGGATGGCGGATCAATTATCCGACCAACATAACGATTTTACGGTGGCGCATGCGCTTGAACTGCGCGGCCCGATAGACAAAACGTGTCTGGACACCGCTATCCGGCAGGCGCTGGCGGAAGCGGATACGGTGCTGGCGCGGTTTGGCGTCAATGCCGCCGGCGAGCCGGTGCAGTGGCTTGCGCTACGGCGAGATCCGTTGCAGGTCAATCCGCCGGAGTGGTTGGATTTCAGCGCGGTTGACGACGGTGAAGAGCAAGCCTGGCAATGGATGCATGCCGATCTGGACGCGCCGCTGCCTGCTGACGGCGATGCGCCGTTGTACCGGCAGGCGGTGATACGGGTCTCGGCGCAGCCGGAACGCTGGCTGTGGTATCAACGCTTTCATCATCTGATGTTGGACGGTTTCAGCTTCGACGCGCTGACCCGGCGCATTGTGGCCCTTTATAACGCGCTGCGGGCGGGCGAAACGCCGTCGCCGTCGCCGTTTGAATCCTTCGCCGCAGTAGTAGACGAATACCGAGCCTGGCCATCGTCGGCGGCCTGTGAACAGTCCGCCGCATTCTGGCGGCAGCACGCGCACGACTTGCCGATGCCGGTCTCGCTGGCGGCGGATGAGTGCCGTGAAGCGCATTCCGGTTCGCGACCCTTGACCCAGCGGGCAGTGATGCCGGGCGCACCCGTTGAGGCGCTGGCGGCGTCCGGGCTGGCGCAACCGGCGGAAATCGCTATGGCGGCGCTGGCGGTGTATCTGCACCGCATGAGCGGCGAATCGCGGTTGTCTCTGGGTTTTCCGTTCATGCGTCGCATGGGGTCGGCCGCGTTATGCGCCACCGGGCCAGTGGTCAATGTCTTGCCGTTACAGCTTGAACTGCGCCCCGATATGACGCTGGAAACGGTGACGCAGGCGCTATGCCGGGAGATCCGCACGGTGCGGCGCCATCAGCGCTACGAAGCGGAGCAACTGCGGCGCGATCTGGGGTTAGTCGGCAGCCATCGGGAATTGTACGGGCCGGTCATCAACTTTAAGGTCTACCAGGCTGAACTGCGGCTGGAAGGCACGCCGGTGGTGACGCACGTACTGGCGATGGGGCCGGTGGACGACCTGGAGTTCACCCTCGGCGTTCAGGACGGCGAGCTGCAACTGGAATTGGTCGCCAATCCGGCGCGCTATGATCGGCAAACGTTGCAGCGGCACGCCGAGCGGCTGCAACAGGTGATGACTCAGCTGGTGACGCAGCCGCAGCAGGCGATTGGCGCACTGGCGCTGGTCAGCCCGGCGGAGTGGCGGCGCATTGAGAACTGGGGGCGTGGCCCGCAGTTAGCGATGCCCGAAGGCATGGTTTCCGTACTGGATAGCCTGCTGCAGCAGGTCAGAACACGGCCGGATGCACCGGCATTGATGGACGCGCGTGAATCGCTGAGTTACCTGGCGCTCACCCGGCGTTCGATGCAGCTGGCGCGTGTATTGATCGCCCGTGGTATCGGCGCGGGCGACGTCGTGGCGATCGGCATCCCCCGCTCAGTGGATGCCGTGGTGGCCATTTTCGCCGTGCTGGCCAGCGGCGCGGCCTATATGCCGTTGGATCTTGACTACCCGCGTGAGCGCCTGGCATTGATGTGCGACGACGCCCAGCCGGCGCTGTTGTTGACGCATCAATCGGTACAGGCGCGGATGCCGCTGCTGCCGCAAACGCTGTGTCTGGATGACCCGTCGGTACGTGAACGCTGCGCGCTGGCCGCTGCCGGGCCGGTACTCGACGACGAACGGCGTGAAGTGCTGTGTGGCGAACACCTGGCCTACATGATTTATACCTCCGGCTCCACCGGGCGTCCGAAAGGGGTGATGAGCACCCATCGCGGTTTGCTGAATCTGCTGGTATCACACACTCATTTCCTATTTGGCCCGGCCATCGATCGTTTTCTGCAACGTCATGGTCGGCGTCTGCGCGCCGGCCATACCGCGTCCTTCTCGTTTGATTCCTCCTGGGAACCGTTGTTTTGCATGCTGATGGGCAGCGAGCTGTACTTGTTTGATGAAGAACTGCGGCGCGATGCCTGGGCGTTGGTGCAACACCTGAATCAGGTGTCGGTGGACATGATGGACATCACGCCGTCGTTTTTTTCCCAGATGATCGACAGCGGCTTGCTGGAGCCGGGCAACCACCAGCCCGCCTTTATCATGATCGGCGGTGAAGCGGCGACGCCGCGCCTATGGCAATTGATGCGTCAACATCCGCAGATAGAAATCCACAACTACTACGGGCCGTCGGAATACACCATCGATACCCTGGGCGCCAGCGTGCAGGCGGCCGAGCAGCCGGTTATCGGCGGCCCGGTGGCCAATACCCACGTCTGGCTGCTGGATAACCGCCTGCAGCCGGTGCCGGCGGGTGTGCCCGGCGAGTTGTACATCGCCGGGCCGGGGATCGCGCGCGGTTATCTGCACCGGCCGGATCTGACGGCGACGCGCTTCGTCGCCTGTCCGTTTATACCGGGCGAGGTGATGTACCGCACCGGCGATCTGATGCGCTGGCGCAACGACGGCCAACTGGCATTTATCGGCCGGGTGGATCACCAAATCAAGGTGCGTGGTTTCCGTGTGGAACTGGGAGAAGTGGAAAACGCGCTGGCGGCACTGCCGGAAATCAGCACTGCCATCGTGATTGCCGAAAATATCGGCGCCACGCATCGGTTGATCGGTTATTGCTCGGTGCCGGACGACGCGGCGCGCCGGCAGCCGGATATCCAGGCGCGTCTGCTGGCGCAGTTGGCGGAACGTCTGCCGGAATACATGGTGCCCGCCATCCTGATGGTGATGGCGGAACTGCCGCTGACGGTGAACGGTAAAATTGACCGGCAGGCGTTGCCCAAACCTCAACAGGCGGCGATACCGACGGGACGCGAGCCGCAAACCGAACAGGAGCAGTTGATCTGCCGCGCCATCGCCCAACTGCTGAATATGGAACGGGTCGGCGCGGAGGATGACTTCTTCGCGCTTGGCGGCGACAGTATTTCCGCCATGGGGCTGGGTACGTTGCTGCGTCGCGCTGGTTGGCAACTGCGGCCGAAAGAGATTTTCGCCCAGCGGACGCCCGCACGCATGGCGCTGGCGATGCAGGCCAATGGCCCATCGACACCGCAGGTGCAGTCGAGTCGACAAGGCGTGGCGGATGGATTATCGATGGTGCGCGGGTTTGCCCATCAGGCAGGGATCACCACCTGTTTTGCGCACGGCGTGTTGCTGGCGACGCCTGCGGCACTACAACCGGGGATGCTGACGTCGGCGCTGGCGGCACTGGCGCAGGCGCATCCGGCGTTGACGGCCTCGGCGGCCGAAGCGCAGCTGACGATAGACGGCCGCCCGTTCGATCCGCAGTGGGTACAAACCCTGATGCTGGAGCACGTCGGGAAGCTGGAAAGCGGCGCTGAACAGGCGTTTGAGGCGGCGGCGGCGCGGCTGGATCCTGCCCACGGCGTCATGATGCAGGCCGTTCTCCTACAGTGCGCGGGTCGTTCGTGCGCATTAGTGCTGGCGGCGCACCATCTGGTGGTGGACGGCGTATCGTGGCGCGTGTTGTTGCCGGAACTGCGGCAGGCGTGTGAGGACATCATCAACGGCCGGATGGCGGTGTTGTCGCCGGAAGAGTGTTCGCTGTATGACTGGTCCGAAACGCTGAACGCGCAGATACCGTCCCGGCGCGCGGAACTGCCGTTCTGGCGGTCGGTGATGCAGGAACCGGTGCCACTGTTGGGCGCGCGGGTGCTGAACCGGCAGCGACATCGCCATGACAGCCGTCGCCTGCTGCGCCTGACATTGAATGCCGTCCAGACGCAGGCGGCGCTGACCCGGCTGCCGGAAAATTACCGCGCCGGCGTGGATGAAATTCTGCTGAGCGCGCTGACGATGGCATGCCGCCAGCGTTACGGCGTGCAACCGCTGCGTATTGGGTTGGAATCGCACGGCCGCCCAGATCTGGATGCCGGTTCGGATCTGGCCAGAACCGTCGGCTGGCTGACGGCGGAATACCCGGTGTTGATCGACGGCGTCGACGATGAAACCCCTTGGCAGGCGGTGCGAGCGGTGAAGGCCGCCTTGCGTGTCGTGCCGGATCGCGGCATCGGCTATGGCGTGCTGCGTTATCTGGATAGCGAAAGCGGCGAGGTGCTGGCGGCGCTGGAGGATCATGCGCCGGAAATTCTGTTCAACTACCTGGGGCGCTTTGGCGCCGAGACGGGCGATTGGGCGCCGATGCGCACCGCGCGCCATTTCCGCGACACTTTTGCGGTGACGCAGGATGAACGGATGCCGCTCACCCATGCGCTGGACATCAATATTTTTGTCGACGAACAGGACGGCACGCCGCAGCTGGCGGTGCACTGGGGCTGGGCGGATGACATTTTTACCGCCGACGACATTACCGCGCTGCATCAGGCGCTGGCGACGGCGCTGGATCGCCTGCTGGCGGGTGCGCAGCAGCAACCGTTGGCGGCGGCCGATACGTTAACTGCGGCGGAGGTGGCACTCCCCGGCGTGACCGATGCGGTGCTGGCGGATCTCCGTCGGCAGTATGGCCCGCTGGCGGCGGTGTTGCCGGTGTTGCCGTTGCAGCAGGGGTTGTTGTTCCACGCGCAGATGGCGGAAACCGACGGCAGCTACAATTCGCTGACCCGGCTGTCGCTGCGCGGCCCGCTGGACGTCGACCGTCTGCGCCGGGCGCTGGCGGCGGTGGTGCGTCATCATCCGCAACTGGCCGCCCGGTTTGACGCCGGGTTGGCGCCGCAGCCGTTGCAGGTATTGCCGCTGCTGCGCGACGATGGCGACTACTGGCCGCTGGATCGGCGCACGTTACCGGCGCTGTCCGCTGCCGATGAAGCTGCCGCGTTGCTGGCGCTGGAGCAGCAAGAACTGAAGCGCGATCTGTTCCGCCAGCCGGATTCGATGTTGCGCGCCTTGCTGGTGACGCACGCCGACGGCGAACGCCACACACTGTTTCTCAATGCCCACCATTTGGTGGTGGATGGATGGTCGACGCCGATCTGCCTGCAGGATCTGTTTACCGTGCTCTATCAGGGGGAAACGGCGCTGTCTGCGCACCCGGTGGCCTACGCCGATATCGTGCGGCGCCTGGCGGCGAGAGACGCTGAGGTTTCCCGTCAATGCTGGCGCTCGGTGCTGGCGGGCGCACGTCCGACGCTGTTATTCGGCGACGGGCCTCATCACGGTGATGTCCGCGAGTTAGCGCTGTTGCCTGAGCCGGCGCTGGAACAGGGTCTGCTGGCGTTGTGTCGTGAACACGGCCTGACGCTCAACACTCTGATGCAGGGCATTTGGGGCGTGTTGCTGAGCGCCAGCTGCGGCGCCGATGAGGTGATTTTCGGGTCGCCGGTATCCGGTCGTTTCGGCCATCTGGACGGGATCGAGCGGCAGATTGGGCTGTTCAGCAATACCCTGCCGGTGCGCCTGACGCTGGACCCTGCGCGTTCGCTGCCGGAACAGTTGGCGACGCTGCAAACGCAGCAAATTCAACTGATTGAGCATGACGATCTTGGTCTGGGCGAGATCCAGCAGTTGGCCGGAACCGGCACGCTGTTCGATACGTTGCTGGTGGTGGAGAACTATCCGGACGGCGACGCGCTGAGCCGAAGCGAACAGCCGCTGCGCTGCGAGGGCGTTAATAACCGCGGGTATACCCATTATCCGCTGACGCTGTTGGTGCTGCCCGGCAAACGCCTGCGTCTGCTGATGGAGTACCGCGACAGCGTGCCGCAGCCGCAGCGTTTGGCGCAGAGATTGATGCTGTTGCTGGAGCAACTGGTGGCACAGCCGGAACGGCCGCTGTGTGCCTGGAACCTGTTGGTACCGGAGGAACAGGCGCTGCTGGATGCGGTGAACCGCACCGCGCATGCGGTGCCGCGCGGCACCCTGCATCAGGCGGTAGCGGAACAGGCAGCACGCACGCCGGAACGCCTCGCGCTGTCGGATTGCCAACACCGACTGACCTATCGTCAGATGTGGCATCAGGCCCGGCTGCTGGCGGAGCGGCTGATCGATGCCGGCGTCCAGCCGGGGGATATCGTGGCGGTGGCGTTGCCGCGTTCGGTGCGATTGAGTCTGGCGCTCAGCGCCATTTTGGAGGCTGGCGCGGCGTGGCTGCCGCTGGATACCGGCTATCCAGACGAACGGCTGGCGCTGATGGTGGAAGACGCTCGTCCCCGGCTGATTATCACCGAAAGCGGGTTGCGATCGCGTTTTGCGCCGTTGGCGGATGTACTGCTGCTGGATACGCTGGCCGATGACCGTCAACAGCCGCGTTACGCGCCGGTGACGGTCGAGCCGCAACAGGCTGCCTATGTCATTTACACCTCCGGCTCCACCGGCCGCCCGAAAGGCGTGGTGGTCGGCCATGAAGCGATCGTCAACCGGCTGTGGTGGATGCAGCATCAATACACGCTGGGCGCGGATGATGTGGTGTTGCAAAAAACGCCGTGCAGTTTTGACGTCTCGGTGTGGGAATTCTTCTGGCCGTTGATGGTCGGCGCACAGTTGGTGATGGCGCCGCCGGAAGCGCACCGCGACCCGGATGCGTTGGTGCAACTGATCGACGATTACGCGGTCACTACTCTGCATTTTGTGCCGTCCATGCTGGCGGCTTGGGTCAGCGCGCTGGAGGCGCGGCCGACGCAGATGATCGGTTGTCACAGCCTGCGGCGCGTGTTCTGTAGTGGCGAAGCTTTGTCGCGTGAGCTGGCGCTAAACTATCAGCGGTTGATCGCCGCCCCGTTGCATAACTTGTATGGGCCGACGGAGGCCGCGGTGGATGTCACTTGGCAACCGGCCTCCGGCGAGGCGTTGGCGCGTTGCACGCTGCCGGGCATTCCCATCGGGTTGCCGGTATGGAATACGCAACTGCGTATCTTGGACGGCGCGTTGCGCCCAGTGCCGCTCGGCGTCGCCGGGGATCTTTACCTGTGCGGTGTACAGCTGGCCCAGGGCTATCTGCGCCGGCCGGATCTGACCGCCAGCCGGTTTGTCGCCGACCCGTTTGCCTGGGGTGAACGTATGTACCGCACCGGCGATATCGCCCGCTGGCTGGAAGATGGCACGGTGGAATATCTCGGGCGCAGTGATGATCAACTCAAAATTCGCGGCCAGCGTATCGAGCTGGGGGAAATCGAACAGGCGCTGCTGGCGCTGCCGGGGGTGGCGCAGGCTGTTGTCGGCGCGCGTGAACTGGGCGGCGGGCAGCATGGGTTGCAGGGCGCTGATGCCCGCCAATTGATCGCCTGGCTGGTGATGGCGGCGGATGTCACGCTGGACAGCGCGGCGTTGCAACAGGCGCTGGCCCGCCAGTTGCCCGCGCATATGGTGCCGGTTGGCTATGTGCAGATGGCGGATTTCCCGCTCAGCGCCAACGGCAAACTGGATCGCAAGGCGTTGCCGTCCCCGGAGGGATTGCAACAGCAGGGCCGGGCGCCGGATACCGTCAATGAACGGGCAGTGGCGGCGCTGTTCGGCGAATTGTTGGCGTGTGGGCCGGTGTCGGCGGACGATGATTTCTTCGCGCTCGGCGGCCATTCGCTGCTGGCGATGCGACTATCGTCGGATATCCGGCGGCAGTTGCAGCGTGCGGTGGGGGTCGGCCAAATCATGGTGGCGCGGACGGTGGCGCGGATAGCCGCGTTGATGGATGACGACGCGGACAGCGGGCGCGGCGGCGTGGATGAAACGCTGCCGCTGCGCAGCGGCGACGGCCCGGCGCTATTTTGTGTGCACCCGGCATCCGGTTTCGCCTGGCCGTATGCCGGTTTGCTGCGTTACCTTGATGGTGACTACCCGATCGTGGGGTTACAGTCGTTGCGGCCGGACGGGGTCATCGCCCGTTATGACGATTTACAATCCATGAGCGATCACCATCTGGCGACCCTACGGCGTATCCAGCCGAAAGGGCCGTATTTCCTGCTGGGGTATTCGCTGGGCGGTATGTTGGCGCACTCTATCGCCGCGCGTTTGCAGCAGCAGGGCGAGGAAGTCGCTTTCCTGGGGCTGCTGGATACCTACCCGCCGGAAGAGCAGGACTGGCGCGAGCCGGATGCGGACGATGAAGAGGCGAACCGCGAGATGGAGCGTGAGCAGGCGGATTTTCTCGCCATGCTGGAAGAGGAGTCGGATCCCGAGTTGCGGGCGGAACGAATGGCGTTGTTCGACAATATCGTCGCCAACTACGACGATTCGTTGCGGATCCTGCCATCAGCACGTTCGCTGCGTTATGACGGCGACGCGGTGTTGTTTGTGGCGACCCGGACGTTACCGGACGACATGGATATCGACGCGACCTGGGCACCGTACATCAGTAACCTGACCCAGTACCGATTGGACTGCGAGCATGTGGATATCCTCTCGCCGTCGATGCAGACCGAACTGGGGCCATTGCTCAATCGCCTGCTGCGTCGCGAATCATAGGGCCGTCGCGGTAACAAATGGCCGGGCAGGTCGGCCATTTGTTATGGCGCCCCTCGCGGTGCGTTACCTTGCGGGCCGACGTGGGGCGTCGTGGAAAAACGCTCCCGGCGTGTAATGATAAAGAAGCCCCTCTGTGAGCGCGGTGCTGACAGGGGGGCTTCTTTTATGCCTGATACGATGGGGTGGAGTTGTGTGTCAGGCCGCAGGGTGATGACGTCCGCAGGGAACGATCAGCGGGGTGTGGGAAACCGGGTCGTCGATAATCACACACGACAGACCGAAGACCTCCTGCACCAGCTGCGCGCTGATAATCTCGGACGGTTGGCCTTGCGCCATCACTTGTCCGGCGCGCATCACAATCAGATGATCGGCGTAGCGGCAGGCTTGGTTCAGGTCGTGCAGTACCGCCACCAGCGTGCGGCTGTGGCGCTGGTTCAATTCGCGGAACAGATCCAACAGATCGATCTGATGGGCGATATCCAGCCAGGTCGTGGGTTCATCCAGCAGTAACAACGGCGTCTGTTGTGCCAACACCATGGCAATCCATACCCGCTGGCGTTGACCGCCGGACAGTTCATCCACGCAACGTTCCGCCAGATCGCCGACGCTGGTGGCGGCCATCGCGTGTGTGACCGCATCCTGGTCGTCCTGGCTCCACGGACGGAGCAGCGTTTGGTGCGGGTAGCGCCCGCGGGAAACCAGATCGGCGACGGTGATGTTGTCCGGTACGATGGCGTGTTGCGGCAGCAGGCCGAGTTGCCGGGCCAGTAGCTTGGTGGGGATCCGGTGGATGTTGCGGCCATCCAGCAGCACTTCACCCGCCTGGGGTTTCAATAGGCGGCACAGGGCGCGCAGTAGCGTCGATTTGCCGCAGGCGTTAGGGCCGATGATGACGCTGAATTTCCCTTCAGGAATGGCGACGCTCAGATCCTGCGCGATGATTTTCTGGTCGTAACCGAGCGTGAGCTGTGAGGCATGTAAAAGATGAGTCATGGACGGTTTCTCTTCACAGACGGATGAATAACGTGTTATGAGCGGCGCGATTCACGGATCAACAACCCGATCAGGTAAAGACCGCCGATGCTGACTGTGACCGCCCCTACCGGCAATTGCCGGCCGTGAAATGCGTGTTGGGCAATGATGTCGGCGGCCAGCAGCAATGCAGCGCCGACCAGCGCCGATGCGCCCAGCGGTACGCTGCTGGCGTGCGTTAGCCGGCGGGCAATTTGCGGCGCGGCCAGCGCGATGAATGAAATCGGCCCGGCGCAGGCGGCGACCACGGCGGTGAGCACAATGCCGCACAGCATCAGCCACAGGCGGCTGGCTTCGGCATTTACGCCCAACGCCCGCGCACTGTCGTCACCCATTTCCAGCAGTTGCAGCCGCCGGGATAGCAGCAGTGTGACGACGATGGCGATGGGGCAAAGCACTAGCGCAGGTGTTGCTTTGCCCCAGGTCATGCCGTTCAGCGTTCCGTTGCCCCAGAGCGCCGCCGCCATCACGGTTTCGAGCGAACCGGTAATCATCAACCAGGTATTGAAGGCCGAGAGCATGGCGCTGACGGCAATCCCGACGATAATTAGCCGGAAGCCGGAAATACCCCGCCGCCAGGCCAGCAGGTATACCGCGACGGCGGTGGCAATCCCGCCGATCACTGCGCCAATCGCAGCGTCGTAATAACCGCCTTGCAGCAGAATAAAGGTGACGAGAGCCCCGGTATAAGCACCCATATTGAAACCGATGATATCCGGGCTGCCCAGCGGGTTACGGGTCAGCGACTGGAAAATGGCGCCGCTGATGCCGAGCGCGCCGCCCAGCAGCAACGCGGTGACGGCGCGCGGCGCGCGCCACTGGGTGATCACGGTGACGGCGCTGCCGTTTCCGTGGCCAAACAAGGCTTGCCAGACTTCGATGACGGAGAATGACAGGGTGCCGAGCATGATGGCCAACGTCAGCAGCATCAGACCTAGCAACAGCAACAGGCCGTTGACATAAAACATGCGCCACGGCAGACGAGTCCCCGTAGCGGCGTATAACAGCGGGAGTCGGGTCGACAGCATCCGTTTTCCTCTACATGCGTTGACGCTGGCGCACCAGCCAGATTAATACCGGCGCGCCGATGAAGGCGGTAACGATAGAAACGCGCAGTTCGCCCGGCACCAGCAGGCGGCCGATGATATCGGCCAATAGCAGCAGGATTGGCGAGAACAGCAGGGAATAAAGCAGGATCCAACGCTGATCCGGCCCGGCCCACCAGCGGGCGACGTGCGGGATCATCAGGCCGATGAAGCCAATCGGGCCAGCCAGTGCGGTAGCAGAACCACACAGCAGCATGACGGCGATCATCGCCAGCACTCTGATCAGCGTCACTTTTGTGCCCAGCGCCGTGGCAAGGTCTTCCCCCATACTGAGAGTGTTAAGTGAGCGAGCAGAGACAAACGCCAACACGCAGCCCAGCAGAACCGGCGGTAGTACCAGTGCGATGTTTTGCAGGGAACGGATATCCAGCGTGCCGGCTTCCCACAGACGCAACTGATCGAAGGCGTAAGGATTGAGTAGCGAGATGGCGCTGGTGATGCCGGTCAATACCGCGCTAAGCGCCACGCCCGCCAATGTAAGACGTATAGGGTTGACCCGGCCGCCGCTCAGCGAGCCGATCAACCATATCGTCAGGCTACTGAACAGTACGCCGGCCCAGGCAAAGGTTAACCAGGATGCCATGGTGCTGATGCCAAAACCGATAATGCCCAGCACGATGGCGAAGCTGGCGCCTGCATTGATGCCCAGCAGCCCAGGGTCGGCCAGCGGATTGCGGGTCAGCGCCTGGATAACCGCGCCGGAAGCGCCCAGCGCCGCACCGATCAGTATGCCGGCCAGGGTGCGCGGCAGACGGGACTGCAGCACGATGGTGCTATCCGGTGTTTGCAGGACGCCGGTCAGGCTTTGCCACACCACATCGGCCGAGATGGCGCGAGCCCCCAGCGTCAGGCTGGCGATGCCGACGAGGAACAACAACAGCAGGCAAGGGGCGATGCCGTAATAGCGACGCCGTGTCAGTGCATCCGACAGCTGCGCGATTCCCCGATTACCGGGCAGCACACGCTGTAAAGGCATCATCAATAAGCTCCTTTTTATTAAGTAATGCATATGATTATTATTATCATTAATGTTGTTTGGTGGCTAGAATAACACAGGGTTGGCGGCAAAGACATTGACCTGACACCGGTGAGGTCACTCCTTTTACGGTGACTTGCGGGGATCGATGAACGTGTCTGGCGATGGATGTCGGCAACGGTGGTCGCCGTCGGTCATGACGGGAGATGGCCTCAAAACAAACAATGAATGGATGATTATGGCTAAAACTTCTTTTTTGCTCGACTTCAGCCTGCTGAAGAACAATCGACATTTTCGTGCCATTTTTGTGGCCCGGATGTTGTCGGTATTTGCGCTGGGGATGCTGACCGTGGGGGTGCCGGTTCAGATTCAGGCGATGACCGGCTCCACATTGCAGGTGGGGATGGCGGTGGCGCTGGACGGCATCGGGATGTTTATCGGCCTCATGTTGGGCGGCGTACTGGCCGACCGTTTCGACCGGCGTCGGCTGATTCTGTTTGCCCGCGGCACTTGCGGCCTGGGGTTTGTGGCGCTGAGCATCAATGCGTTTTCCGGCACGCCTTCGCTGATCGCGCTTTATGTTCTGGCCGCATGGGATGGCTTTTTCGGTGCGCTGGGGATGACGGCGTTGATGGCGGTGATCCCGTTGTTGGTCGGGCGTGAAAACCTTCCCGCAGCGGGGGCGTTGACCATGTTGACGGTGCGATTAGGTGCGATTTTATCACCCGCGCTGGGCGGGGTGATTATTGTTGCAGGCGGCGTCGGCTGGAATTTTGCCGTGGCGGCGGTGGGAACGTTGGCTACGCTGATTCCGCTGACGCGCTTGCCGTCGATGCGCCCGGCGCCGCGTGAGCCGGAACACCCGTTGCGGTCATTGGCCAGCGGGGTGGGGTTTGTCTGTTCGCACCCGGTGGTGGGTTGCGTGGTTCTGGTCGGCATGCTGGTCAGTATTGTCGGCGCGATGCGCGTGCTATTTCCTGCGTTGGCGAACGACACCTATCATGCCGGGCCGTCGGCGGTGGGGTTGATGTATTCGGCGGTGCCGCTGGGGGCGATGCTGGGGGCGTTCACCAGCGGCTGGGTGTCCGGCGTGCGCCGTCCCGGCCTGCTGTTGTTGGGATGCGCGATGGGGGCGTTTCTGACGGTGGCGTCGCTAGGTTTGTTTGCTCACCTGTTGCCCGCGCTGGTGGCGCTGGTGGGGTATGGCTATCTTAATGCCACCACGTCGCTGTTACAGTTCACGCTGATCCAGACGCATACGCCGGATCATTTGCTGGGCAGGGTGAACAGTCTGGGTACGGCGCAGGATGTCACCGGCGATTCTATTGGCGCGCTGCTGTTAGGCGTGATGGGGAAGGTGCTATTGCCTGCCGCCAGTATACTGACCTTCGGCGGCGTAGCGGCAGTCTTCGGTGGGATAATGGCATTACTGGTGCGTCCGCTAAGACAGTGTCGTTTCGGTGAGCCGGCGTGTCAGCCGGCACCTGAACCCGAGCTGGAGTCCGCATCGGCGTCAACTGATCGAGCGGGATCCTGAGATCCCGCGTTCAGGACAGGGATGATGATGCGTGGTTAGCGCCGGCGAAAATGTTGTTCGATGCGATCGAGCATGTTGCTGGCGCTGTAGTAGTCCAGACGGAAGGTGTCTGTTCCCATTGACCATATCTGTCGTTGCTGTACTGGTTCCAGGTGGCTAAGGAATGGGTTCTTGATGACCTGTTCGACGGTGGCGTCGTCGGTGGCGAACAGCAATAGCGAGCGACCATTGAGGCTAGCCGCCAGATTTTCGCCGGAAATTTGCAGAATATCCTGTCGCTTGCCTTGCTGGAGGCCGGTCTGAATAGCGTCCGACAGTTCCGCTAGCTCAAAACCTAACTCGGTGAGCAGTTGTCCTTGCGCCGAAGCCCGAGTCCACAGATTTACGCCGCGGCCGTCTTCGTAATACACCAGCGCGGAAACCGGCTGCGGCGGTAGCTGGATTGCCTGTTTAACTGCGAGCACCCGCTGGTCGAACTGCGTCGTGATCTGCCTGGCATCATCTTCATGACCGGTTGCGTTTCCCAACTGTTCCGCCAATTGCTGCCAGCTTTTATCGCCGTAGTTGATGACCAGCGTTGGGGCAATGGCCGACAGTTGATCGTATAACTTCATGGCGGAATCGCCGCCGGTGGCTGAAATGATGATCAGGTCCGGCGCGGCAGCGGCGATGGCTTCGGCATTAGGCTCCGTAATATACAGCGGTTTTACGTCGCGTTTTCGGGCCTCTGCGCTCCATTGATTGAAAAAACCCTGATCGTCGGAAACGACCGTATGCGGTGCCGTAGCGCCTGAGCCGACCAACGGCGCCTGAATGGCCAGCAGGGTGCCGCTCACGGTGACACTGGTCGACACGATGCGTTTAGGTTGGGTTGACAGTGTCAGCGGGCCTTTGAGGGTCTGGAGAGTGCGGGGCCAGCCGGCTGTCGGGGCGGGAGTGACGGACTGTGCCGACGGCTTGCCATCGTCGCATCCACTGAGCAGCATGCCGAGCAGCAACACACATCGAGCCAGGTACCCGCTGCGTTTGCCTTTGATGAGGCGGCGTTTGACGCCGGTAGCATACGGTATCATTCCAGAGTACGTCATCATTGGATTTCCTGAGATATTAACGCGGTGGTGCAAGGTTATCGATAATGCGTCTCACATACAATAAGCGGATGGCAATAGCGTTTTTGGCGAGTAGTGATTGGCGGAGGGGAGCAGCAACAGAAAAGCGGCGTCAGCTGCAAAAAAGCACCGCTGCGATATGCAAACGGTGCTTTATGAAGACAATTATTGCCCTCAGTGAGAGCGCTCTTGCTGTATGAAGCCGTTACATCAGGCTGTTGTGTTGATCTGGGTTCCGACGCTGCCG
Organism: Musicola keenii; assembly: GCF_014855505.1. Lineage (NCBI taxonomy): Bacteria > Pseudomonadati > Pseudomonadota > Gammaproteobacteria > Enterobacterales > Pectobacteriaceae > Musicola > Musicola keenii. Next base: position 59,025 of record NZ_JAAWVW010000014.1, on the reverse strand, counting down.
GTAGTCCTCAGCAGATTCTGCGCCATTGACTCATCACCATCCGGTCTTGTCTCGGTGGCTTCATTGTCGCGGGCGCTTTCAGGAACAACGTTTTTAGCGGTTGTGCTTACGGGAATGGATACAGCAGAAGAGTAATCACCGCTGGAAGGAATTGACATGCTCATATTGCAACCTCCTGATTTATTTTAATAAACTTCAGGCGTTAACCTGAAGCATTCATCAGACCCTGTTGGGGTCTGTTCATTGCCCTGATGTGCCGGGCAATAAGCGCTATCCCTCAATAATGACTTAGTTGTTGCGACAACGCCGTTCAGCCAATGATTCGACCTTATTCTGGGTATTTAGCCGTGGGTTGGTGGCCATACCGGTAATCGGGCTGCTGTGTCACCAATAGGATTCCTGAACGTATCTGTTCTCAATGAGCAAGAATGAGCAAGTTGGCGCTGCCTGCCGCCCGGTAGAAACCTTAGAAAGAGCAAGGAAACTTTACCGCGTTGTTTTAGACGGTAAGGTGGCAATTAATGGTGTTTTATGTTGTGTAATTGCGCGGTTGGTGTTAATGCAGCCTTAAGGTTTGGGTGTTATTGCAATGGACGAAGACAGTATAAAAATGTCATGGCCGTTGCTAACGATGTGGTTTGCCGGAATGTACGCCATAAAAAAGCAGGCGCTTGCGGCGCCTGCTTTCATACCGGAGAAATGATATATGACAATGGATTACTGCCCTGACCAGGCTTTGATCTGCTGGTCTCGAACCTGTAGCTTCTGTTCCGGCGTCAGTTTGTTGTAATCCTTGCTCAGGCCGCTTTCCCAATCACCATACAACGGATTGGGCAGTACGATGTATTGAGTACCGAATTTGGTTTGATTTTGGCTAACGAAAGCGCGGCGCTCTGCATTGTCTTTATGATAGGTGGCAGCTCCGAAATCGTTAAGGTTGTCGCCGACATACAGCACGATGTCGTTGCCTGCGGCCTTGATTTCGTCAAAACGCGCCTGCTTGTTGGAGCTGCCTTTACTCAGCAGTACGGTTTGATCCGTTACACCTGGGAAGCCGAGTTTCAGCATATTTTCTCGGGTGTCATTAAACTCGGACTGTAACCGGTTGGAAACATAAAACATTTGCCCGCCGTGGTTGGTTACGTACTTGGCGAAAGCGACAGCGCCGGGTACGGCGGTCGCCTGGCGAGACTGGGACCATTTCGCCCAGGATTTGCCGTCATACGGCTGATGTTGTTTGACTTGCCAGCCGCTGTAAGGGCTGTTGTCCAGCATGGTTTCATCCAAATCGACGACGACGGCTTTTTTCTTGCCCGGTGCGACGGGGGCGGCATCAAAGGCGATACGAGCGGTATTGAACGCCTGATAACTCAGCGCCTGGTACTCGCCGGACTGCTGGAACCAGTTCAGCGCCAATACAGACTGGTTGGACAGCGCGGTTTGCGCTTCCTGCTGGCGCTGCTGGGCGCAGCCGGTTAACGCTAGCATGACCATCAATGCGCCGGCACTTAATGTCAGTTTTTTCATCGTTTTTCCTTTACTTGTCCCAATTGAGTTGCCTGGTTTAAAAACAACATAGAATCAATAGTATAGAGTGATGTAAAGCCAGCAGTTTTACTTGTATGCACTTTTTTAAATTCTGTGACAAATAACTGTGTGATGAAATGTGGCGCCAGCATTTCAACGGCGGGCTGCTGATAGCGTCTATTGACGACAGATCGTGCGTAAATGAGTGTTTTCGGTTTTTTATCCGGAAATCATGCGCGATGAAGCCGCTATCTAATATGGTGATAAGGCTTGCTTGGGAATGTACGGAAATTCATCAACCATAATCGCAAAATGACAGTTGTCTTTGAGAGTCAACTCGAACACGAAAAACACCGTTGCATAGCACTGTTAAATCGAGCGTTATGCTGTTTGAGCATGTTACTGATGATAACTCTGGAACAACATATATGCATAATAAGCAAAATGAGAATATATCTCCGTCATATCGCTATTCAATGTTGCGTCCAAGACTAACTTTTGAGCGTTTGATTTTAGTGATGGTACAAAGCCCTTGCCATCTATCAGGAACCAGTCCATAATAGCGTCCATTCCTGATGCAGGAAGTGAAAATGTCTTAATAATCAATATGTTGTTGATTGTTTTTTAGGATAACATCACTGCATAATGAATGTCTAAATAAGGCGCGTTGGCAGAGTGGCCATGCAGCGGATTGCAAATCCGTCCACCTCGGTTCGACTCCGGGACGCGCCTCCAAATTCTGAGCCCAGATGGTGGAATCGGTAGACACAAGGGATTTAAAATCCCTCGGCGTTCGCGCTGTGCGGGTTCAAGTCCCGCTCTGGGCACCATGTGTTAACGCCTTAATAAATAAGATAAAAACTGAAAGAATATTACCGCCACTAGGCGGTTTTTTTATGCCTGTAATTTGGCAAGTGGCGACGTTGGTTTTTGCTGGTATGCAGAAGTGATTTTTGATAAAGCCCTCATTATTCATCGTGGTTGAATAATTAAAGCGCAACACCCAATGATTTTTCTCCAGGAATGGCTGTGTGGCGGAGTTGAATTAATCGCAACTTTATTACCATCACCCACGCTGACCTGTACCACGCAAATCAGGTGTTCATAATGGCCAGTTGGAACATTTTCAATAAAGCGCTCCTCATGGCGGCCCCGTCCGTATTGGGCTGGATACGTCAATCACCGTGTCTCGGTTTGAAACTGCCACATGTCATGACGAAGGTAGTTCTCGCGTCACGCTGAATCTTTTCAGTATCACAACTGAACTGCTGGTTACGTTGCGTCAGTCTGACGTCTCTAAATTCTATCCTTGAGTGCATAAGTTGGTTCGCATATTATTCACGCCTTGTGTTAATGATTATCATTTGCGAAAAAATGTGTTCAGGGAACCTATTCATGATAACTACGTGTACTTTCTCTTTTGATCCTGGTCGCTCCGCTTTGTCGCGGCGTGGATATTTGGCCATTATGATTTCGGCTGCGCTAGGGAGTATCTCTTCGGTAGCACTCGCCGCAGAGGAAACGATTACCGTTGAAGCGTCGACGGTTACGAAGGAAGACGCCTGGGGACCGGCACCAACTATCGTCGCCAAACGTAGCGCTACCGGTACGAAAACCGATACGTCAATCGAGAAGAACCCACAATCCGTATCGGTCGTCACCAGTGAAGAGCTTCAGATCCGTCAACCCGATACGGTAAAAGATGCATTGGGCTACACACCTGGTGTGTTTTCCGGTAACCGCGGTAGTTCCAATACTTATGATGTGGTGAATATTCGGGGATTTACGTCGGTCAATACTAACCAGTATTTGGATGGTCTTAAGCTACAAGGGGATAACTACTCTGAAGCCGCCCTAGATCCCTATATGCTTGAGCGCGTTGAAGTATTGCGCGGGCCGGTTTCTGTCCTTTATGGCAAAACCAGTCCCGGTGGGTTGGTTGCGCTGGTCAGTAAACGTCCAACGGCCGAGACGATCCGTGAAGTGCAGTTTAAAATGGGGACGGATAATCTCTATCAAACCGGGTTTGATTTTGGCGGCGCGCTGGATGATAGCGGGGTGTATACCTATCGGTTTACCGGTGTGGCGCGTAGTAGCGATGCGCAGCAGGATATGGCCAAGGAAAAGCGTTATTCCATCGCGCCGTCATTTAGCTGGCAACCTGATCAGAACACTAAATTTACCCTGTTAACTCATTTCCAAAATGATCCCTATACCGGGTTCTATGGGTGGTTGCCGCGTCAGGGAACGGTGAATCCGTATTTCGATGCCGATGGGCAGGCCCATAAGCTGTCAACTTCCTTCAATGACGGGGAAGCGAGTAATAAGCTTTCACGTAACCAGAAAATGATCGGTTACAGCGCGGAACACGCATTCAATGACACTTGGACCGCAAGACAAAACCTGCGCTACATGCAATTGGATTCCTATTATCGCGGCATTTATGGTTCCGGTGTTTCTTCTTCTCAATCATATGTATTGGATCGCGCATCGGTTATCTCCCGTGAGCACTTGAACAGCTTCACGGTTGATAATCAGGCTCAGGCTGTATTCTCAACGGCGGACGTCGAGCATACCGTGCTGTTCGGTCTCGATTATATGCGTATGCGCAATGATATCGATGCCTATTTCGGCTCTGCTTCGGCGCTGGATATGAGCACTCCACTTTATGGGGACGACACGATTCCTTCTGATTCGTTGTTTGCCTGGAAGTATTTGAATCGTCAGGAACAAACAGGTTTTTATATACAGGATCAGGCGCAGTGGAAGCAGTGGCTGTTGACGATGGGCGGGCGCTATGACTGGTCGAAAACTTCGGCGCAAAATCGTAATTCAGGCTCGACCGAAGCCCGGAACGATGGGCAATTTACCTGGCGTGGTGGGATCAACTACCTGTTTGCTAACGGCATAACGCCTTATTTTAGCTATAGCGAATCGTTTGAGCCGACGTCGGGCACCAATGCTGATGGGGAAACGTTCAAACCCTCTTTGGGTAAACAATATGAAGTTGGGGTGAAATATGTACCGAAGGATCGGCCGGTTGTTCTGACGGCTGCCGTCTATACCCTAACGAAGAGTAATAATCTGACCACTGATCTCTCCAATCCGAGTTTCAGTATTCAGACCGGGGAAATTCGTGCCCAGGGTGTGGAGTTGGAAGCCAAAGGCGCATTAAACCAGAACGTCAACATGACGGCGGCTTATTCACATGTTGATGTGAAGTACACGCGGGATAATGCGTTGCAAGGGAAGCGACCCTACCAGATTCCGAATAACCAGGCGTCCTTATGGCTGGATTACACCTTCCGTGAAGCAGCGCTTAGCGGGGTGAGTATAGGATCAGGCGTTCGTTATATTGGCAGCTCGTATGGCGATGCCGATAATTCGTTCAAAGTTGCGCCATATGGTTTGCTTGATGCGATGGTGAAATACGATCTGGCGCGATTTGGCATGTCGGGATCCAGTATTGGCGTCAATGTGGATAATCTGTTGAATCGTCAATACGTTGCCAGTTGCTATTCAGATTATGCCTGCTATTGGGGCAGTGAACGTCGTGTTACCGCTACGGCTACATTCAGATTTTAAATGTATACTGCCGTGGTTGGGGAACCACGGCAGTCATTGCGAGGATGTTATACGCCAAGCTTTTTGTGGTATTCCGCACGGGTTTTCTTCAGCTCATCCGTTGCGGCTTTTGCTTGTTCCAGCTTGCCTGCATCAACCAGTGCAATAGCATCATCAATTTGTTTGAGTAGCTTACTTAAGCCTTCATTGAATACCGCACTTTCAGCACCCTTATTAGCCTGCGGATCAGCCTTGGCTTTAGTGGCGTGCTCCTTCAGTTTCAATAGCTCGGCCTTCAATGTTGCGGCATCATTGGCATTGGATGCTGCTTTGTAGCTTTTTTGCATGGCTGACATTTCATCTCGTACTGCAGCGATGCCAGAAACGGGCAGAAGTGCTGCGGATGCCGAAATGGCCAGGCACATTGCGATAATCGTTTTTTTCATTGCTCACTCCAGGTTAAAAAGCCTTATAGGCGATGGGCTTGTTATTTTTCGGAAGTATTCATGAGCGGCTTCATGGGGTCAAATGGAATTTATATTACACTTAACATAGTTATCTAAAACAATGTCTATTGCACGTGTAAAAAAACGGCAATTCATAATTAACTGCATGATGATTCAATGTTTTTTACCATACTGATTTCAATGTAAATATTTATATTTTTTTAAGTCCCTCTGCATAAGAAGCTATTGATTGGTTGTGTAATATTAATCATTATTAATGAGACTAAGATCTCTTAATTAGGCGGTTGCGATGCAGGTTACGAATTAACGACAATATCAATCTGAAATCGAGGGAGAATAATATCCGCAATATGAAGCAAGTTATTTACGAGTTGCCGAATAATTAGACTTTATCCCGATACCACCACGGTATCGCAGTCATTCGCCGGATTTCCCTATGCCCGAGATGGGCCTGCGGAATTCATGTTATTAGGTGGAGAGCAGCAAAAGAACAACATTAATGTGTCGAACTTAATTGTTGCTGATATGGCTGATTATCGACTGGGCGTTTTGTCTTTCTTGTATCGCCACAACCATTTCCCACTGGTCATGCGACGATAGAAAAGGATACCTCGCACGATCCAGTCGAAAAACATGCCCATCCATACACCAACGACGCCGAAGCCAAGTATAACCCCCAGTATATAACCAGCTATAACCCGGCATCCCCACATGCCTGCCAAAGCAACCCACATGGTGTAACTGGCGTCTTTAGCGCCCTTGAGGCCGGCGGGTAACACCCAGGAAGCTGCCCAGGCTGGCATGAACAGCGCATTAAGCCATATCAGTTCCTTAGCAACCTTTATCACATCCGGTTCATTGGTATAGAACGATGACAGCCAACCAGCCATAGGAACGGATAGGATCCCCAATGTGCAAAGTCCAATGTTGGATAACCAGAAAATGTGTTTAAGCTGGCGTACCGACTGGGCAATTTGGCCTTTCCCCAAGCGGGTTCCTACGATGATGGTTGATGCTGCACCGAGGGAGTTCCCTGGTAGGTTGATCAACGCCACAATAGAAAACGCGATAAAATTACCGGCAATGACTTCGGTTCCCATGCCAGCGACAAAACGTTGAGTAATCAGTTTCCCGATATTGAACATGACGGACTCAATACTGGTGGGAATACCAATACTTAGTACCTCGTAGAGGATCGCCGTTGTAAAAGGGTAAAAGTAGCTTCTAAACGAAATGCGTAACGCGCCATTGAACCCTTTCATCAAGGTTAAAATGACAAATAAGGCGCCGATATAACGTGAAAGCGTAATGCCTAAACCTGCGCCAATAAATCCCAATCCATGCCAGGGGCCGATACCGTAAATTAGAATGCCGCTGATTATAATATTCAGGATATTCATAGCGATATTAATCAGCATAGGCAGCCGGGTATTGCCGGCGCCGCGCAGTGCACCGCATCCGACAAGTGCTATCGCTATAGCTGGATAGCCCCAAACGGTCAGGCGAAGGAATGTTAAAGCCAGTGTTTTTACCGCGGGTTCAGCGCTCCAGGCGATAAGGTTGATGATGGTAGCGCCGGATAATTCAACCACACCAACCAGCACAAAGGACACCAGAACCAGTAACGACATGGATTGCCTGGATGCTTGCAGAGCCATATATCGTTTACGCTGCCCCAGATTGAAAGCGACGACAACTGCCGTACCAAGAGCTACTGCTGTGAAGAAGGCGATGACCAGCATGTTGAAGCTATCGGCCAATCCGACAGCCGCCATCGCTTCTTTACCTAACCAACTGACGAGGAATGTACTGAAAATCCCCATCAGGACAACGCAAAGCCCTTCAACAAAGATCGGCAGCGCCAGTGGCATGATTTCACGTTTGAGCAAAACGCGGTTTGAGCGGCGTTTTCTATACCAGGAGGTATCGCGTAGCGTACTTAACAGCTGTTTGGCTGTACTCAAGATCGTATTACCTGTTTTTTGATTTGAAGCGGGGAGGAGACCTGACTTTTACTCATTTTTTGCGGTTGAGCTCGCTCATTTAGCCATGGTTATCCTGGGGTATAGAAACAGTGTGCACGATGTCGCTGGTCCGTACCATGATCAAAGAAGGGGAATTGGGACATTCTCGCGCTGTCGTCGCACATTGGCTGTTGGGGTATCAAATGGTTTGCTGCAGTGATTATAAACACGCTTTGCGTATGAAACAGTATGACGGCGCGATTTAGTTAAAACATGATTTTATATTGAAATTACCATGATCTGTTGCTGCCCTGGCAAGGATAGCCGTTGTGATCTTCTGTCATGTAAACGGAATCACCACTCACTGAGAATTAGTTGCATCTGGATTGCGGTTCACTAGAAAAGATCTGTAAAGTAACAAGAAGCGACCATATTCTGGTTTTTCAGAGCAATATTATGAATGTAAACGATCGTGTTACGGTAAAAACGGATGGTGCGACTCGCAGGGAGGGCGTGATTCTGGCGGTAGAGATGTTTCAGGAAGGCGTTATGTACTTGGTGGCGCTGGATGATTATCCCGATGGGATCTGGTTTTTTAACGAGCTAAACAGCCCGGAGGGGGTCTTTGTTGAGCCGGAAAGACCTTGATAGAAATGGCCCGATACTGCAACCGCTGTATCGGGCATACCAGTCAGAACGTTTCCCAGTTATCGCTACCGGTATTGGCGTGCGGTTTCCCAAGCTGCAGATTTGTTGTCGTGGCTGCTGTTGTCGCCAATGCTGGTTTGGACGGCGTGATGAATTGCGAACCCGCGTGATTGGCGAGTTTGAATGCAGCTACGGCGCGAGTCAGTATTGATGCCTGTTCCTCAAGTGACGCGGCGGCTGCCGATGCTTGCTGTACCAGCGCCGCATTCTGTTGCGTTGTGCTGTCCATTTCCGTGATCGCCTGACCGACCTGGCTGATCCCTCTACTCTGTTCGTCAGATGCAGAGGCGATCTCATTCATAATATCGGTGACGTTGGTTACCGCATGGACGATTTCGTGCATTGTCTGCCCAGCTTTATCAACCAGGGCGGAGCCATTGTTGACTAGGGTAACTGATTCAGAAATCAGATTTTCAATCTCCTTGGCGGCTTGAGCACTGCGCTGCGCCAGATTACGAACCTCACCTGCGACGACGGCAAAACCACGTCCTTGTTCGCCTGCCCGTGCCGCTTCTACCGCAGCATTCAGCGCCAGAATGTTGGTCTGGAAGGCAATGCTGTTGATGACGTTGGTGATTTCAGAGATTTTGCGGGAACTGCCGGAGATACTGTTCATCGTGTTGATGACATTTTCAACGATTTCGCCACCCTGACGCGCTTTTCCGGAGGCATTTGATGCCAACTGGCTGGCATGGTGGGCGTTATCCGAGTTTTGTTTCACTGTGGCGGTCAGCTGCTCCATGCTAGCGGCCGTTTGTTCGATAGCTGCAGCCTGCTGTTCCGTCCTGGATGCAAGGTCTTTGTTACCGGCGGTAATCTCTGTTGTACCCTGATAAATAGAGTCCGCACTATCACGAACCGTCGAAACCGTATGCACCAGAGATGCCTGCATCTGTTGGACATTCTTGCCGAGGATCCCCATCTCGTTTCGACCGAAACGTTCATCGGATTGAGTCAGGTCGCCTTGCGCAATGCGTTGGATGCGAGTGACTAGAATATTCATCGGTTTAATCAATGTGCCACGCAAGAACATGAATGTCAGTAAGGTCATCACTGCGGCAATTACAAAGCTGATTGCCATTAATGAATAACCTAACATGGCTTGATGTTGAGCTTCGGCATTCAGTGCTTTGGCGCGTTCTGTCCGAAATGCAATCGCTTTCAGCAGCGGCTTATTGTATTCCGCATCCAGTACTCGAACTTCATCCGCTTCATGATTCAGTATCTCTTCAAAATAACCGTCTTTGGCTGCCTTCAACATCGGCAGGATGCCTTTTTCGATGTAATCGTTGTAAGCCTTTTTCAAATCGGGATCCAAAGCAATATCCGTATCGGTTTTAACGGCCCGGTTTTCATAGATATTGAACGCATCTTTCGACATTACGATGCGTTGTTCGGCTTGCTTTATATTGTTGTTAAATACCTCCGTATCCCCAACGCGAACAGCAGCTCCAGCTTGAATAATAAGCAATCGGGCGGTTCTGATATGGTTGGAACTGTTGGAGAGACCTAGACGGACGTCGATCTCCTGGGTGACATAATCCAGATTCTGGTTTGCGCGAACCAGAAAATAGCTGGCGGTACCAATAGCCAGAGCAAACATCAGCATGATGCCGCCCAGAATGATGACAAATAACGGTACCAGACCAAGGTTACTCAATATGCTCGCTTTACCCTGTTGATTTGATTTTGACATCATTTTCATATCCATATCGCTCGTTTCAGGAAAAATGAATCATCGCTTGCTGTGTGTACTACCGATATAACCTGAGAGTGTTAACTTATGGAAACATTAGCGCAACAATTTTGCTCGCGTATTACGAATATAGCCTAGCATCTATGATGTGAAACATTCATACATTTCAGTGCGATTTTGATCACGAATCTGGTGGCTGAAAAAGTCTCTTTCTGCTGTTAACCGTTTTCATTATTAAGTAAATAAATGGGATCTGAAGAAACCAGCACTGTTGGTTGGATATGTTAAAAATTGATACCCTACTTTGAGTGAGATATCACCGTTGTTTTGATGGCATGGCGATGATTCTGTGCAAACATGCTCGATATGAAACAAATAAGCGCTATTAGGCATTTGTATAGATGGCGACAACTTAAATGTTTCTCGAGCGAGCATAATGTCGGCAATAAAGGGCCCCAATGATCCAAGCATGTATCATGTATAGGGTAGTAGGTCGGGCTATTTATGAGGATGTCATGAGAACCGTTACATTACTTATTCCAGTAGTCGTAACCTGAATTTTTGAAAATTGGGAGTTGCTTTCCTGGTTACTGCTCAATGTTCAGCTCTTGTCACACACTATCCTCCGTTTGCCAGCGACATTGCTGGCAAATGAGCACTTATATAACTAATCTATTCGCTAAGAGAGCATGTAAACAGAATGAAAGAATATGCGGAATTCACATAACATATTGATTTATTTTAATTAATTTGTATATTGTCTCGATTGGTCGAGATTTTTGTGAATATCTTTGGTTGTTTTGTGTTCAGTGAGATTTCATTGAAAGGCAAGAATAGTGAAATGTTGTAAGTGAGATCCTTTTAAAGCGTGACTTACGTCGCATTTTTATTAAAATGCCCTCTGGCTTTCGTTGTACGAGTCATGGCTAAGGCGGTAGAGTGGCAGGAATTAGGATTAATCCTATGCTCTGGGTATGGACGGAAAGTGAAGCCAGGAAGGATACATTTGTGGTAATGGACAACGAGAGCGTGGGGTACATCAACACAGTTGATACTGCATTTTCGTCGTAGATAACACTATAAAGCTTTAAATAATCTGGCACCGATAGTTTTCATGCCACCTATGGAGAGTGACTGTTTAACCGGGCGATACGTTATATCACCTAACTGAAGTTTAAAACATAGCCTGTCGGGATGGGATTATGGGTACCTCTGAATTACTCAAGCACATTTATGACATCAATTTGTCTTACTTGTTACTTGCTCAACGGTTAATCAACGACGAAAAGGCATCTGCTATGTTTCGTCTCGGCATAAATGAAGAGATGGCCGATACGCTGATGCAGCTTACTTTGCCGCAGATGGTCAAGCTGGCCGAAACTAATCAACTGATATGTCATTTCCGCTTCAGTGATCACAATACGATTAAGCTTCTGACTCAGGAGTCGCGTGTTGATGATTTGCAGCAAATCCATACCGGAATCTTATTATCTAGTCATTTATTACAAGAGTTGTCTTCTAAAGAAGAAAACCTGCCTAAGAAAAGGGCATGATGATGGCGGAAAAAAGCATTGTTCAAGAAGCGAAAGATATTCAGTTAGCGATGGAACTGATATCTCTTGGCGCTCGCTTACAGATGCTGGAAAGTGAAACCCAGCTGAGTCGTGGGCGTTTAATCAAGTTATATAAAGAATTGAGAGGTAGCCCCCCACCTAAAGGTATGTTGCCTTTTTCTACTGACTGGTTCATGACATGGGAACAAAATATTCATTCGTCCATGTTCTATAATGCCTATTTATTTTTGCTGAAAAATGGTCAGCATAGTGGCGTAGAGGCAGTTATAAGAGCTTACCGTCTCTATTTGGAGCAATGTGCTCCACAAAGCGATGCTCCTCTGCTGGCGTTGACCCGTGCATGGACATTAGTGCGTTTTGTTGATAGTGGCATGCTACAGCTATCCTCTTGTAATTGCTGTAAAGGCATGTTTATCACTCATGCTCATCAACCTAAAAACGGGTTCGTCTGCAGTCTGTGTCAACCTCCTTCCCGAGCAGTAAAAAGACGTAAACTTTCTCCGCATGTTGCCGATATGATACCTCAACTGCTGGATGAACAGGTCAAGCACGCCGTCTGAGCCTGATTCGTGATTCTGTCACTGTGAGTTCGAGTGACGGAATCTTTCCAAGCAAGTGTTGTTAAGGCTCTACAGTACTTATGCCTTGCCCAACCACCTTTGCTATTTTATAAGGAATTCTTGTGCTGGTTATATTGGGTTATCTTGTCACTATAGGCTCCATACTGGGCGGTTATCTTATCGTTGGCGGTGAGCTGGGAGCTCTTTATCAACCCTCAGAGTTACTGATCATTGGTGGTTCGGCAATAGGTGCTTTTATTGTCGGTAATACGGGCAAGGGAATCAAAGGGACATTGCGTGCGCTTCCAGCCTTATTCAAAGGTTCCAAATATACCAAAGCTGTATATATGGATCTTATGGCTGTTCTATTCCGTCTGATGGCCAAATCTCGCCAACAGGGTATGCTTTCGTTAGAGTTTGACATTGATAATCCTAAAGAAAGTGAAATCTTCTCAACTTATCCACGAATTCTGTCCGATAATTATGTTATTGAGTTTGTCACTGACTATCTTCGATTAATGGTTAGTGGAAACATGAATGCGTTTGAAATAGAGACGCTAATGGATGAAGAAATCGAAACGGTCGAGCATGAAATAGAAGTTCCTGCTACCAGTCTTAACCTGATGGGTGATGGCTTGCCTGCTTTCGGTATTGTTGCAGCAGTAATGGGGGTGGTTCATTCTCTGGCGTTTGTCGACCGTCCTGCCGCTGAGTTGGGGATGATGATTGCCCATGCAATGGTAGGGACGTTTCTTGGTATTTTATTAGCTTATGGCTTTGTTTCTCCTTTAGCGTCTTTGTTACGTCAAAAAAACTCAGAAAAAATCAAAGTATTACAATGCATTAAAGTTACTTTGTTGTCTAGCCTTAATGGATATGCACCACAGATCGCTGTTGAATTTGGTCGTAAAACGCTGTATTCCACGGTACGTCCTTCATTCACTGAAATGGAAGATCATATTCGTAGCGTAAAAGCTCCACCGCAGCAGGCAGCGGAAAATGACGCATGAAACATCAACATCCCATTATCCGCAAAAAACGTAAATCGGGACATGCGGCTCATCATGGCGGTTCATGGAAAATTGCCTACGCTGACTTTATGACAGCCATGATGGCACTTTTCTTGGTTATGTGGCTTATCGCTATTTCATCTCCATCCCAGTTAGCTCAGATTGCTGAGTATTTTCGTACACCCTTAAAAATTGCTATTACATCCGGGCCCAAAATGAGTGATGCATCAAATCCTATACCTGGTGGAGGGACTGATCCGACTCATCAGGAAGGGGATGTATCGAAGCAGATCGATACGATGGATGGACGACTCGAAGAAATAAAACTCAATAAATTGCGTGAGCGTCTTGATCAGTTGATCGAAGCTGATCCGCGTTTACGTGCACTGCGGCCTCATTTATTGATAGAAATGGTTGATGAAGGGTTGCGTATACAGATAATTGATAGCAACAACAGACCTATGTTTAAAACCGGTAGTGCTCAGGTAGAACCTTACATGAGTGATATTTTGCGAGCTATAGCGCCGATACTTAATGATATTCCTAATAAAATCAGCCTTTCCGGACACACTGATGATGCAAGGTACGCGACAGGGGAAAGAGGTTATAGCAACTGGGAGTTGTCTGCGGATCGAGCAAATGCGTCACGACGCGAGTTGATTGCTGGAGGATTGACTGAAGGTAAAGTACTTCGGGTTGTAGGGATGGCTGATACAATGAACTTAAAGCAGGCCAAAGATGGCAGCGATGCTATCAACCGCCGTATCAGTCTGGTTGTGCTAAATAAGCAGGCACAGGAAAATATCGAGCGTGAGAATGCTGAAAGTAGTGCCGTCAACATTGATAAAATAGAGAATTTGCAGAATATGGGGTTGGATAAGTCTAAATCTGGCAGCGGCTCTGCCGAAAACAGTAATGGTATGACTTTACCACAACCCGAGACTAACGGGACGCCAGCGCCGGCTGCAACCGGGGCTCCTGCTCAAGCACCGGTTCCGGCAGTGGCACCAGCATCGGGCGCGAATGGAGCATCGACACCAGGTCGTCGGCAGCCGACAACTGCGTTGCCTGCCGCACCTGATAGTCAGGCGACACCTTCTTCAATAAGCCGCGATTCACAGCAGAGGTGACCCACGTGAGCATGGACATGAGTGCTTTCTATCAAACATTCTTTGATGAAGCAGATGAATTGCTGGCGGATATGGAGCAGCATTTATTGCAGCTTGATCCATCAGCGCCTGATACGGAACAATTGAACGCCATATTCCGCGCTGCTCACTCGATTAAAGGGGGCGCAGGAACTTTCGGTTTTACTATATTACAAGAAACCACGCATCTATTAGAAAACCTGTTGGATGGTGCCCGTCGCGGAGAAATGCGCCTGAGCACCGATATTATCAACCTGTTTTTGGAAACAAAAGATATCATGCAGGAACAGTTGGATGCTTATAAAACCTCGCAGGAACCCAATGCGGAAAGCTTTGAGTATATTTGCCAAGCTCTGCGTCAGCTCGCTCTGGAGTCAAAAGAAGGACCGAGCGCGTCTGAGTCTGTTCCTGCAGCGGTAACAGCTAAAACAGAAAACGCTGTGGGTGTCCCGTCGGCATCAGTTGCTTCGGGACATGCCGGACTGTGTATTTCCCTCACGAAATTGAAAGAGCAGGATATTCCCCAATTACTTGAAGAACTGGGAAATCTTGGAACAATCAAAGACACTCAGCAAACAAGCAATAGTGTTGATGTAATGCTGGAAACCTCCGCCAGTGAGGATGATATCAGTGCTGTGCTGTGTTTTGTTCTTGAACCCGATCAGATCAGTTTCAAGAATGTATCCGAGGGTTCTGACGCCAAGCAAGCGGCTCCAGCTTCAGCGGTTGAGGTTGTGCCTACCGCTCCTGCCGTTGTTGAAGTGGCAGCCGTTCCAGAGGAATCTCAGCCCAAGTCTCAACCGAGCTCACCTGTCGCTAAGGCTGGTAGTGATGCAGGCAAGGCGAGGACCAAAACCGGCGATACCAGCATCCGTGTTGCTGTGGAAAAAGTTGATCAACTAATAAACCTGGTTGGTGAGTTGGTCATTACTCAATCAATGCTAGCTCAACGCTCAAGCGCTCTTGATCCTGTTGCTCATGGTGATTTGCTTAACAGCATGGGGCAATTGGAACGCAATGCACGTGACCTCCAAGAGTCAGTTATGTCTATCCGTATGATGCCGATGGAGTACGTATTTAGCCGTTTCCCTCGACTTGTACGTGATTTGGCAGCCAAGTTGGGCAAAGAGGTTGAGCTGACATTATTGGGTAGTTCGACAGAGCTGGATAAGAGTCTGATCGAACGTATTATCGACCCATTAACCCATCTGGTTCGTAATAGCCTTGATCATGGTATCGAGTCGCCGGAAAAACGCATTGCCGCAGGTAAACCTGCAGTGGGTAATCTGACATTATCCGCTGAGCATCAGGGTGGGAATATTTGCATTGAGGTTATCGACGATGGTGCGGGTCTTAATCGCGAGCGTATACTCGCCAAGGCTCTATCACAGGGAATGGCTGTTAGTGAAAGCATGACGGATGAAGATGTCGGAATGCTGATTTTTGCCCCTGGATTCTCTACGGCGGAAAAAGTAACTGATGTGTCTGGCCGTGGTGTAGGTATGGATGTTGTTAAACGAAACATCCAGGAAATGGGGGGACACGTTGAAATTCACTTTCAGAAAGGTAAAGGGACCACCATTCGAATTCTGTTGCCGTTAACTTTGGCTATCCTTGATGGGATGTCAGTGAAAGTCAGCGGTGAGGTATTTATTCTGCCATTAAATGCAGTAATGGAGTCTTTACAGCCGCAGGCGGAAGACTTGTATCCGTTGGCTGGCGGGGAACGAGTGCTGCAGGTTCGTGGCGAATATTTGCCGTTGGTTGAGTTGTATCAGGTGTTTGATGTTGCAGAAGCCAAGACGGATGCTACTCAAGGTATCGTCGTAATACTGCAAAGTGCGGGACGGCGTTATGCACTTTTAGTCGATCAGCTCATTGGCCAACATCAGGTTGTAGTTAAAAACTTGGAAAGTAATTATCGCAAGGTGCCGGGAGTTTCAGCCGCAACTATTCTAGGGGATGGTAGCGTAGCATTGATCGTCGATGTATCGGCGCTTCAGGCACTGTATCGGGAGAAGCGAGTGGCTGAAACCGCTGCTTGATAACAAGATGACGGTTATTAAATAAAGGTGACAAACATGACTGGACTTGCAAATGTTACTAAATTGGCTGGCGAGACAGTAGGTCAGGAGTTCCTGATTTTTACTCTGGGCGATGAAGAGTACGGTGTTGATATTTTGAAAGTACAGGAGATACGCGGTTACGACCAAGTGACACGTATTGCCAACACGCCATCATTTATTAAAGGTGTGACAAATCTGCGCGGAGTGATTGTTCCGATTGTTGATTTACGTATCAAATTTGCACAGCAGGAAGTGGATTATGATGATAACACTGTTGTCATCGTGCTCAACCTAAGCCAGCGTGTAGTCGGTATCGTTGTTGACGGTGTTTCGGATGTGCTTTCCTTGACGGCGGATCAGATTCGTCCGGCGCCTGAATTCGCGGTGACTTTGTCGACGGAATATTTGACCGGACTGGGCTCATTGGGCGAACGAATGCTGATTCTCGTTGATATCGAGAAATTATTAAGCAGTGAAGAGATGGCCTTGGTTGATAGCGTTACAAAAATCTAATCGTCACTAAATGGGGTCACTTCGGTGGCCCTTAGTTTTATTTAAATCCGCTACTTTCTACAATTTTTCACGGTAATGTTACAACAGATGCTAGTGCATCGATAATAGTTATATAAATAAGGCTAGATATGCTTAATCGTATAAAAGTTGTCACCAGTTTGATTATTGCACTGGGGTTATTTAGTGCGCTTCAAATTGCTTCAGGTGGTCTATTTTTCCATGCTTTAAAATCAGACCGAGAAATATTCAAAATTACTCAGGTAATTAATCAGCAAAAATCTGAGCTAGATTCTACGTGGTCTTATCTCTTGCAGACGCGCAACACGTTGAACCGTGCTGGAACCCGATATGCACTTGATGTGTCCGGTGGAAAAACCGGTGGAGTTAGCGCTAATGATTTGATCGCTTTGGCCAAAAAGCAGTTAGTTGTTGCTAATGCCCATTTCGCTAATTATGAAAAGATACCTTATGTTGAACAGCAAGACGCCGTTGTAGCGCAGGCGATAAAAGAAAACTATAACGCACTAAACAGTGCGCTAAATGAGTTAATCGTTTTTATTTCCAACGGACAGTTAAAAGAATTTTTTGATCAGCCAACACAAAGTTTCCAGGACAAATTTGAAAAGGCCTATTACTCTTACAAAGAGTCTTACGATAAAGTATACAATCAAGCGATTGTGGAAAATAACTCGGCCTATTCTTCTTCGATTTGGGTTCTCTGTTCAGTAGCCGTATTACTGTTAGTAATGGTGCTTATGATGTGGGTGAGTATTACTCGTTCACTGATTTATCCACTGAACTCGTTGATAGAACATATTCGCCAGATGGCCAAAGGTGTTTTGACAACACATATTGATTTCCATGGCTCCAATGAGATGGGCATTCTGGCTGATAATTTACGGCATATGCAGAGTGAATTCATCACAACGGTCAGTGCTGTTCGGCATGGTGCTGAAGCCATTTACACTGGTGCTAGCGAGATTAGCGCTGGTAATAATGATCTTTCTTCCAGAACGGAACAACAAGCTTCATCTCTTGAAGAAACAGCCGCCAGTATGGAACAACTGACAGCGACTGTGAAGCAGAATGCGGAGAATGCGCGCCAGGCTAGTCAATTGGCGCTGAGTGCTTCGGAAACTGCGCAGAAAGGCGGTAAAGTTGTTGATAATGTGGTGAAAACCATGCACAACATTGCTGGGAGTTCGCAAAAAATCGCAGATATCACCAGCGTGATTGATGGTATTGCATTTCAGACCAACATATTGGCGCTCAATGCTGCAGTAGAAGCAGCCAGAGCGGGCGAACAAGGTCGTGGTTTTGCTGTTGTTGCTGGTGAAGTAAGAAGTCTTGCTCAACGCAGTGCTCAGGCTGCCAAAGAAATCAAATCGCTCATTGATGATTCTGTCAGTCGTGTGGATGAAGGCTCAATCCTGGTTGAAAGTGCAGGTGAGACCATGGGAGAAATTGTCAGCTCGGTGACTCGCGTGACGGATATTATGGGTGAGATTGCCTCTGCATCCGATGAGCAAAGCCGTGGAATAGAACAGGTCGGACTGGCCGTCACTGAAATGGATCAGGTTACTCAACAAAATGCTGCATTGGTGGAGGAATCTGCAACAGCTGCTGTTGCTCTTGAAGAACAGGTGCGCATTTTGAACCAGGCCGTTGCGGTTTTTCAGTTGCCTGTCAGTGGGACATCGACCGCACAATCAGTAAGTTATGATCATGCCCGAGTGAGCGCTCCAAAAGTTGGGCTAGTGAAAGTTGCATCAGATAGAAAAGAAATCAAAGAAAGCAAAGCATCGGATAACTGGGAAACATTCTAGAGTATAGCGTTTGGTGGCCCGATAAGTCTGGAATGGCTTTATTGAGTGCGCTGATAGGTTGCATGTTGTCATGCAACCTATTAGTTAGATTGTTATTCGGACTGTCATGAATAGAAGTGGCCAGAATTTGATGGCTTCAATTGTTGTTGATTTGTGGCATGACGTGACTATTTCCTGAGTGTTATTGGGCAAAGAGAGGATAAATTTTGCTCATAGGATCCATTTTTTGGGATAGTTGCGACAGTTTTTGATTTTTGTTGTGCAATGCACGCTGGTTTAGTTAAAGAAAGGTTCATTTTGGCCGATTGATATGGGTAATGCCGAGCTAAAGTGTGGGGTGTTCGAAACGTTGTGATGGGCGCCAGCGGTCTGCAGGTCGGCAAATATATAGCACTGGGTTTACTCCGAGGATGCTGAGTAACCTGGGGCTGATAGGAATCTCATAAAATACAGAACAGATACAGGTTCGATCAAAGGTATCCATACCTGTTTCCTGGCTGGAGGACGTAGGTCGGCATTGTGGAATGTGTGTTGTTTTATCGTACCATGCAAAAATGGATGCCTGAATGACAGTGAAAGGTCTATGCATTTCATAATAGGAAATCTAATTGGAAAACAATAAGATAATCTATTCATATTCGGGCGGTTAGATATGAAGAATACACCATCGCCAAATCGTTCAGGTTCCACATCTATTTTAAGTCAGATGGTAGAACGGTTGCCTCTGTCTGATACTCACTTCCGGCGTATCAGTCAGTTGATTTATCAGAGAGCCGGTATTGTTCTAGCCGATCACAAGCGGGAGATGGTCTATAACCGCCTGGTTCGCCGTCTTCGATTGTTGGGGATTAATGATTTTGGCCAGTATTTGGCGCTGTTGGAATCTGATCCTAATAGCTCTGAATGGCAGGCATTCGTTAATGCATTGACGACGAATCTCACTGCTTTTTTTCGTGAGGCGCATCACTTTCCTATTCTGGCTGAGCATGCCCGTAAACGACCAGGTGGTTATAGTATCTGGAGTACAGCTGCATCGACGGGGGAAGAACCATATTCTCTGGCAATGACGTTGGCAGAGGTTTACGGCGATCGTTCAGGTAGTTGTCAAGTTATTGCCAGTGATATCGACACTCAAGTATTGGAAAAAGCATCGGCGGGGATTTATCGCCAGGAAGAGTTGCGTTCACTCTCACCCCAGCAATTACAGCGTTTCTTTTTGAAGGGAACAGGCCCACATAGTGGTTTAGTACGTGTGCGACCAGAATTGTCGTCGATGATACATTTTCAGCAGGTCAACCTATTAGCTCCAGATTGGGCTGTTCCGGCGCCATTTGATGCGATTTTTTGTCGTAACGTAATGATTTATTTTGATAAAGAAACACAAGAACGCATTCTGCGCCGCTTTGTCCCGTTGCTGAAGCCTGGCGGGTTGTTATTTGCCGGACACTCAGAGAATTTTAGTCAGATAAGTAAAGAATTCTATCTGCGCGGGCAGACTGTATATGGGCTGGCTAAGGAAAGATAATGAGTAAAATAAAAGTATTGTGTGTTGATGATTCTGCGTTAATGCGCCAGATCATGACTGAAATCATTAATAGTCATCCCGATATGGAAGTAGTCGCTACAGCCCCTGACCCATTGGTGGCGCGTGACCTTATTAAAAAATTCAACCCGCAGGTACTGACACTGGATGTGGAAATGCCACGGATGGATGGGTTAGATTTCCTTGAAAAACTGATGCGTCTTCGCCCTATGCCGGTAGTCATGGTTTCGTCTTTGACAGGAAAAGGTTCAGAAATTACGTTGCGCGCTCTGGAACTGGGGGCGATTGATTTTGTCACGAAGCCACAATTGGGTATTCGTGAAGGGATGTTGGCCTATAGTGAGTTGATCGCTGAAAAAATACGCATGGCTGCCAAAGCTCGTTTACCTCAGCGTAATACAACGGTAACGCCGACTCTTGTTATGCCAAGTACACCGCTGTTGAGTAGTGAAAAATTAATTGCAATCGGTGCATCAACGGGTGGAACGGAAGCTATCAGGCACGTATTACAGCCTCTTCCACCAACCAGTCCTGCATTGTTGATCACTCAACATATGCCACCTGGATTTACTAAATCTTTTGCTGAACGCCTGAATAAATTGTGTCAGATTACAGTGAAAGAAGCGGAGGATGGTGAGCGTGTTTTACCTGGTCACGCTTATATAGCTCCGGGAGCTCGCCACCTTGAGTTGGTGCGCAGTGGTGCAAACTATCAAGTAAAATTGCATGACGGCCCGCCGGTCAATCGTCATCGCCCTTCGGTTGACGTGTTATTTCATTCTGTAGCACAGTACGCGGGCCGGAATGCCGTCGGGGTTATTCTGACGGGAATGGGGAACGATGGTGCGGCAGGTATGCTGGAATTGCATCAGGCAGGGGCTTATACCATTGCGCAGAATGAAGCCAGTTGTGTGGTATTCGGTATGCCGCGAGAGGCTATTGCACTCGGTGGTGTCGATGAGGTGGTGGATTTGCACCAGGTGAGTCAGCGCATGCTGGCACAAATTTCTGCCGGACAGGCATTACGTATATAGCAGCTCCGGGTGAGCAATAATATTTAGGAGTAAGTATGGCTGATAAAGAACTCAGGTTTTTAGTAGTGGATGATTTTTCGACGATGCGTCGTATTGTTCGAAATCTACTAAAAGAGCTGGGCTTTAATAATGTAGATGAAGCGGAAGATGGTGCGGATGCGCTGAATAAGCTTCGTGCAGGCGGTTTCGACTTTGTAATATCAGACTGGAATATGCCTAATATGGACGGGTTGGAATTGTTGCAGGCGATCCGAGCCGATGGTGCTCTTTCCAAGCTCCCAGTTTTGATGGTGACCGCTGAGGCTAAGAAAGAAAACATTATCGCCGCCGCACAAGCGGGTGCGAGCGGTTATGTTGTTAAACCTTTTACTGCCGCAACACTTGAAGAAAAGCTTAGCAAGATTTTCGAAAAGCTGGGTATGTAAGGAGATGCCATGAATCCACATCCGATGCCCTCTAGCGATCAAGCCACTGCCACAGAGATAATATCTCGCATCGGGCAATTGACTCGCATGTTGCGTGACAGCCTAAAAGAACTTGGTTTGGATCAAGCGATTGCCGAAGCTGCAGAGGCTATTCCTGATGCTCGTGATCGACTTGATTATGTTGTCCAAATGACTGCGCAGGCGGCAGAACGTGCGCTAAGTTGTGTGGAAGCCGCTCAGCCGCGACAGAATCAATTGGAGGTTGAAGCAAAATCTCTAAAAGAACGTTGGGATCAATGGTTCGAAAACCCAATTGAACTAGCGGATGCCCGTGAGTTGGTGACAGACACTCGTAATTATCTTGAGACGGTTCCTGATCATACGGGGTTCACTAATGCCCAGTTGTTGGAAATCATGATGGCGCAGGATTTCCAGGATCTTACTGGTCAGGTTATCAAAAGGATGATGGATGTCGTTCAGGAAATAGAGAAGCAGTTGTTGATGGTGTTGCTGGAAAATATTCCAGACAAACCATCTGCAGATCGACGTGCTAATGAGGGACTGCTTAACGGACCTCAAGTTGATAAGACTGCAGCTGGAATTGTCTCCAATCAGGATCAAGTTGACGATTTGCTGGATAGTCTGGGATTCTGATTATCACGAGCCATATAGCAGACGCTTGGTTTCCGTGGTTTAAGGCATGTGGATTTTTACGATCGGGAGGAACCATCTCGATCGTAAATTCCCACGTTGTTTTATGTTCCAATAAAATAAATAGCCACCAGTTTTCTTCTTTTTTCCATCCATAAAGTTTCTCCGTATTTGTCATGCTAACGCTGTATATCTTTAATATCGAACAGCGCATACAGGAACAGCCGTAGTGGCAGATGATAGCGATCTGGAGAAAACAGAAGCTCCTACCCCTCACCGAAAGGAAAAAGCTCGAGAAGAAGGTCAAATCCCTCGCTCGCGTGAGTTAACGTCCATCATGATGTTGGTCGTTGGGTTGGGTATCTTGTGGATGGCCGGTGATATTGTTGCTCGCCGTCTAGCGCTATTGCTGAGTCAGGGGCTGTTTTTCACCCATGAAATGATCAGCGACGACAAACAAATGCTCAAGCATATGTTGGGCCTGCTCAAGTTGGGAGGCTCGGCCTTGGTTCCTATTATCCTGGGGACGGTTGTTGTTGCAATTGCCGCTCCGGTCATGCTGGGGGGGTTGATTTTTTCTACCAAACAGATGGAGTTCAATCTAAATAAGTTGAACCCCATTTCTGGGATAAAACGTTTAGTGTCATCGCAGATGCTGGCGGAACTGTTTAAGGCTGTCCTCAAAGCTGTCGTCGTTGGGGGCATTACCAGCTTATTTCTATGGCATAATTGGCAGGATATACTGCGGTTGGTGTCTGAACCACTATTCAGTGCGGTGACTGATTCGTTACATTTTGCGATTTTTTGTGGTTTTTTTGTACTTATTGGTTTGATCCCAATGGTTGGGTTTGATGTGTTCTGGCAGATATGGAGCCATCTCAAGAAATTGAGAATGAGCAAACAGGATATCCGTGATGAATTTAAACAGAATGAGGGTGATCCCCATGTCAAAGGCCGCATTCGTCAGTTGCAACGAGCTATGGCCCAGCGGCGTATGATGGCAGATGTGCCTAAAGCGGATGTAATTGTCACCAACCCGACGCATTATGCTGTGGCCTTGCAGTACAATGAACAAAAAATGAGTGCACCGAAAGTGCTTGCGAAAGGTGCCGGAGAGATAGCCTTGAAAATCAGAGAATTAGGTAATGAGCATAAGATACCTATTCTTGAGGCTCCTCCGCTGGCCCGGGCACTGTATAAACATTCCGAGATTGGCAAGAATATTCCTTCCACACTTTATGCCGCAGTTGCGGAAGTTCTTGTCTGGGTCTACCAGATTAAGCGCTGGAAACGTGAAGGCGGGATTGTCCCTCGTAAACCAACGAATTTACCTGTGCCAGATTCACTGGACTTTGCTAAAGAGAACATAATTGATGGCTAATCTGGCTTCATTGCTGCGCCTGCCAGGCAATTTCAAAGATACACAGTGGCAAATATTAGCAGGACCCGTGTTGATCCTGATGATTTTGTCAATGATGGTGTTGCCATTACCACCGTTTATCCTTGATTTGCTGTTTACTTTCAATATCGCATTATCCGTAATGGTTCTACTCGTCGCGATGTTTACGCAACGCACGCTGGATTTTGCTGCTTTCCCGACGATTCTACTGTTCTCAACACTGTTGCGTCTTTCGCTTAACGTAGCGTCTACCCGTATTATTCTGCTGGAAGGACATACTGGGGCGGCAGCGGCTGGGAGGGTGGTTGAGGCATTTGGTCATTTCCTGGTCGGAGGCAACTTTGCCATCGGTTTGGTGGTTTTTATCATACTGATACTTATAAATTTTATGGTAATTACCAAAGGTGCTGGCCGTATTGCGGAAGTGGGGGCTCGTTTTGTTCTTGACGGTATGCCAGGTAAGCAGATGGCGATCGATGCGGATCTTAATGCCGGCCTGATTGGTGAGGCTGACGCTAAGCGCCGTCGTTCAGAGGTTGCTCAGGAAGCTGATTTCTATGGGTCAATGGATGGTGCGAGTAAGTTTGTGCGTGGCGATGCCATCGCCGGGCTGGTTATCATGGCCATTAATGTTATCGGAGGACTGCTGGTTGGGGTTCTTCAGCATAATATGCCGCTTGGTAAGGCCGCAGAAAGTTATACCTTGCTGACCATCGGCGATGGTTTAGTTGCCCAAATACCTGCGTTGGTTATTTCAACTGCTGCTGGTGTCATTGTTACTCGGGTAAGCACGGATCAGGATGTTGGCGAACAGATGGTGACCCAACTGTTCAATAACCCGCGAGTGATGGTTCTGAGTGCTGCAGTGTTGGGGTTGATGGGGTTGGTACCCGGAATGCCCAACTTCGTGTTTTTGTTGTTCACGACTATTTTGCTTGGCCTGGCGTGGTGGATGCGCCATAGCGAAGAGAAAAAAGCTGCTCAGTCTGCAGTAGAGCCTACTAAAGCAGAAAGTCAGCAGCCTCAGATTGTTGAAGCCAATTGGTCTGATGTACAACTTGAAGATCAGCTAGGACTGGAAGTCGGTTACAGATTAATTCCTATGGTTGATTTTCAACAGAATGGCGAGTTGCTGGGGCGAATTCGTAGTATCCGGAAAAAATTTGCACAAGAAATCGGATTCTTGCCTCCGGTTGTGCATATTCGCGATAACCTTGAGCTTCAACCGGCTAGCTATCGTATTTTTATGAAAGGAGTCGAGATCGGAAGCGGTGAAGCGCATCCAGGTCGTTGGATGGCCATTAATCCGGGAAATGCGGTTGGTAAACTTACGGGTGATATTACAAAAGATCCTGCGTTTGGATTACCCGCGGTATGGATTGACAGCGCGTTGAAAGATCAAGCTCAAGCTCAAGGATACACCGTTGTCGAGGCCAGTACGGTAGTTGCAACCCATCTGAACCATTTGCTTAATGTTCATGCCAGTGATCTGTTTGGTCGTCAGGAGGCCCAGCAGTTGATGGATCGGGTGTCAAAAGAGATGCCTAAGCTGACGGATGACTTTATTCCTGGGGTCGTGACGCTGACAGTGTTCCACAAAGTGATGCAGAATTTGCTGGCGGAGCGTGTGTCTATCCGTGACATGTACACGATTTTAGAAACGTTGGCTGAACATGCCCCGGTACAGAAGGATCCGAATGAACTCACTGTGGTTGTTCGTGTTGCATTGGGACGCGCGATCACTCAGCAATGGTTCCCTGGGAAAGATGATATACAGGTTATCGGCCTTGAATCGACGCTGGAGCGCGTATTGTTGCAGGCATTGCAAAATGGCGGAGGGTTAGAGCCTGGATTGGCCGATCGTTTGTTAAGTCAGTCTCAGGATGCGGTGCAACATCAGGAAATGCTAGGTGCACCTCCTGTTCTGCTGGTCACTCATGCATTGAGACCACTATTGTCGCGTTTTCTCCGACGTAGCCTACCACAACTTGTTGTGCTGTCTAATCAGGAGATTACGGATACTCGCCAGATCCGGATGACATCGATCATCGGCGGAGCCGGCAACAAGTGAAGGGCATCTGGTTAATATTTGGGCTGCTGGCATCGGGCTATGTGTTTGGTGTCGGTAAGTCGCCTGTCTGGGACGGTGCAAATATTTACCTAGGACAAAAAGGGGTTGTTTATCGTTCGGCTATGCTGCAATCGAATGGGACGTTTCCAGAGCGCTCGACGGTAACGTCAGTAGTATGGCGTTACAATCTGAATTCTTCCGCTATACCTTCCCGCTTTTCGTCGTCACTCTGTACTTCCGACATGTGCATCCGGCTAGATGGAGCTAGTGGTAAAACGCTGGCATTTGAAGGTGTCCCTGCAAATCGACCATTCTATTTTGTGTTTTATATTCCTGGGAAAGGAGCGCTAAGGCCACCGATGACAGTTTTACGTTATGAGGTGATGGTTAATTATCATAACTAATCTATTGGTTAGATTGGGCAATTTTATTGAATTACGTTTGAAAATGTTGAAACGAATCAGACGCTAAATTTCCTGCCGAGCTTATCGCCAGTACGTGTTTGTCCATCAGGACCATAGATGTCCTGACGCTTCTTCTTCTCAAAAAAAGCCAAGGCATCTTGTGTATTCTTCAGATGAGCATCTAGCAACATGCCATTACGTCTGTTGTCGCGGCTCAACTCTTTAGTGATAATGTAAATTTTATTCCAGGCCGCATTCAGAGACGAACTTTGGCTGTATGGAGGGGAAATCGATAATTCTTTTTCCAGTCGTAAACGCTGAGTATCGTAATGCTTGAGACTAGCCAATTGTTCATTTTTCTTTTCAGTCAATCGATGCAGAAAAGCTGGATTTATCTGAAGAGCGCTCAATTCAGCCTGTTCCTTAGACAGGATGTCCTGAAGTAAAACCAAAGAATTGTGTATGGTTTCAAGTAGCTCTTCTAACTGCATTGCTTCGTTACCTTCTACTTCGATATTCAAATATCAGATTGTGCTTCATTCAAGAGAGCATCAGCAATCTTGCCTACATCAATCTGAAGCTTACCATCTTTGATGGCTTGTTTGATCGACTCAACTTTTTCCAGGTCAATATCCTGACTGCTTGGCTGCATCAGGCGAGATTGCGCTTCGCTCAAGCTGACCTGGGTTTGCTCTGTTTCATTATTGTCTGTTACAGACGATGACTTACCTTTGGTACTTTGCAAAAGTCCCGAGTCTTTATTTTGTATTGATTTCACACCGGAAACTGGCCGGGTACTATCGATGCTCATAGATCCTCCAATATTGCTGGATAAGCGCCGGGAATAATTCCTACTGTGATTATCGGCACATCATGTGGAACCTTTAATTGTCACTGTATAATTCGTACCAGACCCTTTTCAGCCGCGATACCGCTAATGATTTGCCCAGAATCCATGCGCACTCTAACTTTATCATTTACTGCTGCATTTTCCAGCGCTTTCCCTTCGCTATTGATACTGAATCCAGTACCGGAAACGACGACTTGTACCGGTTCTCCCAGTTTTATCGCCCAAGCGCTTCGGAGCATTTTGGCGGAGATGGCTTGTCCAGCGCCAAGCATTCGGGTTGTCACATTACCAATAGCTTCAGCCGGAGTGGTGATCGGTGCCGTTGTCAGTAAATCAATCCGTCCCCTTGTGACGGCGATGTCGTCAGCCTGGATCTGATGCCGGGTTGGTATTGTTTTAGCGGCGACGACATAGGGTGCGATAACCTGAACATCGGCTTGTAGAAAATAACGCTGGCTATCACATGTCACCCTTATGTTAATGTTCCCCCATAATTTTTTGTTGGGTGGTAGGGCGAACTGCGGTGCTGTGCAGGATGATAATCTATTTAACGGCGTTCGTATTGCGACGGAAATCTCTGATGATGGAACTGTAATTTGGCTTTGTATAAATGCTTTTAGTGCAGCAGTAACATTCTCCCCGCCTGAAGCATAGGAAGGTATTGGTGCCAGAGCGAAGAGTAAAAACGCGACTGCACAAAAGGACAGATATGAACTTGCTGCTGTTTTGCTATGTATTTTGTTCACCAAAGCCTATTTCACCCATCATCTGAGAACACAAATCAGAATATTGCACGACATTGCCGATTCAAGTGCTCGCAGTCTAGCGTGATAGTGCGTTTATCAAACGGGAAAATAGCTACTCATTTCACCGTTATTCCAACGATAAAGTTAGCGTGCGGAGTTTATGCTGTTTATCGTCACTCTACCTTAATCTTTTTTCCTAAGGGAAAAGTATGCTTGACAAAATCGATGCGTCGTTTCGTTTCATGCAAGAGGCTTTGAATTTGCGGGCTCAGCGCCAGGAAATTCTTGCCGGTAACATCGCCAACGCAGATACCCCGGGCTATCAGGCTAGGGATATCGATTTTGCGAATGAGCTCAAAAAAGCGATGAAGCAAGGGCGTGCATCAGAAAGTTCGCTTTCTCTGACGACGACGTCGGTTCGGCATATTGAAGTATCTGGCGAGTCGTTTCCTGATTTGAATTTGTTGTATCGGGTTCCCGATCAGCCAGCTCTGGATGGGAATACCGTTGATATGGATAGAGAACGCACAAACTTTGCTGATAATAGCTTGCGTTATCAAACAGATCTCACTCTGCTGGGCGGTCAGATCAAGAGCATGACGTCAGTATTACAGGATAAATAATCGTTATGTCATTAACCAGTATCTTTGAAATTTCAGGCTCGGCTCTTACCGCGCAATCGCAGCGTATGAACGTAAGCGCCAGCAACCTGGCAAATGCGGATAGTGTCACAGGGCCTGATGGTCAACCCTATCGCGCCAAGCAGGTGGTTTTTAAATTGGCTGCAACCGAAGGCCAGGAAATCGGTGGAGTCAGGGTCGATGACGTTGTCGAAGATCCCTCCCCGGACAAGCTGGTTTACCAGCCGGGTAATCCGTTAGCTGACCAGCGTGGTTATGTCCGCATGCCCAATGTGGACGTGGCGGCAGAAATGGTTAACTCCATTTCCGCATCGCGCAGTTATCAGGCTAATGTCGAAGTTCTTAATACTGCCAAAACGTTGATGCAAAAGACATTAACGCTGGGCCAGTAATATAGCAGGGGAGGGAAGGCTATGAGTGTTGCAGTTTCACTTACCGAATCGAGCAGTAGCAGTACCACAACATCTTCAACATCCAGTACGGGAAGCAGCAGTTCAGATCTCCAAGATGAGTTCATGACGCTTCTGGTAGCACAGCTGCAAAATCAGGATCCGACGGATCCCATGGATAACAGCCAACTGACAACGCAATTGGCGCAAATCAGCATGCTCAGCGGTATCGAAGAGATCAATACCACGCTGGGTTCAATTACCAGCCAGCTTGATACCAACGAAATGCTGCAGGCTTCAACTCTGATTGGTAATGGCGTCCTGATCGAAGGCAATAGTATTACGGTGGGTGATGATAGCTCCACGACGGCTTTCGGCGTCGAGTTGGATAGCGCTGCAACCAGCGTCGTCGTGACGATCAAAGATTCCAGCGGTAATACGGTAAGAACGGTAGATCTGGGGTCGCAGAGTGCGGGCATTCAGACTTACAGCTGGGATGGCACTAACGATAGCGGCACTGCGGTGGATGCAGGTTCTTATACCTATACGGTAACAGCAACATCCTCCTCTGGCTCTACCGTTACTGCAACCCCACTAAAATATGCATTGGTTTATGGTGTCAACACGGATTCCAGTGATGCAGTGCTTAATCTGGGGCTTTCAGGAACTGCCTCGCTGAGTGACGTAAAACAGATCATTTAAGTGGGTATCAATCCCCTTTAAATGTGAGTTGTCACTGTAATTTAGTTATTAACTATTCAGGAGAGCCTCGAAATGGGTTTTTCACAAGCGGTAAGTGGATTGAATGCTGCTTCCAGCAATTTGGACGTGATTGGTAACAACATTGCCAACTCTGAAACGACGGGATTTAAATCAGCAAGTGTCTCGTTCGCAGATATTTATGCAGACTCTGCTGTAGGGTTGGGGGTTAAAGTTGCATCCGTAACACAGAACTTCGGTGACGGTACGGTGGAATCAACCGATGTCGGCACGGACGTCGCTATTTCAAAAACCGGTTTCTTCCGGGTTACTGATGATAGTGGGTCCGTATATTACACGCGCAATGGTGAATTTACGCTGGATTCGGATCGTAACCTGGTGACAAAAACCGGTTATTATGTGACAGGGTACGCAGCTACAGGTACTCCTCCGAGTATTGCTGCAGGTTCTCAACCAACAGTTTTGAATATTTCGTCCTCGGGCATGGCGGCAAGTGCTACCAGCACAGCCAGTTTCTCTGCGAACTTGGATTCTGGTGAAGATGCAATCACCACGACCTTCGATGCAACAGATTCAAGCACATATAACTGGACTCAGTCGCTGACAACTTATGACAGTCTGGGTAACGTTCATACCGTCAACTTGTATTTCACCAAAACGGCAGATAATACCTGGGAAGTACATGCGTTGGACAGCAGTGATTCTTCGGCAACTGCACAGGATCTGGGGTCTATTTCTTTCAGTACCAGTGGGCAGATCACCGGGACGACTTCTTTCAATATCAGTACCAATTCACTGAATGGTTCCGCCGCGAATACTTTTAGTATCGATTTTACGGGGACCACTCAGCAGAACTCGGACAGTAGCGTTAATACCAAGAGCCAGGATGGTTATACCGCTGGCAGTCTGACGTCCTATACCATCAATGATGACGGTACAATTACAGGTACCTACTCCAACAGTCAGACTCAATTGCTCGGGCAGATTGTTCTGGCCAGTTTCTCTAATCCACAAGGCTTGTCATCGCAAGGTGATAACGTGTGGTCTGAAACGTCTGCCTCGGGACAGGCGCTGCTGGGTACAGCGGGAACCGGCGTATTCGGTACCTTGACCAGTGGTGCGTTGGAGTCGTCAAACGTTGATATCAGTCAGGAACTGGTCAATATGATAGTTGCTCAGCGTAACTATCAGTCCAACGCGCAAACGATCAAAACACAGGATGCCATCCTGAATACTCTCGTGAACCTGCGTTAATAACAGAAGCAAGGTAGAAATATGGATCATGCCATATATACCGCGATGGGTGCGGCGAGTCAGACGCTTGATCAGCAGTCGGTCATCACGAACAACCTCGCTAATGCCTCTACGCCAGGCTTTAGGGCCCAGTTGAGTGCCATGCGTGCTGTGCCCGTTGATGGCCCGACATTGCCGACACGAACCTTGTCGATAGCATCCACACCGGGTGCCGATATGTCGCAGGGGCCGCTGGATTACACGTCACGGCCTCTTGATGTCGCTGTACAGAATGATGGCTGGCTGGCGGTACAACTGCCGAATGGTGAAGAAGCATATACCCGCAACGGTTCTATCCAGATCGATCCGACGGGGCAATTGACTATCCAGGGATTTCCGGTTGTCGGCGATGCAGGGCCGTTGGTTGTGCCGACGCAAGCCAGCATCACTATCTCTGCGAACGGTACGGTTGCCTCACTCGGGGATGGCGATTCGCCTAATACGGTTGCTCAGGTAGGCGCTTTGAAGCTGGTCAAAGGGGATTCGACTCAGTTGGTGCGTGGTGACGATGGCCTTTTCCATGTTTCTCCTGCTGCGAGTCAACAGGTGGGGAATGCCCTGCCTGCTGACCCTACGGTCAGAGTGATGCCGGGCGTGCTTGAGGGCAGCAACGTTAATACTGTTGAGTCTCTGGTGGACATGATTGGCAGTGCAAGGCGTTTCGAGATGCAAATGAAAGTGATTGCAAGCGTCGATCAAAACGCGGAAAGCGCCAATAAACTGTTATCCGTAAGCTGATAAATTTTTAAGGGTAAACATATGATTCGTTCACTTTGGATTGCCAAGACTGGCCTCGACGCCCAGCAAACCAATATGGATGTCATTTCCAACAACTTGGCAAACGTTAGTACCAATGGTTTCAAGCGTCAGCGTGCGGTATTTGAAGACTTGCTGTATCAAACTGTGCGCCAGCCGGGAGCTCAGTCATCGGATCAGACAAACCTTCCTTCAGGGCTGCAACTAGGGACTGGGGTTCGTCCGGTTTCGACTGAGCGATTGCATAGCCAGGGCAACTTGGAGCAGACAGAGAACACCAAGGATATCGCCATTAATGGCCAGGGTTTTTTCGAAGTGCTGATGCCGGATGGCACCACGGCTTATACTCGTGATGGCTCATTTCAATTGGATGCCAATGGTCAGCTGGTCACTGCCAGCGGTTATACCGTGCAGCCGGCGATCACTATTCCCACTACGGCCCAAACAATGACAGTCGCACGCGATGGCACCGTCAGTGTAACCCTGCAGGGGCAGACAGCATCGACCCAGGTGGGGCAGTTGACGTTGAGCACATTTATCAATCCGGCCGGTTTGCAGAGCCTAGGTGAAAATCTGTATCAGGAAACGCAAAGCTCTGGGGCGCCGACTCAGTCGACTCCTGGGCAGAATGGCGCCGGTGTTCTTTATCAGGGTTACGTCGAAACATCTAACGTCAATGTGGCGGAAGAACTGGTCAGTATGATTCAGGTTCAGCGTGCCTACGAAATAAATAGTAAGGCTGTTTCTACGTCTGATTCCATGTTGCAACGTCTGACGCAAATTTAAGAACACATATTTATGGTGTTAATTAGAAAAAAAATGCTGATTTGCATGAAGGATCAACGCAGGAGAAGGGAGGTGGCCGGCCGAGCAGTGTTGCTGGTTTCGGCAGCCATCGCGCTTGCCGGGTGTGCATATATGCCGCACAAGAACTTGGTTGAGGGCGACACAACTGCGCAACCCGCCCCGGCCGTTATGTATGCCACCAATGGTTCTATTTTTCAGACTGTCCAGCCGATGAATTATGGCTACCAGCCATTGTTTGAGGATCGTCGTCCCCGTAATGTGGGGGATATCCTTACCATCACGTTGCAGGAAAATGTCAGCGCGAGTAAGAGTTCTACCGCCAGTGCCTCACGGGATGGTTCAGCAACCAGCACCGTGACGACGGCTCCCAGAATGTTGCAAGGGCTGTTTGGTAATCAACGCGCAGACTTGGATGCCGCAGGTACAAATGACTTTACCGGCAAAGGGGGCGCTACGGCGAGCAACACTTTTACCGGTACGATTACCGTGACGGTCAGAGAAGTGTTAAGCAACGGCAACCTAAAAGTTGTCGGGGAAAAGCAGATAGCCATCAATCAGGGAGCGGAATATATCCGTTTTTCTGGCGTGGTTAATCCTCGCACGATTACCGGAACAAACTCGGTTGTTTCCACTCAAGTTGCTGATGCCCGTATCGAATATGTTGGTAAAGGTTATATCAATGAAGCTCAGGAAATGGGGTGGCTGCAGCGCTTCTTCCTGAATGTTGCACCATTTTAAGAGGTTTATCATGCGGGTCAGGTGGTTAACACTTTTCTTTATCACGTTATCGCTAATGCTGTCGTTGACGGCTAACGCTGAGCGTTTGCGTGATTTGGTGGATATCCAGGGAGTGCGCGATAACCCGCTGATTGGATATGGGCTGGTAGTCGGTTTGGATGGCACCGGCGACCAGACGACGCAAACCCCCTTTACGACACAGAGTTTGACCAACATGTTGTCCCAGTTAGGTATCACTGTTCCCAGTGGTACGAATATGCAGTTGAAAAACGTGGCAGCGGTGATGGTGACGGCTAATTACCCGCCGTTTGCTCGAGCCGGTCAACGCATTGATGTTGTCGTATCTTCGTTGGGATCAGCCAAGAGCCTGAAAGGCGGGACGTTGGTATTGACGCCGCTGAAAGGGGTGGATAATCAGGTCTATGCCCTTGCACAGGGAAATCTGTTGGTGGGGGGGGCTGGTGCTTCTTCTGGGGGGAGTCAGGTAAAGATTAACCAGTTGTCTGGTGGGCGAATTAATAGCGGGGCCATTATCGAACGCGAATTGCCAAGTACGTTCGGCACCAGTAATCGGTTGATCCTGCAGTTAAAGGATGACAATTTCAGTCTAGCACAGCGAGTGAGTGATGCGGTTAATCGCTATGGTGCATCGGGTTCCGCCAGAGCTATAGACGGCAGAACCATCGAAGTTACTATTCCTGCTAACAATACGCAGCAGGTTCGGTTCCTGGCTCAGATTCAGGACATCAACATTGATGTCGGCGAAATGGACGCCAAAGTGATCATCAATTCCCGGACGGGGTCGGTGGTGATGAATCGCAACGTGACTCTTGATTCTTGCGCGGTCGCTCAGGGCAATCTCTCGGTGGTCGTGAATAATCAGCAAAATGTCAGTCAGCCCAATACACCGCTTGCCGGCGGTCAGACAACAGTGACCCAGCAGACGCAGATTGATGTCAGGCAAGAAGGCGGTGCATTGCAGCGCGTGAATGCCAGCGCCAATCTTAACAGTGTCGTTCGAGCGTTGAATGCGCTAGGTGCGACGCCAATGGATCTGATGTCGATTATCCAGGCAATGCGTAGCGCAGGCTGCATTAAAGCCCAGGTGGAGATTATCTAAATGATTCCGCTTGATAAATCCGTCGACCAGCAAGCATCCGCAGCGTATGACGTAAAGTCGTTGAATAAGCTGCGTAATGACGCGGGGAAAAGTGACCCCGCAGCATTAAAAAAGGTTGCTCGGCAGGTTGAAGGGCTATTTGTCAATATGATGCTGAAGAGTATGCGATCCGCATTACCTCAGGATGGAATCATGGATAGTCAGCAAACCCGCATGTTTACCAGCATGTACGATCAGCAGATATCGCAGGACTTGTCTGCCAAAGGTCTGGGGCTTGCCGATATGATGGTGAAGCAGTTGGGGAAAAATTTTAAGGGAGAAGTAGGCGATGATGTCGGTAAAACGGCAATGCCGTTGACATCGGATGATTTTTCCCCAACGGCATTAACGCCTGCACTGGCAGGCGAGTTGATGCGCCGCTCTGGCCAATCGTCAGATCGTGAAGGTGATGGCCGCGAATACTCAGAACTTCCCCCTGTATCGGCCAATTTTACCGATAGACTTTCGATTCCTTCCATGATTGCAAGCCTGAAAACAGGTATCCCACATTATCTCATTATGGCTCAGGCTGCGCTGGAGTCGGGGTGGGGGAAAAAAGAGATCATGACGTCAGAGGGGAAAACCAGCCACAATCTGTTTGGTGTTAAAGCGGGAAACAGTTGGGATGGGAAAGTCACGGAGATATGGACGACAGAATTCGAAAACGGACGTTCGTATCGGGTAAAAGAAAAATTTCGAGTATATGACTCCTACCTTGAATCTATTAATGACTATATTTCTCTGCTGACGAATAATTCGCGTTATAAAGATGTAGTCAATGCAGGTAACGCCGAAGAGGCTGCCTATGCTTTACAACGTGCCGGCTATGCTACTGATCCGCGGTATGGCGATAAATTGGTTCAAATCATCGGGCAAATCAAAAACGTCTCTCAAAAAGCAGTTAAAGCGTATACCCACGATATAAGCGGCTTATTTTGAGTGCGCTTTTTTTGTTTTTGATGCTCAAGTTTCGTGTTGTGCTGCCGATACTTGAATCAAGTGTCATTGTCGATACAAATCTTTAATAAAAGGGAAGCTCATGAGCAGTTCTTTAATCAGCATTGCATCTTCCGGCCTGAAAGCCGCTCAGGTAGCTCTCAGCACTACATCGAATAATATTAGTAACTCTAGTACGGATGGCTATAACAGACAGAGTGTTTCTCTGTCGCAGACAGCTGGGACTACCCAAACATATGGCTCTGTAGGCAATGGTGTTTCCGTTGTATCTATCGATCGTGCATATGATTCTTTGGTTGTTAGTCAGCTTAGAAGCGCCTCAAGCACGTATCAGGCTACTAATGCTTATTATGAACAAGTTTCCCAAATTGACGATTTACTGTCAGACAGTGATAGCAGTATTTCGACATTGATGTCTTCGTTTTTTACCGCACTGGAATCGCTAAGTGAGAACGCGAGCGATACATCTGCTCGCCAGACAGTGATCAGTAGCGCCGAAAGTATGGTTAACCAGTTTGTGAGTACCGATCAATATTTACGTGATATGGACTCTGCAATTAACTCTTCGATTTCAAGTAGCGCAGATCAAATTAATAGCTACACACAGCAAATAGCCACATTAAATAAACAAATTTCTCAACTTGGCGCATCTGGTAGCGCTGCAAATCAGCTTCTTGATCAGCGGGATCAACTTATTAGCGAGCTTAATGATATCGTCGGTGTTGATGTGACGACGCAGGACAGTATGGTATCGATAAGTCTTAAGAATGGGTTAACTCTGGTTCAGGGCGATACGTCCTACAGTATGAAGGCTGTGACTTCGAGTAGTGATTCTTCGCGCACTGTGCTGGCTTATGATACCGGTGTTGGCGACCCTATCGAATTGGACGAGGATGATTTGCAGAGTGGTAGCGTTTATGGCCTGCTTAACTTTCGCTCGTCAGCGCTGGATAGCGCCAGAGATCAGTTGAACTTGATTGCGCTTACGCTGGCCGACAGTTTCAATACACAGCATAAAGAGGGTATTGATCTTAATGGCGATGCAGGTACCGATTTCTTCTCGTTCTCTTCGCCGACAGTGGTCAGTAATAGCAATAACAGCGGAAGTGCCACGTTGACTGCCAGTTATACCGACACTTCCTCTGTTCAAGCCAGCGATTATGTTCTGAGCTACAAGAGCGGTTCGTGGTCAGTCACCAAGTCATCTGATGGTTCCAGCGTGAGCTATACGACAGGGTCAGATTCCAGTGGTAATACGACGTTGAGTTTTGATGGTGTCGAGATTACGGTAAGCGGCTCCGCCAGTTCGGGTGATAAATTCACACTGAATACGGTGAGTGACGTGATTTCAGGTCTGTCAGTCGCCATCAGTGATCCAGCGTTGCTGGCCGCCGGGCAGGACGATTCCAGTTCTGGAGAGAGTGATAACCGTAACGCATCGGCATTATTAGACTTGCAGAATAGTAAGCTTATCAATGGCAATACCACATTAAACAGTGCTTATGCTGCGCTTGTCAGTGATATTGGCGTTAAAACAAGCGGTGCCGAAACCAAGAGTGAAACGCAGTCCACGATTGTCGATCAATTGACGGAAAAACAGCAGTCTGTATCGGGTGTAAATCTGGATGAAGAGTACGTCGATCTGCAACGTTATCAGCAATACTATACTGCGAATGCCAAAATATTGAGTACAGCCAATACTATTTTCGACTCACTGCTGTCGGCAATTTCTGGCTGATTGGTAAATATCTCCAGGTAGTATATTGGCTCGAATTGATTACGAATATAGAGGACGAAAACCATGCGTCTGAGTACCGCAATAATTTACAAGCAGAATCAGCAGAGTGTCAGCAATTCATACTCACGATATCAGGAGTCGTCGGTTCAGTTGTCAAACCTGCAAAAGGTCAATTCGCCTTCGGACGATCCTGTCGCTTCTGCCCAGGCCGTTATTCTGGCACAGACTCAGGCAAGCAGTGCTCAGTATGCGACATCTCGTTCTTCTGCATCGAATAGCTTGAAGCTTGAGACGACGACATTGGATCAAGTTACTGATGTTATTCAGAATATTCAGACTCTGATCGTTGAGGCTGGTGATACGACGTACAGTGATACTGATCGTCAGTCTT
The DNA here is from genome assembly GCF_014855505.1 of Musicola keenii. Taxonomy (NCBI): domain Bacteria; kingdom Pseudomonadati; phylum Pseudomonadota; class Gammaproteobacteria; order Enterobacterales; family Pectobacteriaceae; genus Musicola; species Musicola keenii. The sequence goes on along the minus strand of NZ_JAAWVW010000014.1, from coordinate 21,690 downwards.
TGAAAACAGAATTGCAGGGTTATAAAGATCAGCTTCTTGGTTTGGCCAATAGTACAGACTCTAACGGCAATTATATTTTTGCCGGTTATAAGACAGGCTCAGCACCGTTTTCTGAAGATACCACTAGCGACCCGAGTGTTATCAGCTATGTAGGTAGCGATACGGCAATCAGCCAGAAAGTGGATGCCAGTCGGACAATGACGGTTGGTGATACTGGGGATGATGTCTTTGGTGATATTTTTACCCACATCAATAATGTATTGGATGCGTTAGACATCTCGCTTGATGATACAAATGGTGACAACACCAATATGGATACCTATACGGCTGCACTTGGTACAGCAACTACAGGAATGTCCGATTCGCTTGATGATGTTCTTACCATCCAGGCTTCTGTTGGAAGCAAAATTAACGAATTAGATACTCTTGATAGCGCTGGTGATAGCAAGGATCTTATCTACTCTGATTTGATGACCAGCCTGAAAGGCGCTGATGCGACTGACTGGTACGATATTATTTCTGAAAATACGTTGAGGAAAGCCACACTGCAGGCAGCCTATACGGCCTTCTCATCGATGCAATCTTTATCGTTATTCGAAATGAATAGCTGATATTTAAAGATTCTATGGTTTTGAATACGCTTAAACCGGGCGTATTTCTTTTGGCTGTATCGTTTGTTTTACTAAAATGAGCGATACGCCGTTTTTTTGTTTATAACAGATTTACCTGCTATTGATGATATTTCCTCTGGTAAGGCATTGATTGCAGAAAATTTCGCTTCCGAAGCAAAAGTACGGGTGCTACGGATATAAGTTGATATGTGTAAACTTTTATCAGTTGTTACCGATAATGTATAAATGAACGGATGAAATCTCTGAAAGGGTTGAATAATGGCAACGACAACGAGTAGTACGAGTTCATCAACCAGTACTAGCACATCGACAAGCAGCTCAGGACTGGTATCTTCGCTTGGCGTTGGTTCGGGTCTTGACCTGAGTTCTCTGTTGGAGTCTCTGCAAGAAGTCGAAGATCAGAAACTTACGGCAATTACGACTAAACAGACCAGTTATGAAGCGAAATTGACAGCTTACGGTACGCTGCAAAGCGCGCTGGAGACGTTTTCAACCGCGACGGAAGCACTGTCGGATAGTTCGCTTTATACAACGAAAAAAACGTCAACGAACACATCTTTTACGGCTACCGCTGAATCAACCGCTTCAACCGGCAGCTATTCTGTTCAGGTCACTCAGTTGGCAACCTCCCAGACATTGGCGAGTGAGGCGCAAAGCAGCAAAACTACCGAACTGGGCGATAGCAGCCTGAGCAGTCGCACAGTGACGATTACAGTTGGTAGTAATACAGCAGTTGATATCACGCTGACAAATTCTCAGACTACGCTCTCGGGGATTGCCAGTGCAATTAACTCAGCTAAGGCCGGTGTAACGGCCAGCATTGTTCAATCTGGCGATAGTAGCTATCAGCTGACGTTAACATCTGATGATACCGGCGAAGCATCGACCTTTACTGTCAGCAGTGATGACACGACGTTAAACGGTATTATCGGGTACGATGGCGACAGTACGTCCACATCGAATGGGATGACGGAAAAGGTTGCCGCACAGAATGCGAAGCTAACGGTTAACGGTATTTCTATTGAGCGAAGCAGCAATACTGTCACTGATGTTCCTGCGGAAGGCGTAACGCTTGAACTTTCTTCGGTGTCTTCATCAGCCGAAACGTTGATCGTCAGCAAGAGCATTACGGATGCAGTGAGTGCAGTGAGCGACTGGGTTGATGCGTACAATACATTGCTCAGTTCCTTTGCTACCTTATCGAAATATACTTCAGTTGATGCTGGTGAGACACAGTCTACAGATAATGGTGCTCTGGTCGGTGACTCAGTTCTGACGTCCGTCAAGAGTCAGCTTAAGTCGTTATTGAGTCATGCTCAAAGCAGCGATACATACAAAGTAATCACGCAACTCGGTATATCCATTGAATCGTCTTCGACAGATGATAACGGCAATACCATTTTCGGTACCTTGTCACTTGACGACGATACATTAATTAATGCGCTGACTGAAAATGCGTCTGCAGTATCGGATTTCTTTGTAGGGGATGGCAAGACGACAGGCCTGGCAACCCAGATGGTTTCGGCTATTTCAACCTATACCGAAGACGATGGGGTGATTGATGGTGCGGAGGAAGGTATCCAGTCAATTATTGATAAATTGGCGGATAACTATACAGCTACTCAGAGCCAGATTGAAACCAGAATGGCGCGTTATAAAAAACAGTTTGTGGCATTGGATGTTCTGGTATCTGAACTTAACTCTACGTCAGATACGCTGACATCTATGTTCGAACAGCTGACAAGTTCCAGCAGTTAATCACAGAGTACAGAGGCAGTGATGGCAGCAACAATGTATGGTTCGCAAGCATATGCTCAGGTTGGGCTAGAAAGTGGCGTAATGAGCGCCAGTCCTCATAAGCTGATCACTATGTTGTTTGATGGCGCTATCAGTGCTCTCGTTCGGGCTGATATTTTCATGGAGCAAGGCGACACTGTTGCGAAAGGGAATGCTATAACAAAGGCCGTAAGAATAATTGATAGCGGCCTGTTAGCTTCCTTGGATATGGAAAAGGGAGGAGAGATAAGCACTAACCTGGCGCAATTATATGATTATATGATTCGGCAATTATTGAATGCTAACCTACGCAATGACCGCGAGTTGCTACAGAATATAACGGAGTTGTTGCGGGGAATTGCGGATGCCTGGAAGCAAGTCGATCCAGTTAGTCCTAATACCGAAGGATAATTCTGAATTCTCATAGGTTCATTATACGGCTTGAATGATTTTCATATGATGAGACGGAATGACAAATGATATCAGTGATACAGAGCCGTCAATATAGTATAGATCCAGGAAAAGACTAATGGATGCCCACAAATCAGCCCTTATTTGTTATCAACAAATACTAGAATTAAGCGATCGCATGTTGCAATTGGCGATACAGTCAGAGTGGGAAAAACTTATCGAATTAGAACAAGAATACCTTAGCGCAGTTAGTAAGCTGACATCACTGATTGAGGGAAAAAATCTAATCCTTACACCGCTCGATCAGGAACGCATTAAAGTGTATCTGGAAAAAATCCTTAATAATGAACAAACTATACGGGATAAGCTACAAGCGCGGATGGACGAATTAAGAGAGTTGATTGGTCAGTCCGCTCGTCAGCAGTCTGTTAATGCGGCATATCATAAATTTTCAAGTGGTAACTCAATGCTTCCTGGTGGTGGCAAACGGTAATGTCGAGTAATAGTCATTTTCGTACCTCATTATTTCAACTGTAATATCAACTATAGTTTGTTGAGTTAGGCATATCCAAGCAGTGTATTTACACACCACTGATTTAATTTGAATTCGATACTAAACAATATCACGCATAATAAAAAACGAGAGTAGATAATATCTGCACTCGTTTTTTATTACGAATATACTCCGAGCTCGTAGATTAGATACGTGCTCTGCAACATTCAGACGGACATGTTCATGATTTCCTGATAAGCGGATACCAGTTTATTTCGAACCTGAACACCCATCTGCAACGATAATGACGCTTTCTGCAAGTCAACCATGACATCGTTAAGCGCGATGCCCTTTTCGCCCAATTCATATTGTTGAGCTTGAGTTTTAGCCGTTTCCTGCAGTTGACTGATTTTATCCAGCGCGGATTTCATCTCTTGTGCGAAACCAACACCTGCCGCAACTTCATTTGTATCAACGGAAGTGCTGGACAAGTTGGTTGATACCGCCTGTGTCGCTACAGATTGCAGTTGGTGCAGAACAGATTCAATTCCTTGCACTGACATTTTCAAGCCCCAAGAACAGTCATGGATAATTGATTATCAATGTACCAGAATACCCGGCACCCTAAGCGCTTAAATAGCTATAAAAACATTTGCTAATTCACCCATAGAATTGTGCTGTGCAGGGAAATAATATATCGCCCAAACCAGAAAGGTGAACGCTTAAGCTGCTAAACAGCCATTGCTTATCAGGGAGTCTATTTTGTTTTTATCAATAACTATCAAGATGTTAATTGGCAGGAAGAGTGCATGAGCTCCGTGAAAAGCAGTTCGCCCGCGATGAGTATGAACGGATTTACTGCTGTACTTAATCGGCTACGCGCTAACCCAAGAGTGCCACTGCTTATTGCTGCGGCGTTTGCGGTAGCCGTTGTGACAGCACTGGCTTTATGGGCTAAAAGTCCTGATTATAGAGTGCTTTACAGCAATCTTAACGATCGTGATGGTGGCGAGGTCGTCACTCAACTGACGCAAATGAACGTGCCATATCGTTTTGCCGACAATGGCAGTGCGATACTTATTCCCTCCGACAAAATTTATGACACCCGTTTGCGATTGGCGCAACTTGGGCTCCCGAAAGGCGGTGCCGTAGGGTTTGAACTGCTTGATCAGGAGAAGTTCGGGATCAGCCAGTTTAGTGAACAGATTAATTATCAACGCGCGTTGGAAGGCGAATTGTCCAGAACGATTGAGACGCTCGGTCCTGTTCATAGCGCCCGCGTTCATCTGGCTATCCCTAAACCTTCGCTTTTTGTCCGGGAGCAAAAATCACCGTCAGCCTCGGTGACACTGAACCTGCAACCAGGCAGAGCGCTTGATGAAGGGCAGATTAACGCCATTGTTTACATGGTTTCCAGCAGTGTCTCTGGGTTACCGCCTGAGAATGTAACGGTTGTCGATCAAAATGGCCGTCTTTTGAGCCAAACGGATGCGGCGGGACGTGATCTAAACGCGGCGCAGCTCAAATATGCGACGGAAGTTGAAGGTCGTTATCAACGCCGTATCGAGGCCATTCTGACGCCAATCGTCGGTATGGGAAATGTGCATGCTCAAGTGACGGCTCAGATCGATTTTTCAAATCGTGAGCAAACCGACGAACAATATCAGCCCAATCAAACACCGAATCAAGCTGCTGTACGTTCGCAGCAATCGAGTCAAAGTGAGCAGTTGGGGGGGAGAAATATTGGCGGCGTACCTGGCGCATTGTCGAACCAACCGTCCGCAACACCAACGGCACCGGTTACAACACCTGGCAATCAGACCAATCAAAATACCGCCGGTCAGACAAACGCGGCAAACAATGCCAGTGCTGGCGCACAGACGGGGACGTCCGCTTCAGGATTACAGTCTTCAAATACTCGTCGGGATTCGACGATCAACTATGAGGTTGACCGGACGATTCGTCATACCAAGCAAAGTGCAGGTAATGTCCAGCGTCTTTCTGTGGCGGTAGTGGTCAATTATGCGCTGAATAGCGAAGGTAAGGCTGCTGCATTAAGTGAAGAGCAGGTCAAACAGATCGAGTCTCTGACCCGTGAAACAATGGGATTCTCAAGTGATCGGGGCGATACTCTTAATGTTGTGAATGCACCGTTCAATGAAGTGACGGATGGTAGCGGAGAATTGCCCTTCTGGCAGAAACAGGCGTTTCTTGACCTCGTAATCAGCATTGGCAAGTGGTTGCTGGTTTTGCTGGTCGCCTGGATTCTGTGGCGCAAAACAGTACGACCTCAGATGCAGAAACGTGCCCAACAGCAGGCACTTATGGAAGGGCTCTCCGCCGCAAAACAGGAAGAGGATATTGTTGTCCAACTGAGTCGTGAAGAGCAGGAACAGCAGCGGAAATCGCAGCAACGTGCCAGCGCTGAGCACCAGAGTCAGCGTATTCGCGACCTGGCCGAAAATGATCCGCGCGTCTGCGCCCTGGTTATTCGCCAATGGATGAGTACTGAACTATGAGTCTGACTGGAACTGAAAAAAGCGCCATCCTGTTGATGACAATTGGCGAAGATCGCGCCGCAGAGGTATTTACTCACCTGTCTGCGCGTGAAGTTCAGCATTTAAGTGCTGCCATGGCCAATATGAAGCAAGTTTCCAATAAAGAGCTGATGGAAGTATTGCGGGAGTTTGAGGCCGAAGCGGAGCAGTATGCTGCGCTTAGCGTCAATGCGGGCGATTATCTTCGGTCTGTACTGGTCAAAGCCTTGGGTGAAGAGCGTGCTGCGTCATTGCTGGAGGATATCCTTGAGAGCAAGGAAACCTCTTCCGGTATGGAAACGCTCAACTTTATGGAGCCGCAAATGGCGGCCGATCTCATTAAAGACGAGCACCCGCAGATTATCTCGACCATTCTTATCCACCTGAAGCGTGCCCAGGCTGCAGATATCCTGGCCTTGTTTGATGAACGCTTACGTAATGACGTCATGTTGCGTATTGCAACTTTTGGCGGGGTGCAGCCTGCGGCTTTGGCTGAATTGACCGAAGTGCTCAATGGTCTACTAGACGGCCAAAATCTCAAACGCAGCAAGATGGGCGGTGTTCGTACTGCAGCTGAGATTATTAACCTGATGAAAACACAACAGGAAGAAGCGGTTATCGAAGCCGTGCGCGAGTTTGATGGTGAGCTGGCGCAAAAAATCATTGATGAAATGTTCCTGTTTGAGAACCTCGTCGATGTCGACGATCGCAGTATTCAGCGCCTGTTGCAGGAAGTGGAGTCCGAATCGCTGCTTATTGCACTGAAAGGGGCAGACGATGCATTGCGGGACAAATTCCTGCGCAATATGTCGCAGCGTGCGGCTGAAATCCTGCGTGATGATCTGGCAACGCGCGGGCCGGTACGTATGTCGCAGGTCGAGAACGAGCAGAAAGCCATTTTGCTTATTGTTCGCCGACTTGCCGACAGTGGTGAAATGATAATTGGCGGTGGTGACGACGCTTATGTCTAATCATTCGAACGAGTTGCCGTGGCGTCCCTGGAAACTGAAGGACCTGAGTGAGCCGGTTCTTCCGGTGTTGGACGAGCCCCTTGATGCAACTCCGCAGTTTACCGAGGTGGATTCTGAGCCTGATAACAGCCTGGAACTGTTGCGTGAGCAAGTACAACTGCGAGCGCAGGAAATTGGTTATCAGGAGGGGCATCAAAAGGGGTATGAGGAGGGATTCCGGCAAGGCGTTGAAGCTGGTCGCCAGCAGGGTGTGGAGGAAGGTCTGAAACAGCAGGAGCCTTTGGCTGCTCAAATGCAGCAGATGGTGACTGATTTTCAGCAAACGCTCGATTCTCTCGATAGCGTCATTGTTTCCAGACTGATGCAAATGGCATTGACTGCGGCGAAACAAGTCATTGGGCAATCACCGGTTTGTGATGGTTCTGCACTGCTTAACCAGATACAGCAAATGATTCAGCAAGAGCCTTTATTTAGCGGGAAACCTCAACTTCGGGTTCATCCGTCCGACATGGAGCGAATCGAGCAGCATCTCGGGCCAGCGCTGGCTGCTAATGGCTGGCGTTTGTTGGCCGATAACCAATTACATCCGGGGGGATGTAAGATCAGTGCTGATGATGGCGATCTGGATTCCAGTATCGCAACACGTTGGCATGAGCTGTGTCGGTTGGCCGCACCGGGGGAATTATAATGACTGTGCGGCTCTCTCGCTGGCTCTCAACGCTGGATTCCATCGAAAAAAGGATGGCATCTACTCCAACTGTGCGTCGTTATGGGCGCTTGACCCGCGCAACGGGATTGGTACTTGAAGCCACCGGATTACACCTGCCACTGGGGGCTACCTGTATGATTGAGCGCCCCCATGGCGATTTAATGCAGGAAGTTGAAAGCGAAGTCGTCGGCTTTAATGGGCAGAGGCTGTTTCTGATGCCGTTGGAAGAAGTGGATGGCATTGTTCCTGGCGCCCGTGTCTATGCCAGAATTGGTGGAGATAATGAAGGGCAGGGGAAAAAATTGCCGCTGGGTATGTCGTTGTTGGGGCGCATCCTTGACGGTGCGGGTAAGCCTCTTGATGGGTTGCCGCTTCCTGAAACAGGGTATCGTGCATCATTGACAACGCCACCGTTCAACCCACTGCAGCGGACGCCGATTGATCATGTACTTGATGTGGGCGTGAGAGCAATCAATGCACTGTTGACGGTGGGGCGCGGTCAGAGAATGGGGCTATTCGCCGGCTCTGGCGTAGGGAAAAGCGTCCTGCTTGGTATGATGGCCCGGTATACGCAAGCTGATGTGATTGTCGTTGGATTGATCGGAGAGCGTGGCCGAGAAGTCAAAGATTTTATTGAAAATATTTTAGGCGCTGAAGGACGATCTCGTTCTGTGGTGATCGCTGCGCCTGCGGATGTGTCACCCTTGTTGAGAATGCAGGGGGCGGCCTATGCGACCCGGATTGCGGAGGATTTCCGTGACAAAGGGTATCATGTGCTGTTGATTATGGATTCGTTGACACGCTATGCGATGGCGCAGCGTGAGATTGCATTGGCGATCGGTGAACCCCCAGCGACAAAAGGCTATCCGCCATCCGTATTTGCGAAATTGCCCGCACTGGTGGAACGCGCTGGTAATGGGATTCATGGGGGAGGGTCGATTACGGGTTTTTACACTGTATTGACCGAGGGAGATGACCAGCAAGACCCTATCGCTGATTCCGCCCGTGCGATACTGGATGGACATATTGTGTTGTCGCGTCAGCTCGCTGAGTCAGGGCATTATCCTGCGATTGATATTGAAGCGTCGATTAGCCGTGCAATGACGTCGTTAATCGACGAATCACATTACGCAAAAGTGCGACAATTTAAACAGCTATTATCGGTATACCAGCGTAATAAGGATCTAATCAGTGTTGGCGCCTATGCTGCAGGTAGTGATCCTCTGCTTGATAAAGCAATAAAGCTTTATCCGCGTATGGAAAGCTTTTTACAGCAGGGTATGTATGAACGGTGCGACGAAGATCATGCCCTACAGCAGTTAGGCGAGCTCTTTACTGTGTGAAGGGAGTAGCGGATTTCCTCGCTATCTCCGCAAGGAATGCGTTGGGTAGGATTGGACTGTATATTGCCGCTATAGTTAATGAGGTACTATGAAGAGCGATACTCCTCTTGATAAGCTTCGCGAATTGGCTCAGCAGGAAGTCGACGATGCCGCTACCTTATTGGGCAAGGTTCGTCAGTCCCATAGCCAGGCGCAAAAACAGCTTGATATGTTGCTTGACTATGAGAATGACTACCGCCTGCGCCTCCAGGAGTCGATGGGTACCGGTATTAATGCAGCCAATTGGTATAATTATCAGCAATTTATAAAGACTCTGGAACTGGCAATAGAGCAACACCAAAAACAATTACATGTGTGGGCTCAGCGTCTTGAGAAAGCGCTCTCCACATGGCAGACAAAACGACAACGGTTGAATGCTTTTGAAACGTTGAAAGAGCGGGCGATGCAGGAATTTCTCCTCAGAGAGAACCGTCGTGACCAGAAACTGATGGATGAATTTGCACAGCGCGCATCATTAAGGAAACTGAATCCATGAATTTATCTATTGCCACCGCTTTGTCTAATCAAAATGGTGTAAATCAATCAGATTCCACGACGTCTGGTTCATCTAGCCCAGTGTATGGGACTACTCAGCCCAATACCTTTAGCGACATGCTGTCTTCGCAGATGGCCAGCACTCAGCAAAGTCAGAATAATCAAACCACTGCCAGTACAGATAATGGGCAACAGGCCAAGACCTCTCAAGATGAGAGCAAACCACTGGAGGAGCATACGGCATCTTCACAGCAGTCTGCTCAGCCCCAACAAACTTCATCGCAGACTACAGCTGAAAGTAAAACGACTACCGAGAAAGCAAAATCAGATGCTACCAACACGGTGGAAAACAAGAACGACGCTGTGGATGATGCTTCTCTGGAAAATGGTGAAACACTGCTGAATGCATCGTTGAATGCAATGCTTCAACAGTCGCGCGCTGCACACGCTAAAAATACATCCGTCAGTAAAGATTCTGCGGTACCGAATGGTCAGAAAGCAGATACATCAACAGATGATGATGCGCTTGATATTACCGATGGCGGTATTGTTATTTCAACGGACTCGACTGCAGGGACGGATGCGGCTACGTCATCCTCCGCCATTATTGCCATGTTGGGCTCGGAGATTCCGCAGCAACTTCAGAAAGTTGTTACTGGGACGGGGACTACCTCAACGGATGCTCATTCAGCTGCGGAGTCGACAGTTGCATTGGGTTCGGCCGATGGTACAGAGAAAAGCTCACTTTTGTTGGCGCAAACTCGTCAATTAAGTACGTCGAAAGAACTTGGATTATCGAGCGACACCGGTGAAGTGGTTGATTCTGCCAAGACTACGGCGATAACCGGTTCTTCGGCGCTGACGGCTGGAAAGGGTAAAAACAGTAAAGATACCATCAGCGATGCCAAAGTGAGTTCCACAGATAGTTCCCGTGCGCAAGTGCAATCGGCTGATGTAACGTTGACTTCGGTGGTAACGGAGCATAAACAATCTGCAGAAGCGAATGTATCTGCAACGACATCCTCATTGAATGCATTGAATAGTACGTTGAGTCAAACGGTTGGTAACAGTACGACCTTGAGTACCACTCCTACGAGTTCTGCAGCATCGGCAACGATTAATGCCCGTTTGGGGAGTGATGAATGGCAGCAGGCATTTAGCCAGCAGATCGTGATGTTCAGTCGCAATAACCAGCAAAATGTGGAGTTGAAGCTTCATCCGCAAGAGCTCGGCGCTATCCAGGTTAGTATGACGCTTGATGATAATCAGGCCCAGATTCATCTGGCATCAGCTCACAGTCAGGTTCGCGCAGCACTGGAGGCTGCATTGCCCCAGTTAAGAACCGCGTTATCAGAAAGTGGTATTACACTGGGCCAAACCAGTGTAGGCAGCGAGAGTTATTCTGGCTCAGGATGGCAGCAAAACAGTCAGGGGCAGTCTAGCTCTTCGTCATCGCAACAATATTCTTCATCAGTGGATGCTGCGCGAGACGTTCTGGATGTTCCGGCATCACTGCAACGAGTCGCGTCATCCCTGAATGGTGTTGATACTTTTGCGTAAAACAAACCTTTAAGGTAGTGTGATTTTCCTCGTCTATTCATCCTATTGATAGAATAAATAGACGGGATAATCACTATATATAGTGCAGTTCGTATCCTGCATTTAATACCAATGCGTATAGGAATTATCTTGGTCTATGGCTGAAAAAAAAACACAGTCGGGGCGTAAGCGTTCTGTCTGGTTACTACTACTGATTGCTGTAGTGCTTGCAGCTGCATGTGCTGCCGGTGCTAGTTGGTGGTTTCTCCATCAAAAGAACGTGGAACCTCAGGTAGCCAAGGAAGCTCCTCCCCCCGAGCCAGTATTCATGCCGTTGGATACGTTCACTGTGAATCTGGTCAATCCAGATAACAATCCGGATCGGGTTTTGTATATTGGATTTACACTGCGTTTACCGGACGAAGAGACCAAGAGTCGTTTTACGCGCTATTTACCGGAGGTTCGTAGTCGTCTGTTGTTGCTCTTGTCTCGTCAAAATGCCGTTGCCTTAGCGAATGAACAGGGTAAGCAAAAACTGATTGAAGAGATTAAGCAAGTGTTAAGTCCACCACTGGTGCCCGGACAACCGAATCAGGTGGTGAATGATGTCCTGTTCACGGCTTTTATACTGCGATAATTATTATGAGTGACAGCATTCTTTCCCAGGCCGAAATTGACGCATTACTGAATGGCGATAGTGATGATAGCGATAGCAAAGCCAAATCAGCGGCGTCTGCTGACAGTGATATTAAACCGTATGACCCCAATACACAGCGAAGGGTTGTTCGTGAGCGGTTACAGTCACTGGAGATTATTAACGAGCGTTTTGCCCGTCAGTTTCGCATGGGGCTATTCAACCTACTCCGTCGTAGCCCGGATATCACTGCTGGACCTATCAAGATTCAGCCCTATCATGATTTCGCCCGCAATTTGCCGGTGCCAACAAACCTTAACTTGGTGCATTTAAAACCACTCCGGGGGACTGCTTTATTTGTATTCTCTCCTAGCCTGGTCTTTATTGCGGTGGACAACCTGTTCGGGGGAGATGGTCGTTTTCCCACAAAAGTAGAAGGTCGGGAATTCACACATACCGAACAGCGAGTAGTAAAAAGAATGCTTCGGTTGGCGTTGGATGCTTATGGTGATGCCTGGAATGCCATTTACAAACTGGATGTGGAATATGTCCGGTCTGAAATGCAGGTTAAATTTACGAATATCACGACATCTCCTAATGATATCGTGGTCACTACGCCGTTCCATGTTGAAATTGGTAATCTCACGGGGGAATTCAATATTTGTATTCCTTTCGCGATGATTGAACCGTTGCGTGAGCTGCTGGTGAATCCACCGCTGGAGAACTCGCGTCAGGAAGATCAAAACTGGCGGGAAACGTTGGCCAAGCAGGTACAGCATTCGGAATTGGAGTTGGTTGCGAATTTTGTCGACATTCCCTTAAGATTGTCGAAAGTATTGAAATTAAAACCAGGTGATGTATTACCTATTGAAAAACCTGAGAGTTTGGTTGCTCATGTTGATGGCGTACCCGTCCTTACCGGGCAATATGGTACTTTCAAAGGGCAATATGCCCTCAGGGTTGAACGTTTGATTAATCCTATTTTGAATAATCTGAATAACGAGGAACAGCCCAATGAGTGACACGAAGAAACCGTCCGAAGAAAAAGATTCAGTGGACGATCTGTGGGCTGATGCATTTAATGAGCAACAGACCGCAGAGAAAGCAGGCAGTGCTGAAGGGATTTTTAAAACACTTGATGTCGATGCGGCGTCTGGGACCGCTCAAGATATTGATTTGATTTTAGATATTCCAGTAAAACTGACTGTTGAGTTGGGCAGAACCAAAATGACGATCAAAGAGCTTCTGAGACTGTCCCAAGGGTCAGTAGTGGCTCTTGATGGATTGGCTGGCGAGCCTTTGGATATCTTAATCAATGGTTATTTGATTGCTCAAGGCGAAGTTGTCGTCGTTGCTGATAAGTACGGTGTGCGCATTACAGACATTATCACTCCCTCTGAACGTATGCGTCGTCTGAGCCGTTAGCTCCCATGTCTCAACCCCAGGATCAGACAATGCTCACATCGACGGTGCAGCCAGCGGTTGGCGCCGCACCGTCGTATTCTTCAGATTCTGCATTGACGCAAATTGGTGTTGTTTTAGGCTTGATTCTTGTACTCATTCTACTGATGGCATGGTTGGCCAGAAAGTTGGGTTTTGCCCCACAAATGAGACAGAACAAGATGTTGAAGGTGGTTTCGAGCTGCCTGGTCGGTCAGCGTGAGCGAGTCGTCATCGTTGAGGTGGATAATGAGTGGTTGGTATTGGGGGTTACGCCTCAGCAGATCACACATTTGCGTACTTTGCCCGCGAAAACGATGGATGAAGTGCCTGCGGTAGATAAATCGAAGCCGACAGATTTTCGTTCACTTCTGAATAAAGTGTTAACTCGCTCGGAAAAATCAGAATGATGATGTTTTCTGCACCACTTGCGCGTTTATTTCGGCGCGGCTTTTTTACCATTCTGATTGTTTTTTTTGCCCCGAATTCGTGGGCTCAGTTACCTGGTATCATCAGTCAACCGTTGGCGAATGGCGCTCAGAGTTGGAGTCTCCCGGTTCAGACGCTGGTGTTGCTAACATCGCTGACATTTATTCCTGCTGTTTTGCTGATGATGACCAGTTTCACTCGCATTATCATTGTGCTGGGATTACTGCGTAGTGCTTTGGGTACGCCGACGGCACCGCCAAACCAAATTTTGATCGGCCTCAGCCTGTTTTTGACTTTTTTTATTATGTCTCCTGTGTTGACTAAGGTATATCAAGATGCGTACCAGCCTTTCAGCGAGAATAAAATCAATATGGAAACTGCAATTGAGCGGGGTTCCCAGCCGTTGCGTCAGTTTATGTTGCGTCAAACGCGGGAAACGGACCTGGCATTGTTTGCCCGCTTAGCCGAGATACCCGCATTATCAGGGCCTGAAGCGGTTCCTATGCGTGTTTTAGTGCCGGCCTTTGTGACCAGTGAGTTGAAAACCGCATTTCAGATTGGGTTCACTATTTTTATTCCTTTCCTGATCATTGACTTGGTTGTGGCCAGTGTACTTATGGCGTTGGGGATGATGATGGTGCCTCCAGCAACGGTTTCGTTACCATTCAAACTGATGCTATTTGTGCTGGTTGACGGGTGGCAATTGTTGTTGAGTTCGTTGGTACAGAGCTTTTACAGTTAACCATGACTAAATGTCGTAGGGACTGAAATCATGACACCTGAATCCATAATGGCAATGGGCAATGAAGCGATGAAAGTGGCGCTTTCGTTGTCGGCTCCGTTGTTACTAGCTGCACTGGTAACAGGCCTTATCGTAAGTATCCTGCAAGCAGCGACCCAGATAAACGAGATGACACTTTCTTTTATTCCCAAGGTACTTGCTGTCTTTGCAACAATCATCATTGCCGGCCCCTGGATGCTAGGGGTATTCCTTGATTACGTCCGTTCTCTGTTTGGCAGCTTGCCAACGATCATTGGCTAATCATGATCGAATTGACAACGGCAGAGTTAACTCATTGGCTTAATCAGTTTTTCTGGCCGTTTATCCGAATATTGGCATTGATATCCACCGCACCGGTATTAAGCGAAAAAGAGATCAACAATAGAGTAAAGATTGGTCTGGCGTTGCTAATCACCTTTCTTGTCAGTCCCACGATACCTATCCCGTCGATTCCTATTTTTTCTGCCAGCGGGCTATGGGTGCTGGGAAAACAAATGGCGATAGGCGTTTGTATCGGTTTTACCATGCAGCTAGCATTGACGGCTTTCCGTGTTGCCGGCGAGTTGATCGGTCTGCAGATGGGTTTATCGTTTGCGACCTTTTTCGATCCGTCTGGTGGGCCTAATATGCCGGTACTGGCACGTCTTTTAAATTTACTAGCGTTATTACTTTTTATGGCATTCAATGGGCATTTATGGTTGGTCTCTATGCTCGCTGATACTTTTCATGTTATCCCAATTAACGACGACGCCATCGACAGTCATATTTTCTACTCGGTAGCGTTAGCCGGAATACAGATTTTCAACTATGGGCTCAGGCTGGCATTACCGCTGATCACATTATTGCTGGTTATAAACTTATCTCTGGGGTTTTTGAACCGGATGTCGCCGCAGCTTTCGGTTTTTGTTATTGGATTCCCGGTGACACTGACTGTCGGTATTCTGACACTTAGCTTTCTGATGCCTCTTCTTCCCACATTTGCCGAACGTGTCTTCGGAGAGTTTTTTGATGTTCTTGCCAGGATGGTCGGTAATTTCATTTCCAGAAATTAGGCATCAACAGTTCTATGCTGTTACGTTCTATCCCGAGGATGACTGGATTTGTGGATCCTAGCTATCGATTTCGTGATTCGTTTGTGCTCATTCCTATTCTCTGCCAGACGGATTTGCTGAGAGTGTTTGGCCGTTTTATATGGATAGTTTCAAGATATTTCCATAACTCATTGAAAATAAATAAAATATAAAATTTTGACTTAAACGCCTAAAGGTTGAGTGCAGTAAGCCGATACCACAAAGGACGGTGGTTGACGCCGTGGGCGGCAAAGCCTGAACCCTTACCATTTAAGTCCTGATGGATGATTTAAAAGGAAATCTCTTATGGCACAAGTAATTAACACAAACAGCATTTCGCTGATTGCGCAGAACAACTTAAACAAGTCTAAGACTTCGTTGAGTACTGCGATTGAACGTCTGTCCTCTGGTCTGAAAATCAACAGCGCTGCAGATAACGCTGCGGGTCAGGCAATTTCTAACCGCTTCACTTCTCAGATCAACGGTTTGACCCAGGCTTCCAGCAACGCTAGCGATGGTATCTCTCTGGCTCAGACCACTGAAGGCGCTCTGGACGAAATCAACGAAAACTTGCAGTCCATCCGTACCCTGACTGTACAGGCTCAGAACGGCACCAACTCTGCAAGCGACCTGCAGTCAATCCAGGATGAAATCACTCAGCGTCTGTCTGAAATCGACCGTATTTCTGCCCAGACCGACTTTAACGGCGTTAAAGTTCTGGATGGCAGCAAAACTTCTGTATCTATTCAGGTTGGTTCTCAGGATGGCCAGACCATCTCTATCGACCTGCAGAAAATCAACACAACCAGCCTGAACCTGACTGGTTTTAACGTTGATGGCCCTCAGCTGTCTGGTACTGCTACCGATGCAAGCAGCGGTACTTACAACAGTACTGCTTACACTGGTGTAACTGTAGATGTTAACGGTACTACCGGTAGTGTTTCTGGCTCCTTCAGCGGCGTATTGAGCGGCGCTACGCTGGTTAGTGATGATAACGGTAACTACTTTGTCAGCGGTACTCTGACCTCTGCTGTAGATGGTGTCGGCGCTTCTGGTACCACCGCTTACTACAAACTGACTTCTAATGATCTGTCTGTAGACAGCACCACGGGTGTCCTGACTGTCTCTATCGACTCGGTCAGCACTGATGACCTGACTCTGGAAGCTACAAGCGATCCATTGACTACGCTGGATAAAGCCATTTCTCAGGTAGATAGCATGAAGAGTAACCTCGGTGCGATTCAGAACCGCTTCGACTCTACTATCAACAACCTGACTAGCACCACGACCAACCTGAGTGAAGCTCAGTCTCGTATCCAGGATGCTGACTATGCAACTGAAGTGTCCAATATGAGTAAAGCTCAGATCCTGCAACAGGCTGGTACCTCTGTTTTGGCTCAGGCCAACTCTGTACCGCAGACTGTTCTGTCTCTGCTGCAGTAATATGCCTTGTATTGCAAAACCCCACTTTGGTGGGGTTTTTTATTTTTATATGGATAATATTTGTTGAGCACCAGTTTGTTCTTTAACTGATATTGTGCATGATGATTATTTTTCATGCTATATCAAAAAGTCATAGATGAAATAGTTGCATTTCACTTCATAGACTGAATAGCCGTAAAAAAGAGTCTGACATTCTCTGTTTAAAACCGGCTGCAAGCACTTATAATCTGCTAATTTATGCGATGCTAGCGATTACGCTGCTTGATGCAGCGGTATAAGAAAGTAAAAGAGGCTAGCAGGTCTGATCAATAAGAGGTGTGGTGATGGGTAATACTCCATTGGTAAGTGTTATCATTTTTGCAGAGAATCCTCGTTTTTTTGAGTTGTCACTCCGAAGTGCTTTACAGCAAGACTACGCCAACATTGAAATTATTGTATGTGATGCTACCTCTGATAGCGTAATTGAAAACATCGCCTACAAATTACTTGCGATGTCTCCTTATCCCATCAATTATTATCGCTGTGATGCTTCTCATGATTTTGAGAATCGTTTTGTCAAATCCCTTGATATGGCGAAAGGCGAATATATCAAGTTTCTGTTTGATAAGGATGTTATCCGAGAAAATTGCGTTAGATTATTGGTCGGGGCTTTGGATAGTGACACTTCTTTGACACTGGCGTCATCCCGGTATCAGAGGATTGGTGGCGACGGGCAAGAGTTAACCGAAAGTGCGGCATCGGTTTATCCATTTACGGATGACAGAATCATAAAAGGCGAAGGATTGCCGAGTTTCTTTGCTGATTATGTTATTAACTTTATCGGTACACTTTCCTGTTCTCTTTGTCGAAAATCCGAGCTGCAGTCAGTAGAAAAACCGTTCTTCCACATCGGCAATCAGCATTTTAGTGCTATGCGTTCCTTGGTGTTGTATACGAAATTGCTGATACGCGGTGATCTGGTGATGTTAGCTCAGCCGCTTTCACAAATACGTATCCTTGATACTGGGCAAATTAATGATGCGATCGATGGCAAGGAATTTGTTGAACATTCCCATTTTGGCAAAGCCATTGTTCAGGCTGGTTGGTTTATACCCCATAAAGGCAATAGCAAATATATCCAGGTTGCACCACTCGATTTCCCCGATCAATTCATTGACTTTGATGTGAATGAGGCAATAAGAAACAGGCAGAGTGAGCTGCTGATTAAAAAAACGGAATCAAAAGGTGGGTGGCTGGCCGCTCGCGTACCTACTCGGGTCGAATCAGAGTTTATCAATCGGTATTTAGAGAAAAACCCGGATGGAAGGACATTCTGTATTGTTATTTATGATGAGTTTAACGATACGGAAAAAGTTAATAAAACTATTGAGAGTATTTTTGATTCCTCTATTTCCGGTGTAATGGTCACATCAATAGTATTGACGACGGCAGAGGGTGATATATACCCCATCATGGATGGGGTGGAATATAAAAAATTAGGGAATTCGCTTGCCCAATCATTAAACGATATTGCCACTAATGTTGAATTCGACTGGCTTTTAAATATTCGCGCTGGTGAATGTGTAACGGCTGGCGGGCTGATTATGACCAGTATAGGCCTTGTTAGCGCACAAGGCTGTTCTGCCGTTTATGGTGACGAACTGTTGCGCGGCGACAACGATAACATTGGTGCTTCGTGTCGCCCTGATTTCAATCTTGATTATCTGCTTAGTACTCCCGCAATTATGGCGCCCCACTGGTTGTTTAAACGGGAGGTGTTACTGGAACTGGGCGGATTTGATAACGAATTTTCACAAAGCATTGAGTTCGAGTTTATTGTTCGACTGATTGAGCAGAAAGGGATTGGAGCGATCGGACACCTGGCTGAATTTTTAACTATATCAAATGCCGTGACGTTGCGATCAGTACCGGATGAGATTCGAGTACTTGAACGTCACCTGGTGAGGCGCGGATATGACAATGCTCAAGTGTTAACTCCGGCGCCGGGGCATTATCGGCTGGTCTACAACCATGCAGAAAAACCGCTGGTTTCTATCATTATTCCTGCCAAAGATAAGCTTTCCGTATTGGCCAGCAGCGTTACCAGTCTGTTGGAGAAAACCAAATACCGAAACTACGAACTTATTATTGTGGACCATGGTAGCCGGAATAATGAGACCAAAGTCTGGCTGGATGGCCTGGCGAAAGTAGATCCCAATCGCATCCGGGTATTTTATGCTCCGGAAGAGACAACCGAATTTGGTGTTAATAATCTAGCGTTTTCGGCTGCCAATGGCGATTACCTGCTGTTTCTAAAAAGCGAAACCGCCATTATCCAGGCTGAATGGCTGGATAATATGCTGAATCATATTCAGCGTCCGGAGGTGGGTATTGTCGGGGCTAAACTGATTTATTCCGACGGCAGCGTACAACATGCCGGGATGATTCTTGGGTTGCGCGGCCCGGCTGATATCCCTTTTGCCGGAGAGTCAGTGAATTCCAGCGGTTACATGGAACGTCTGGTCGTCGATCAAAACTATACCGCAATAAGCGCCGCCTGCATGCTGATTAAGAAAGCGTTGTTTGATCATATTGGCGGTTTTGATGAGCAACAGTTTGGTTCTGCATACGGAAATGTTGACTTGTGTTTGAAAGCGAGGGAAGCCGGTTATCTTACGGTATGGACGCCATACGCGGTTGTCATGCATGACAAAGCTGCCAATAGTGCGGAATCCCAGAAAGAAACACAATCTGAAATGGAAAATAAACATCGTGCGTTTCTGGTAGAACAGGATCGGATGTACGAGAAATGGCTTCCAGTTATCAGTCGTGATCCCGCTTATAATATTAATTTATCGTTGAATGGCCGGGGATTTGAAATTGAACCCGATCCCTCATTGATATGGCGCCCGCTGAGTTGGAATCCATTGCCTATCGTAATGGCACAACATGCTGATTCATTTGGTTGTGGCCATTACCGTGTGATTAAACCTTTTAATGCGATGAAGGACGCTGGTTTGATCGATGGCAAACTGGCCAATGTCTATCTCAGTTTGCCGACGATGGCTCGCTATGCGCCGGATGTTCTGATTTGCCAACGTCCAACGTCTGACTACTTCCATGACTGGGTTCATCGGCTGGCCAAATACACGAGTACGTTCAAAGTTTACGAAGTGGACGATTACATGCCCAACGTTCCGCTGAAGAGCATTCATCGCAAGGATGTCCCTAAAGATATCCTGAAAGCGATGCGTAAAAGCTTGGGTTTTATGGATCGATTCGTCGTTTCTACTCAGTCTTTGGCTGAGGCCTTCGCCGGCATGCATGCAGATATTCGCGTGGTGGAGAACAAGCTACCGGTTGAATGGTGGGGTAACTTGACCTCGCTGCGCCGGCAAGGGAAAAAACCGCGCGTAGGTTGGGGCGGCGGCAGCAGCCATACCGGGGATTTGGAGCTGATTGTAGATATTGTCCGGGATTTAGCGGATGAGGTTGAATGGGTATTTTTCGGTATGTGTCCGGAAAAACTTCGGCCCTATATCCATGAATTCTATAAAGGTGTGCCGATCGATTCCTATCCGGAAAAGCTGGCGTCCATGAACCTGGATCTCGCGTTGGCCCCGCTTGAGGATAATCTGTTTAACCGCTGTAAAAGTAATCTTCGTTTGCTGGAGTATGGTGCATGTGGTTATCCCGTTATTTGCAGTGATATTGAACCGTATCGTTGTGATCTGCCTGTGACCCGCGTCCGCAATCGTTATAAAGAGTGGATGGATGCGATCAGAGAATACTTGTCCGATCTTAATGAAACAGCAAAGACGGGGGATATGCTAAAACAAGCCGTCAGTCGTGATTGGATGCTGGATGGTGATAATTTGCATATATGGCGGAAGGCTTGGTTACCTAATTGATTGAACGTGCGTCACCGAAAGACATTAAATAGTGAAACCGTGTTACGCACCGAAATTATGTGGTAGCTGAAGTATGTATTTAAATTATAATACTATTCAGTCTACATGATGAAGTGAGGACTATCATGAAGAAAATTGCCGTTGTGGGTGCGGGTTTTTCTGGTGCTGTCTTAGCAAGAGAGCTTGCTCTTGCTGGTTATGATGTATCTGTATTTGATAGTCGTAACCATGTGGCGGGGAATTGTTACACCGCTAGAGATAAACAAACAGGGATTATGGTTCATAAATATGGGCCACATATATTTCATACTAGCGATGATAGAGTATGGAAATATATAAATCAGTTTGACAAGATTAATAACTTCACTAATCGCGTCAAAGCTATTAGTAACGGTCATATATATTCTCTCCCTATTAACCTAATGACAATCAATAGTTTTTTTGGGAAGGTTTTTTCTCCCCATGAAGCAAAAAATTTTGTTAGTTCAATAGCTGAGAATGCAATTAATATTCCAGTTACTTTTGAGGATCAAGCACTAAAATTTGTAGGTAAAGATCTCTATGAGGCTTTTTTTAAAGGCTATACACAGAAACAATGGGGAGTTCATCCGTCTGAGCTACCTGCGAGCATTTTGAAAAGACTCCCCGTTCGATTTAATTACGATGATAATTATTACAATAGCAATTATCAGGGAATCCCCGAAAACGGTTATACGGTTATTGTTGAAAAAATACTCACTCATAAAAATATTCATTTAATCTTAAATACACATTTTTTCCGTGAAATGGCATCTGAGTATGAGCATGTTTTTTATAGTGGGCCTATTGATGCATGGTTTAATCATTCGAAAGGTAGATTAGGTTATAGAACTCTTGATTTCAAACCTGAATATCACTACGGAGACTATCAAGGCAATGCAGTGATAAATTATTGTGATATCAATGTACCATGGACTAGAATATCTGAACATAAACACTTTTCTCCATGGGAGTCTCATGATTCCACATTAATTTATAAAGAATATAGTCGGGAATGTATTAATGATGATGTTCCATAT
>NZ_JAAWVW010000013.1:0-120972 GCF_014855505.1 Musicola keenii | reverse complement strand
GTATTAATGATGATGTTCCATATTATCCAATAAGATTAGTTAAAGATAAAAATATCTTATTTGATTACATAGAATTAGCTAATAAAGAAAAAAATATAACTTTTATTGGGCGATTGGGGACTTATAGATATCTGGATATGCACGTGACAATATCTGAAGCATTAGATACAGCAGCGATGTATCTTAGAAAGAGAAATTCAGGAGAAAATATCCCTGCTTTCTTTGCTCAGCCTTTAAACTAGAGTGCTATTTTTCTTACTAATGTTATTTACCCTTTATCAGATTAGATTGTCATGAGGAATATATGTCAAAAAAAGTGTTTGTTTTTTGCCCTGGTGGGGTTGTAACAGGTGGGCCGGAATTATTACATCAATTCACTCACGAGCTTAGAAATGCTGGAGTAGACGCCCAGATGATTTATTATCCAATTGGGAAAGAATATTCTGTCCCTGAGCGCTACCAGCATTATGACGTGAAGATTTCAAGGTTTGATAGAGCTCAGATTAAGGATCAGATTGTTGTTGTCCCAGAAGTGGTAACGGTATTTTTAAACTCTCTACCGAGATGTTCTGCATTTATCTGGTGGCTATCAGTAGATAATTATTTTTTTGGTGAAATAGATAATCCGACGAAACGAGTTAGCAGTATACTAAAAGGCGGTAAATTATCTGTTTATGCTATGAAAAAATATAAACATCTTGTACAGAGCGAATATGCTAGACTATTTTTGCTAAAACATGAAATTGAATCGGAGATGTTAACGGACTATTTAAATGAAAAACATTTAACTCCAGTTTCGGAAAATATTCAACGACATAATATTATAGCATTCAATCCGGCAAAGGGTATAGAAGTTACAAAATATCTAATAGAAAATAATCCTGATTTTAAATTTATCCCAATAGCTAACATGACGCCAGAACAAGTTAAAAACTTACTTTTGCAAAGTAAAGTTTACATAGACTTTGGTTCTCACCCTGGGAAGGATCGTTTCCCTCGAGAAGCTGCTATGGCTGGCTGCTGTATTGTAACGGGAATAAAAGGAAGTGCTAGAAATCATGTTGATATACCCATTCCAGATAGTTATAAACTTGATTCAGACAGTGATGAGTTTTTATCGAAGTTCAGGATGTTGATTCTTTCTATTTTTAACGATTTTGCTATTATGATCAAAGATTTTGATGGATATAAAAAAATCATCTGCGATGAGCCCACTCACTTCAAAAATCAAGTGCGAGATTTTGTTGGTAAGTATTGTAGTTAGCGACTTTGACGTTTTTGTCTGTTGCAAATAAAGCCTCTTTTTTAGGGTTATTCGGTCGATTGAGGGGATGTGACAATCGCATAATAGTATCGATAACTTTATCACCATAGGTATTTATCACTGTGAGCGAACTGTACACCGCTGAAGGCACAATGGATAAAAATTCCTTATGGAAGCGCTATGTTCCCTTAGTGCGCCATGAAGCCTTACGCTTACAGGTTCGTCTTCCGGCAAGTGTCGAGCTTGATGATCTTCTTCAAGCGGGAGGCATTGGGTTGTTAAGTGCAGTGGAGCGTTATGATTCGCTTCAGGGTACAGCATTTACGACCTATGCCGTACAGCGGATTCGAGGCGCAATGCTGGATGAACTACGCAGCCGGGATTGGGCACCACGTAGTGTCAGACGTAATGCCCGTGAAGTGGCTCATGCAATGCGACAAGCTGAACAACTACTCGGTAGGGCGCCTACCGAACAGGAAGTCGCACAGTCTCTGAATATCTCGCTGGAGGAGTATCGTCAGATTCTGCTGGATACTAACAACAGCCAGCTGTTTTCTTACGATGAGTGGCGGGAAGAGCATGGGGACAGTGCTGAAGCGTTGCTGGAAGGGAACGAAGAAGCCAATCCTCTTCATCTGCTGATGGATGTCAATTTGCGTCAGCGGGTTATGGAGGCGATTGAAAATTTGCCAGAACGTGAAAAAATGGTGTTGACCCTCTACTACCAGGAAGAATTGAACCTGAAGGAAATTGGGGCGGTTCTGGAAGTGGGGGAGTCGCGCGTCAGTCAGTTGCATAGCCAGGCCATTAAGCGTCTGCGCGTGAAATTAATGAATGACGTTTAATTTGAAGCGTAGACATGTTAGTTGGATCAACTTACTGTCAGGAATGGACTCATGCCTCAATCAACCAGGAAGAAGCAGCTTCTCAGCCGTTATCTGAAAGACTTCAAACACAGACAAACGCATTGTGCAAACTGTTCGAAAGAACTGGATCGCGTTTCGTTGGTATTTCGAAATCAGCTTATCAATAAAAAGTCGATCGGTATTATGGATCGGCTTATTGATAATGATGTCTGGGAATCCGTACAGGAAGAGCTTATTCCTCTTTGCCGGTTTTGCAGTGAGGTCTTTTGCAATACTCACGCCAATTACTTTGATATTAGAGCTTTTACGCAATATCTCATCGAACAGACAGAAGTGCGGCATAGCACTATGCGTGAATATGTCATTCGCCTGAGGCGGCTTGATGAACTGTTGGTCGCGAAAAATTACCCTCAGGAAAGTTTTGCCGCCAGTGACAATATTCAACAGCGTATCTGCGATTATCTGCCGGACATTGAGCAAAACACCTATCGTAGCGCGTTGCGCAAGTATGACCAGTATCTCCATTGGCAAAAACATTACTAGTGAATCTCCCTCGCCTGACGACGGCGAGGGAATATGCCGTATTCATAGGATTAAATTATTCCAGTGTAAAAGTGCTTGCCAGACGTATCGTTAATATTGCACTGTCATAATACTGACATCATGAAGTTGTAATTTTTCTTCAGGTGTCAGAAACCCTGATACGGTCAATCATTATTCACCAGAATAGTTATTGTCACTGTGAGGAGCACGAATGACAGAGTCCTTTTGTGGACACAATAGTCAACATCTTTGTTCTCTTCTACCGCTTCACCAACGCGGGGAGTCTGTTTCCCGCCTCATATTCCTGATTACGCACTATCCTTTCAATCCTGTATTTTCTAGATTAACTGCGAAAGCTGATGTCAACAGATCGTCAGATGCTGTTATGCATCAGTTTTTTCCTTTTTATCCTATTTACGGCTTAATAAGGGAGCCAACCTTATTTGTGAATGAAACACCATCGGCCAAAGTCCGTTCGGTAAGTGAAACAAACTGTAAGGTGCCACTATGGGAAGACAAAAAGCAGTGATCAAAGCACGTCGTGAAGCTAAGCGCGTAATCAGACGTGAATCACGCAGTCATCGCCAGCGTGAAGAAGAATCGGTCACTTCTCTGGTTCAGCTTGGAGGAATTGAATCTATCGGCATGGCGCGGGAAAGTCGCGATACTTCGTTGATAGAGGCCCGAAATCTGGCTCAGGAGTATTATTTGTCTGCAATAGAAAATAAACAGTTGATATTTGCCACCGGCGAAGCCGGGTGCGGCAAGACGTTTCTGAGTACAGCCAAAGCGGCTGAGGCATTACTTCACAAAGAGGTTGAGAAGATAATCGTTACCCGCCCGGTCTTGCAGGTGGAAGAGGATTTAGGCTTTTTGCCGGGGGATATTGCTGAGAAGTTTGCGCCTTATTTCCGTCCGGTATATGACGTATTACAGCGGCGTCTGGGGGCATCCTTTCTGCAGTATTGCTTGAGGCCTGAAATCGCCAAAGTTGAAATTGCGCCTTTTGCTTATATGCGAGGCCGCACATTTGAAAATGCCGTTGTTATTCTGGATGAAGCACAGAATGTCACCGTTAATCAAATGCGCATGTTCCTCACGCGATTAGGCGAAAATGTCACCGTCATTGTGAATGGGGATATTACTCAATGTGATCTGCCTGTGGGGGCGATGTCAGGGCTGAGTGATGCATTGGCGCGTTTCCAGGAGGACGATATGGTAGGCATTGTCACGTTTGATAAAGAAGATTGTGTGCGTTCGGAATTGTGTCAGCGGGCGTTATTCGCTTATTCCTGATTTATGTGCGCCAATAATAAAAGGGCTGCGTATGCAGCCCTTTCTCATCGTTGAATTAATGGGTTGTTAATTGAAGGTGGCGGCGTGCCGGCGATGAGGCGTGCTCGGATATGGCAGTGCCCCGTAGCCTGAATATCTCGACCGACTGCCGAAGTTTATATGCCTGTTCGTTCAGAGAGTCGGCCGCGGCTGAGGCTTGTTCCACCATGGCGGCGTTTTGCTGTGTGACGGACTCCATCTGGTTGAGCGCAATATTGATTTGTGAGATGCCCCGGCTTTGTTCTTCGGATGCCAGCGAAACCTCGGCAATTAAGCCTGATACGTTCTGAATTACTCTTTTCACATTCCCGATAGCATCGCGGACTTCATCAGCCTGCGCGGTACCGTTTTGTACAGAAGAGATGGCGGTGTCTATCAGTGTTTTGATTTCTTTCGCTGCGGATGATGAGCGCTGAGAAAGTGTGCGAACCTCACCGGCGACAACCGCAAAACCTCGGCCGTGCTCGCCGGCGCGTGCTGCTTCAACTGCCGCGTTAAGGGCGAGAATATTGGTCTGGAAAGCGATACCTTCTATCAGATTGGTGATGTCGGCTACTTTTTCTGAACCATGGGCAATTTCCGCCATCGCGAGCATCATTTTTTGAACGGACTCATCACCATGCGCTACCGCTTGCCCCGCTTCCTGGCCCAGGCGATTCGCCTGGTTGGTGTTATCGACATTACTTTCGATGGTTGAGGCGATCTCATGCATGCTGGCGGCAGTTTGCGCCAGCGATGACGCTTGTTCTTCGGTGCGAGAAGAGAGATCTTCATTAGCCGACGCAATCTCGCCTGATGCCGTCGATACACTTTCACTCGCCGTCCGAACGTCGTGCAATACTGAAGAGAAACGCTGGATCAAGTTGTTAAACGCGGCAGCGGTTTGACCCACTTCGTCATTCCGACTGGCATCGGCCTGATGTGTCAAATCCAGGTCTTCGCTCACGGCAGTCAGTGTCTGGCGTAAGGCATTAAGGCTATTGCGTACATAGCGCAGAATGGTTGTTGATAAGGTACCTGCAATAATCAGTGCGACGAGAATCAACCCAAGCAGTTCGATAAAGGTCATCTTGAAACTGTCGTTGTTCTGCGTTTGCAAACCATTGGCCAGCACAACGTTATAGCTATATTGATCCTGGAAGCCTTTAACCAGTTTATCCTGCGCCAGACTAATATACCCCTGGTCGGAGAAAGCTTTATCGGCGGCTTGATTATCACTCTGGAACTGCTGAAAAAGTTTATCTTTCGCAGATTTGAAGTCATTCAAATATTGTAGATTTGCATTTGACATTGCTAAGTCTTTATCGTCTGAAATCAGATTTTTTATATAATCTGCATTCAGTTTTTCTACTTTGGCAAGAGACGTATTAACAGCCTGTTTTAAGTTACTACGGCGTTGTTCATCTTTTGTTAAAAAATACAGCGACAGTGAATTTAGTGCATCACCCAATGCATTGGACGACTGAACCAGGTTGTCGAGGCTGGGCATAGTATTGGTCAAGACGTAATCCATCCGATCTTTGGATTGACTAAGTGATTGAAGTCCAAAGCTACCCACACCGATTAGGGCGATGGTAAAGATAGTGATTGCGATTGCCAGTTTTTTTACAATAGTCATTTTTATGCTCCGCCAATATACTCAGGATAATTGCATGTTGCCGTATAGGTCTCTGACGATAGCTAATGTATTCATCATAGATTAAGTAAACATTAATAATCATAGATACGGATTTTATATTTTTTATAAAAAACATCGGAGATAACGCTATTAATAATTAGAGGGGTTACTGCTTTTTACGGTCGATAAAAGCTTTTTAAGATAAATAAAAATAGATGGCGATTTTTCCACATGTAAAGAACTGATCTCGAAGCGTAAGTGCAAAATATTTGTTTTATTTCTATTGGATAGACATTTTACGGCTATGGTTGTCTTTGCTGGCGCTGACGACTGATGTATGGCGTGAGCTCTTTTGTAAATCAACTGTGGGTAGGGCCGAGAGACATTATTGTTTGGTATTGTGAAACTGCCAAAGTGTCGTGTGAACAGGGCGAATGCAAAGTGACAAGAAGCGTTTTCGGGCGTTGTAATCACGGGTGATTATGCATCAACTTAATGATTAACATGAGTAAGAATGGACGAGTCGGCTTGAAAATAAAGTAAGGATGATAATGAGTAAAGAGTGGAAGTGTATCTACGATAAAACTTAACAATCAGAAGTGGCGGTGAGGGAGGGATTCGAACCCTCGATACGTTTTCACGTATACACACTTTCCAGGCGTGCTCCTTCAGCCACTCGGACACCTCACCGGGGTGTCACCGCCATAGGCGGCAACGGGGCGCTACTATAGGCAGTCGACATTATCCGGTCAAGCGCTATTTGGTCGTTTTATTCTTTCTGCTCAAGTGTTGAACGAAGCCGATAAGACCTGCCTGATTTGCCTATGACAAAGATAAAAAAACTACCGCTGGAACGGTAATGCCAGCCAGTTAAGTCATTGACGAGTACGTTTACGCAGGGTGAAAGTACCTGATTCGGTAAGATTGCGGGAAATCAGTTTCAGACCAGGAAAATCGCTTAAGCCATCATCGGATTACGTCATGAATCATAGTGGGGAATAAGGTTAAGACCCTGTCCAATGTGCATAAAAAATCCGGAAATGGGCGAGCATTTCCGGACTCTTAGAAACCACTGGTTTGACCAACTGATCGGCATTACTGCCGAAGCGGCGATTTAATGCGCTGAATATCAGTTCAGTAGTGATTTAATGTATGCGGTAATTTCAGCATTTTTGCTGTTAGCAAAGAAATATTCCTGGAATTTCGGGCCGGCAATCGCACCTTTAACCAGTTCCTGATCCAGTTCTTTCAGAATAGTAATCAGATCGTTGTAAGTAACCGCTTTGACTGCGTCCAAAATTTTCTTGTTACGCTGTTGGGGAGCGACGCGATCGCTCGGGTAGCCCCTGCCACCTTCTTCTTTGAACAGCTGAGTGAACAGGTTTTCCAGGTTCAACTCGGCACCCCAACCAAAGCCCTTGGCATAAGGCAAGGATACGGCATTGCCATTGTTGATTTGGGAGAACAGGTAGGCATCGGACGGGTCGACAACCAGACCGCAAATCACGCCCGGGAAAGAGTTGCAAGCCAACATCGCACCCTGGCCAGTACCGCAACCGGTGACGACAAAGTCGGCAGCACCGGAGTTCAGCAGGATGGCAGCCAGAATACCGTTCTGGATATAGGTCAACTGTGCTGCGTCTTCAACAGCATATTGACCGTAGTTGTATACGGTATGTCCCTGCGGCTCAACAGCTTTAGACAACGCTGCGGCGATCACGGCGTTCTTGGCGGCTTGGCTGTTCTCGTTAATCAGTGCAATTTTCATGTTCGTTCCTTTATTCATATCGGATAACTACATTTTTTAAAACGCTATTTCAATTGCGAAAGTATACCTTGTCGACTGAAAACAGCAAACCATCATATGTGGGGGTGGATCGCAAAAATACGATTGAAGATGCAGGAGATGAGCAGGAACAGCACATTCCGGGATTAACCGTACTTGTCAATGAGGGTAAGTGAATTGAGCAGGTCATCTGGAAGAAAAGCGCCCCTGATTTGTTGACGTTGGGGCGCCTGCCTGATGACGATGGATTAAAAACTACTGGTATCCTTGAACAAACCGACTTTCAGATCTGTTGCGGTGTAGATTAAACGCCCGTCGACAAAAACTTCGCCATCCGCAATACCCATGATCAGCTTGCGATTAATAACACGCTTGAAGTGAATGCGGTAAGTGACTTTTTGAGCATTTGGCAATACCTGACCGGTAAATTTCACTTCACCAACACCCAGCGCTCGTCCTTTGCCTTCTCCACCCAGCCAGCCGAGATAGAAACCGACCAGCTGCCACATGGCATCCAAACCGAGGCAGCCCGGCATAACCGGATCGCCAATGAAATGGCACCCAAAGAACCATAAGTCCGGATGGATGTCCAGCTCCGCTTCTACGTAGCCTTTGTCATGCAGGCCACCGTCTTCGGTCATCTTGATGACGCGATCCATCATGAGCATGTTGCCCGATGGCAATTGCGGACCCTGAGCACCAAACAGCTCTCCGCGCCCGCTGGCGAGAAGATCTTCCTTTGAGTACGATTCGCGTTTATCTACCATGTTTCTGAAACCCTGTTTTTTGTGAAGCTCGCAGGTTAGCGTACAGATGTACGCTGAGCAAGTTTATTACGGCTGGACATACCAGTATGATTGCACGACATTGCCGCTATTTAACGAAAAAACCATGGAAAACGGCGACGTTCCTGCGGCATCAGGCTGGCAATACGCTCTCGGATCGTTGCCAATAAACTGGGATGTCGGTCATCGTCGTAGGCGACTTTCGTGAGTAATTCCAGCACTTCATCAACTGAATCGACCGGATAGATATGGAACTCGCCTTTACGCACGGCGTCGACCACATCCGGCAGCAGACAAAGATGACGCTGATTGCTGGAAGGGATAATGACGCCTTGCTGTCCGGTTAATCCACGACGTTGGCAGACTTCGAAGAACCCTTCAATTTTCTCGTTGACGCCGCCAATCGGCTGAACATGGCCGAATTGGTCAACAGAACCCGTTACCGCGAATTGTTGATTGATAGGCTGTTGCGACAAGGCGCTAATCAGTGCGCTGAGTTCCGCCAACGATGCACTATCGCCGTCAACTTCACTGTAGGATTGTTCGAACACAATGGACGCTGAAAAAGGAAGTTGTTGTTCGAGCTCCAGTTCGGCGATCAAAAACGCTTGCATGATCATCATGCCTTTGGCGTGAAGATTGCCGCCTAGTTCCGCTTTGCGTTCTACATCGGTAAATTCACCGTCTCCGGGGTGGACGACACAACTGATGCGGGTCGGTTCGCCGAACATAATCGGATAACCAGGATACTCTAATACTGATAGCCCGTTGACCTGACCAATGACTTCGCCTTCGGTTTCAATCAGAATCTGCCCTTGTTCGATTTCATCCTGCATGCGTTCATAGAGATAGCTTTCCCGCCAGCGCTGCGATGTTTCGGCATCAATAATAGATTGCCCGGTAATCTCTTCTTGCTGTGCATACAGTGCGGCTTGTTTCAGATGATGGTTTAGCCAGCGAGGGCAGAGCGGTAAGCTGTATTGATCCCCGCTGTAGCGCACAGCAAGACGAATCAGCTCTGGCCAGGCATCGCTGGTTAACCGGGGGAGGGCGTTCTCAAGACATAATGCATTGATATAGGCGCACCAGTTTTTCAAATCTTCTTCGTCAACCAACGGCAGCAGTGCTTCAAATTCGCCGTAGATGGCCAGCTCACCCAACTCGGGTTCCATCTCATGGATATCGCCCAGACTCTCACGATCACCCAAAACGATCAGGCGAATCTCCAGCGGCATGGGCGGGATCCCCAGCGGCAAGGGGCGATGTTCGTCAGGAGACAACCAGTGATAGGTGCCATCAATGATAATCTGTTTCAGTCGCAGCCACATCAACGGCTGTGCCAGCAGCGTTCTTGCTGAAAGGATCAACGTGCCGCCGTTAACCCGATGAATCAGGCCTGGTTGCAGAGAGACGTCATCGTTAAAAATACGCACGCAACCGAAAAGTTGTTCCGGTTCGATCCACTCCTGATAGCCACATCTGAGTGTCGCGGCGAAATTATCAGTTATGTTCTGTGCCGGCTGAACGTTAACTTGGCGCCCCGTAATGTGATAGTGGCTACCGTAAACGATGTCCGATGCCGGGAGCAGACTTGTGACAGCCTGGGCGATCAGTGCGAGATAAGCATTGTTCTCTTGTGCCTTCAGTAGCATGAAGCGGGAAGGCGAACGGGGATGGCAGAACACTGTCAATGCATCATCCAGACGAGATTGCACCGCTGAGAACTCTGCAGGGGGCAACTGCGCTGCCTGGCTGAAAAGTGATTGGAACTGCGTGAGATCGGGCAACAATTGCTGCCATTCGAGTCGGTTACTGGTCAAAGTGTCTATTGTGTTCGTCTTAAGGAAAAGCGCAATTATACAAGATTTCTCCATGCTGCATACGTACCGTAGCGGAAGGATGCGGGAGTGATCTTCTTTGGGAATGATGATTTGATTAAAAAACAGCCAGCAGAGGATTGCTTGGTGCTGTCAACTCGGGCAACAATGGTAATATATACAGTCACGTTACGCGGTCACTAAAGGGTTCATGATGAAATATCAACAATTAGAGAATCTTGAGTGCGGGTGGAAGTGGAAATACCTGGTGAAGAAACACCGTGAGGGTGAGCCGATTACGCGCCTGATTGAACAGAGTGCCGCAGGTGTGGCGATTGATGAATTGTTGAAAATGGAGAGCCAGCCGGTCAAGGTTCTGGAATGGATCGCCAACTATATGAACCCGGCGCTGGAAAATCGGATGAAGCAGACGATTAGGGCTCGCCGCAAACGCCATTTCAATGCTGAGCACCAGCACACTCGCAAAAAGTCGATCGACCTTGAATATATCGTCTGGCAGCGGCTAGCTGCTCTGGCGCATAGGCGTGGGCTTACATTGTCTGAAACCGTGGTGCAATTAATAGAAGATGCGGAATCAAAAGAAAAATATGCCAGTCAGATGTCGGTGCTGAAGCAGGATTTACAGGCTATTTTGGGCAACAATGGCAACAAGTGATTTATTTGCTGATTAGCTGGTATGGCTTTTTGTTATATCAATAATAACTTTTGGGCCGCAGCAATTTTCGCCAGTGAGCGAACGTTTCCAGTTTATTAAATGACATTAATTAAAAAAATGAGAAAACAATGACCACAGGAAAACTTAATGGCCAGGTAAGGGCGATCAGCGTGGAGGCCAGAAAACGAATGAGCAATGAGCGGTCTTTGCTCATAAAGAAAGTGAATAGAATTGCTATACAAAAACCAATGAGATAGATCAGTTTGATCGTTTCCCACATATGATGGTGTGACACATTTATTTCCTTACGCTACAGGGTACGCCCATTCTATGAGGTTGTC
Source organism: Musicola keenii (assembly GCF_014855505.1). Taxonomy (NCBI): domain Bacteria; kingdom Pseudomonadati; phylum Pseudomonadota; class Gammaproteobacteria; order Enterobacterales; family Pectobacteriaceae; genus Musicola; species Musicola keenii. Next base: position 109,941 of record NZ_JAAWVW010000013.1, on the reverse strand, counting down.
TCTTTATAATCAATCAGTTAACTCTGATAAGGCCCTCCCGATTATCACTGCATTGACCGGCTCTTTTAGGGTAACGGCGCAATCGTTATCTCTCATTATCCGGAACTGAATGTCACTCATGTTATAATTCAGCGGGGAATTATTTATTATCTTTTCAAAGCATACCTGCCTGAGAGGTTTATTTCTGACGAGTGAGTCAAAAAATCAATAGTCGATCCATGTTGGTGGGATGAGCATAAACGATGCTGCCAGATAACGTTAGGTCATTATGTTTTCCTCTGCCGTCTTTAAATCTCAGCGTTTATATGTGAGCATTGTCACATTATTTTTTGCGTTAACGGTTATTGAACCGATGCGATTTAGCTCACAATAGACGCTTTTATTATTTACTTCATTTGCATGACATAAATATTAATTTTTTATTTCGCTATGGACATTGTAACAAGAGTGGCATAGGTTGATATTTTACACTGCTATAAAGGTAATGAAATGAGTGAGATATCAAGTTTGTCGCTGAAGATCCCTCTTGAGCTTAAAGAGAAGCTCAAAGAAGTCGCTCTGAAAAATCAGGTGTCTATCAGTGCCGAGGTGAGTGCTCGGTTGTTTAAAAGTTTTGATATCGACGAGCATGCTGCTGATTGCGAAGTAGATGTAATTGATAGTCAGAATACGGAGGAGCGTGTGGAGCCACTGACATCGAAAGAGATCAAGAAACTTCGGCAGTTGCTGAAATTTAAAAGCTCCTCCAAGAAAAAATAATCTTCCCTCTGGATGTGCCACCTTAGTATGCTGGTGGCATTTCATTAATACCTGTCTGCGTATTCACTGTTATTATCACATAATAGATATCCTGTTTTTATTTGCTCTTTTAGTAATTAAATGACGTATTGGAAATGAACTCCAGGATATTTATCAACCATCACCAGCGCTAATTTTTTAATAGCAAACATGATGCGCTGGGTATAATTATTGCCTGTTCACATTAAACGGTAAGTGTCGTCTTTTTGAAAAGATATGTATCTCAAAGTTAATTGGAGTGGAAGTTAAAATCAGGAATATTCATTTCTAATTATTACCTGTGTTATAGTTATGATTAATGATAAGTCCATTGCCGTGCCTATTTGCAATAACATTTATAACAATATGCAATTATTATTGTTGGCGGTTGTAAATAGAATACTGAAGGCTAGGTGTTGTGCGACATGAGTGGTTGATTGCATCGAAACCTGGCGACGGCAGTGAGGCGATAAGGGAGCTGAATGTGCCGAACGTTAACCGAATACCGGTGAGGCGTGCGGATGTCATATTATTGTCTGGTCTGCGTTGTACTTGCTCATGCATGTTGCATAATACGGTGGATCAGTATCCATGGAGGGGAGAATGGTCACCGTGGCAGGTCTGCTTGATGATGACAGCAATGTCATTGTGAACGATTGGGTGCAATCGAATATAGCCATCCCACAACTGTTCTTATCTCAGCGTTCTCTCGACGATGATTCTTGTTGCTATTTATATTCCTATTCCTGTCTTGTTATTTTGAGATGGGAGGTAATCTTATTTTTACTGAGTGTAATGGAATGCCGTTATTAATGCGGAGGACGACCGTTTTTATTATTTATACTTAATCAAAAAATCAATCTTGAAATATGAAAGGGGATAATAATGAGTTTTTCTAATTTACGTATAGGTGCTCGACTGGCAATGGGGTTTTCATTTCTTATTGTCATGCTGTTGATCGCTGGTGGTGTTGCTTTGACGAATTTGAGCGATTTCAACCAAAAGATGGACCAAACGGTGTCCAGGCTTTATCCGCTCACGGTTAAAGGCAACCAGCTGATTGATGCACTTAATAATGCGCTGTTAGGGCAGCAGGTGACACTGGTTCTTGATTCACCAGATCAAATAAAGCGAAAAGCGGAGGAGATAAAAGGTTACTCCGAGAAAATAACACAGCTGATTAATGAACTGAAAAATACCGAACAGGATGAACGCACAGCCCGGCTAGTTAATGAAATTCAACAAGTCCGCAGCGAGTATTCTGTTTCCGGTAATAAATTGATGGCGTTGATCCTTAGCGGTAATAAACCGGCGGCACAGGAAGAATTACTGAATGTATCCCTTGCACTCCAGCAGAAGTATCGAGCCAAAGTGTTGGAATTTATTGATTATGAAGATGATCAGATGGTCAATGCGCGTGAAACGGTTAAACAGAGCTATTCCCGGATCGTTATCTTGTTGGTCGCCGTCTTTGTGATCAGCATTGTCGCCGGCGGGCTGATTGCATGGGCGATCACCCGCAGCGTAACTACCCCGTTGCGACAGGCGCTACTGGTGGCGGAACGTGTCGCTAAAGGCGATTTGACCTCGGATGTGGTGACAACCCATAAGGATGAAACGGGGCTGTTGTTGCGTGCGTTGCATGAAATGAACGGTAGTTTGCGTGCGATCGTAACGCAGGTGCGCGATGGGGCGGATACGATTTCTTCCGCCGCATCGCAGATTGCCGCTGGAAACCAGGATTTGTCGGCCAGAACAGAGGAGCAAGCCAGTTCACTGGAACAAACCGCCGCCTCGATAGAGCAACTGACATCTACTATCAAAAATACGGCAGAGAACACGGAGCACGCGGCAAACCTCGCCAGTCAGGCCTCAGGCATCGTAAGACAAAGTGGTGAAATGATGGCGAACGTGACACGTGAAATGCGTGAGATAAAAGAGTCATCACAGAGAATGGCTGAGATCATCAGCGTGATTGACGGTATTGCCTTCCAAACCAACATTTTGGCGTTGAATGCCGCAGTCGAAGCTGCCCGGGCGGGGGAGCAAGGCCGTGGGTTTGCTGTTGTGGCAAGCGAAGTTCGGGCTTTGGCGCAACGCAGTGCGGCATCGGCAAAAGAGATCAAGGAACTTATCGATGACTCGGTGCAGAAAGTGCAGGATGGCATGGTGCTGGTGGAGAATACGGAACACACCATGGGGGCGGTGATTGACAATGCGCAGAGTACCAACGGCGTAATGAATGAAATCGCGCAGGCCAGCCAGGAACAGAGTGAAGGCATTAATCAGATCAATCTGGCGATTGGTCAAATCGATACGACGACGCAACAGAATGCAGCGTTAGTAGAGGAATCCGCCGCTGCGGCGATATCGCTACAGGAACAAGCGCAAAGTCTCGCGCAGGTTGTAAATATCTTTAAGCTCGGGAGCAGCCTGGCTGGCCGAGATGTTGTACAACCCGTAAGTAAGACGCCGAAGCTGGCGCTGGCGAATGGCATGGTCGCAACAGAGAAAGGGCGTGTTGCAAACGAAGAATGGACATCGTTCTGAACCCGCTGTATCGGCCGTCATAAAGCAGCCTTCCTGAACATCAGTTTAGACTGCTGACCAAGTCCTGGCTCGCGGGCCGGGACTTTGATCTAACTGCCATGCGGTTTATGGGCTTAGTGTCAAAAAGGTGATGCTAATCTTCGTGTCCGTCGTTTCGATATAAGGCAATATCGAATTAACGTAGCAATGTCACATCAATGCGGCCAATACATCAGCAACATGCCGGCAGCCGTTGGGGGTAGCCTGTCAGACAGGCGAAGAGCCGCCGACGGTGCGATGCGGAAAACGGTATAAACAGGAGAATAATGATGGCAAAAACGCCAAACCAGCAAGCCATCAATAATGCACCTGTTATCTCGCGTCGTCGGAATGTTGTTAATGAAATGTCATTTGGGTGTGGCTTGGCGTAAAAATCCAGAAGCTGTTTCCCAGAAATGTCTTGTTAATAAGCGCTTTCAACAGAAGTCTCTTGCCTCGTCAGGATAGAGGGAGGAGAATCTTTCCGCATTTATCTAAGGGATAGCCTGAAGATTTGCGAAACGGGTCATCATGAGTTTTTCAGAACAAGCTGATTCCATATGACGTGTTCCCATTTGCTACAAGCTGACCAGGGTCGAGCGTAGCGAATATTTTCTGGTTAAAGACGGCGGTTTATCATTTTTATCCGTTAATGTTGTATAAACGCTGACCTTTTATGATGAACCAGTCGGTTATCAAGTTGTCGGAAAGCTAATTTATCCATTAATATGGATTTTAGTTGATTTAAGCACACATACAGGGGGAGATGTGCTGGTTAATAAATGTGGGGCTAAGCAGCCGGTTGCAAATCTTCGTTGGCTTTCAGCCGCTATCATGCTGTCTTTTATCTCTTTGCCTTCATGGGCTTTTTCTCTTGATGATGTTGCGCAAAAAGCAGAAAAACTCGCTGAAAAAGGCTATGAAGCGCCCAAGAGCAATCTGCCTGCGCAATTCCGGGATATGAAATTTGCTGACTACCAGCAAATCCGTTTCAATCAGGATAAATCCTACTGGAACACTCTCCAGACGCCTTTCAAATTACAGTTCTATCATCAGGGCATGTATTTTGATATTCCTGTTAAGATCAATGAAGTCACGGCTACTAGCGTTCAGGAAATTAAATACTCCCCGGATTATTTTGATTTTGGGTCGGTCAATCACAATACCGATGTGGTAAAGGATCTTGGCTTTGCCGGGTTTAAAGTGCTTTATCCGATCAATAAGCAGGATAAAGATGATGAGATTCTGAGCATGTTGGGGGCCAGTTATTTCCGCGTGGTGGGGAAAGGGCAGGTTTATGGTCTTTCCGCTCGTGGGTTGGCTATTGATACGGCGCTGCCATCCGGCGAAGAATTTCCACGTTTTCGTGAGTTCTGGATTGAGCGTCCTAAAGCAAACGACAAGCATTTAGTCATCTACGCGCTGCTGGATTCTCCACGTTCTTCAGGAGCGTACCGTTTTGTCGTCTATCCTGGCAGTGACAGTATGATTGATGTGGAAGCGAAAATTTTCCTGCGCGACAAAGTGGGCAAACTGGGAATCGCACCATTAACCAGCATGTTCCTGTTCAGCCCACATCAGCCTTCTCCGACATTGAATTATCGCCCGGCATTGCATGATTCTAACGGGCTAGGCATTCATGCCGGCAATGGGGAGTGGATCTGGCGTCCGTTGAACAACCCCAAACACTTGTCTGTAAGCACCTATACTATTGACAACCCGAAAGGATTTGGTCTTTTGCAGCGCGGGCGTAGTTTCTCTGGCTATGAGGATCTGGATGATCGCTATGATTTGCGCCCGAGTGGTTGGGTAGAAACTAAAGGCGAGTGGGGGAAAGGCAAGGTTGAGCTGGTTGAAATTCCGACGGCGGATGAAACTAACGACAATATTGTTGCCTTTTGGACCCCGGAAAACTTGCCGGAAAAGGGCAAACCACTCGAAGTTAAATACCGTCTGCATTTTAGTCAGGATGAAGAGGCATTGCATTCTCCGGATCAGGCATACGCTATCCGTACTATGCGTTCTACCGGGGATGTGAAACAGTCCAACCTAATTCGTCAGCCTGACGGCACCGTCGCGTTTTTGGTGGATTTCGCCGGCGGTAAGATGAAAGATCTGGATCCGAGTGCGCCTGTTGCCCCTCAGGTTAGTATCGGGGATAACGGTGAAATCGTAGAAAATAGCGTCCGTTATAATCCTGTTACCCATGGCTGGCGTCTGACTCTGCGTCTGCGAGTGAAGGATAACAAGCAACCTACCGAGATGAGAGCGGCGTTGGTTAATGGTGATGCTACATTGACTGAAACCTGGAGCTATCAGCTGCCTGCTAATGAATAAGTCAACTTTCTCCCTCGAATATATCGAGAAACTCCCTCTGTCTGAGTCTCAGGCAGAGGGCCTGCGTACATCGCTTGCGCAGACTCAGGATCCCGCTGCGTTGCATCAGGCGCTGTCTGACGGCGCTTCCGTTAACATGCATTCTGATGATGATATTCCCTTGGTATCCGTCCAGCGACGTCTGGAAATGGCTTGGGAAGATGGATTGAACGGCGGAAAGCAGGTGTCCAAAGATCGTGAAGGGCGCACGGCTTTGCTGGCGATGCGTCATATCGCCCGGTCATCCATGTTCCCTGATGCCTGGCAGACGAATCCTCTGGCGCGCTGGTGGGATGGCTTCCGGGGGCAAGCGCGTCCGCCCCGCCATCAGTACCGGACGGCAGAGGAAAACGAAGCCGAGAATCGCTGGAGAAGCGTCGGCACGATTCGACGTTATATCCTGTTGATTTTGACTTTGTTTCAAACTGCGATCGCTACCTGGTATATGAAGACGATTCTTCCTTATCAGGGATGGGCGCTGATTAATCCGTTCGAGATGGCGCATCAGGATTTATGGCGTACCTTCATGCAGTTGCTGCCGTATGTATTGCAAAGCGGCATCCTGATTCTGTTTGCCGTTCTTTTCTGCTGGGTCTCCGCCGGGTTTTGGACCGCCCTGATGGGATTCCTGCAACTGCTGATTGGTCGGGATAAATACAGTATTTCATCGTCAACGGTCGGTGACGAGCCTTTAAATCCAGCGCACCGTACCGCGTTGATCATGCCAATCTGTAACGAAGATGTGGAGCGTGTATTTGCTGGTTTGCGTGCGACATATGAATCGGTGGCCGCTACCGGAGAGTTGGATCATTTCGACGTTTATGTACTGAGCGACAGTAACGATCCGGATATCTGTGTTGCCGAGCAAAAAGCATGGATGGATCTTTGCCGCGAAGTGAATGGCGCCGGTCGTATCTTCTATCGCCGCCGTCGCCGCCGCGTTAAGCGCAAGAGCGGAAATATCGATGACTTCTGCCGGCGGTGGGGCAATCAGTACAGCTATATGGTGGTGCTGGATGCAGACAGCGTGATGAGTGGTGAGTGTCTAACTTCGCTGGTGCGTTTGATGGAGGCCAATCCCAATGCGGGGATTATCCAGTCGGCACCCAGAGCATCGGGGATGGATACGCTCTACGCGCGCTGCCAGCAGTTTGCGACTCGCGTATACGGTCCGCTGTTTACGGCTGGGCTGCATTTTTGGCAGTTAGGTGAGTCCCACTATTGGGGGCACAATGCGATTATTCGTATCAAACCCTTCATTGAGCATTGTGCGTTAGCTCCGTTGCCGGGCGCAGGGTCTTTTGCCGGTTCGATTCTGTCTCATGACTTTGTCGAAGCTGCATTGATGCGTCGTGCTGGATGGGGCGTGTGGATTGCCTACGATTTACCGGGCAGCTACGAAGAGCTTCCGCCCAATCTACTGGATGAATTGAAACGCGATAGACGTTGGTGTCATGGCAACTTGATGAATTTCCGTCTGTTTCTGGTTAAGGGGATGCATCCGGTTCATCGTGCGGTGTTCCTGACTGGGGTGATGTCTTATCTATCGGCACCATTGTGGTTCATGTTCCTGGCCTTATCGACGGCGCTCCAAGTGGTTCATACATTGATGGAACCGCAGTATTTTCTGCAGCCCAGACAGCTTTTCCCGGTCTGGCCTCAGTGGCGACCAGAGTTGGCTATCGCGCTGTTTTCCACGACGCTGGTGTTGCTGTTCCTCCCGAAGTTGCTGAGTGTGGTTCTGGTGTGTGCCAAAGGTGCCAGGGAATACGGCGGCGTTAACCGACTATTTATGTCGCTGCTGATAGAGATGTTGTTTTCCGTCTTGCTTGCGCCGGTACGCATGTTGTTCCATACCGTTTTTGTTGTCAGCGCATTTCTGGGGTGGTCTGTACAGTGGAAATCTCCGCAACGCGATGATGATGCCACACCCTGGAGCGAAGCGTTTGTTCGACACGGGTCACAACTGACATTGGGCCTTGTTTGGGCGCTCGGTATGGCGTGGCTCGATCTGCGATTCCTCTGGTGGCTGGCCCCGATTGTTTTCTCGCTGATCCTTTCGCCAGTGGTCTCAACACTTTCCAGCCGGGCCAATATCGGGTTAGCTTGCAAACGCGCCAGGCTGTTGCTGATTCCTGAGGAGTACAACCCTCCCCGTGAATTGGTGGCGACAGATGAATATTTCCGTCGCAATCGTGAACGTAAGCTGGATGATGGCTTTATGCATGCGGTGTTTGATCCGTCGATCAATGCGTTGGCCAGTGCAATGGCTACCGCTCGCCATCGCCTTAGCCAGGCGATCGAGTCGGTTCGCGAGCAGCGGGTCAGTGAAGCATTGAGTAAAAGCCCGCAAGACGTGGATAACAATGTGCGTCTTGCGTTACTTAGCGATCCGGTGATCCTTGCGCGTTTGCATCAGCGTGTTTGGAAACAGCCTGAACAATATGCTCAGTGGCGAGAGTATTATCAGGCATTGCCTCGGCCTGTTATCAAGTCCGAATAAGTTCATGTGAAGATGTAGAACAATGATAAAAAGCAACGACATAGTCGTTGCTTTTTTCTTGCTTATAGAAATGCCCCCGTCTGGGCGGGGATATAGACAATCAAAGCCGCCATGAAAACGGTATGTTACGAATGACGGAACCCGGCCGCTAATTCCTAAAGAATGAATGTAGCGGCACTAGTACAATGATGTTTCGCCCGCCGGGCGAGTTTTAAAGCGTCGATGCAGCCACATATATTGGTCTGGTGCCAACAGAATATTCTTTTCAATAATCTTGTTCATCCACGCCGCAGTAGACTCTTCACTCTCCAGCGGAAACTCCAGTTCTGCAGGTTGAATCAGCAACTCATAACCTTTGCCGTCAGGTAAACGGCGGGGGACAAAGGGGACGATCGCAGGTTTGGCTGCTCGGGCTAGCATATAGCTGCCTACCGTCGTCGCTGCTTTATCTACTGCAAACAGAGGAACAAAAACACTGCTACGCGGGCCGTAATCATGATCCGGGGCGTACCATATAATCTCACCCTGCTTCAGGGCTCTGATCATGCCTTTGATATCTTTGCGATCCAACATAGATTTATTCGAGCGCATTCTTCCCCATGTTTGCAGCCAATCGAGCAATTTGTTGTCGTTCGGGCGATAAACGCCAATCCCCGCATTTTGCATACCGAAGATCCGCGCGCCTAATTCCAGCGTGAGAAAATGTAGCCCGATCAGCAAAATGCCCCGCTTTTGTTCACGCAATGGGAGCATGTGCTCAATACCACTTACGCTAAACCAGCGATTAATCCGCCAGTCGGGCCAAAACCATGCCATACCGGTTTCCATCAACCCCATACCGACAGATTCGAAGTTCTTTTTTACCAAGATGAGTCGCTCTGCCTCAGGCATATTTGGGAAGCAGAGCTGCAGATTACGATCAGCAATCCTAGCCCGCCGTTTGAGAACGGACATGGACAAACGGCCCAACGCGGTGCCAAGGCGATAGATGACGGGATAGGGCAGTAAAACCAGCAGATAGAGCACAATAATCCCCAACCAGGTGAGCCAATAGCGAGGATGCAGCAAAGAACGATTAAAAGAAGGGAGTTGTGTCATAGCGTAATTAAATAGTGAAAACTGTTGATGGATAACCTGCCGTCGTCGGCACCTGAAGCAGGTGGTTGAAAACCTCCACCTATTTTTACTAACAAAATCAATGTGCCGTCATGATAACACCGGTAAAAAATAGATTTTAATCTTTGATGGCACATTCCGATGAGGGATATGTGCCACTCGGTACTTGCGCCCGGACGAATTGATTTGCATCGGGTATGGGGTAATTAATTCAATTTTTTTGAAATATGCCATGGGCATACCGCGGCTCGCTGCGCCAGAATTGTGGGGGCACGCTGACTTCCGCGTTGAGGCGGGCTGCTGCATGCCAAGGCCAGCGAGGGTCGAACAATATCGCACGTGCCAATGCCACTGCGTCGGCATCGCCGGTGGCAACAATGGCTTCTGCCTGTTCGGGTTCGGTTATCAAACCGACGGCGATCGTCGTGAGCCCTGTTTGGCGACGAATTTCCCGCGCATAAGGAACCTGATAGTTCGGATAAACGGTGAGTTGTTGGCGTGGGGATAAACCGCCACTTGAGACATGGATGAAATCGCAATCCAATTGGCGCAACAAGTGCGCTAATTCAATTGATTGAGCCAAATCCCATCCACCTTCAACGCCGTCGGTCGCAGAAATCCTGACGCCAACCGCTTTGTGTCGGGGGAATACTTCTCGGACGGCGGTATATACCTCACGTAGAAAACGCATGCGGTTTTGCAATGAGCCTCCGTACTCATCATCACGCTGGTTCGTCAGCGGTGAAAGGAACTGATGTAATAGATAGCCATGTGCCGCATGCAATTCGATTAAATCGAATCCCAGACGGTCGGCCCGCCGGGCCGAAGCGGCAAAAGCATCGATCAGATCTTTAATTTGGCTGTGGCTCAGCGCAACTGGCGCGACATCATCGGGATGATAAGGTAGCGGCGAAGGGGCGACTGTTGGCCAGCCGCCGAGCTCCGGCGCTAACCATGTACGACCAGACCAGGGGACGTCCGTCGATGCTTTACGCCCGGCATGAGCAAGCTGAATACCCAGTGGAATGGTCGAATATTTACGTATACCGCGGATTATCGGGATCAATGAGCGTTCGGTATCATCATCCCATAAGCCCAGATCGTGGGGAGATATGCGGCCTTCGGGCACGACAGCGGTCGCTTCAATAATCAGCAAGCCTGCACCGGAATGCGATAAATTACCCAGGTGCATCATATGCCATTCGGTAGCCCGGCCATCTTCGGCGGAATACTGACACATCGGTGCGATGATAATGCGATTGGGTAGTGTCAGGTTGCCGAGTGTTATCGGGGTAAACAGTTGACTCATGAGAGCTGCCTCCTTGAGGAATTAATCCTGATGTTTGGAGTATTGCCAGAGACAGTGAAGTTGCCAACTAATTATTTTGTATTCGGATACCCCTTCGTTCACGACAGCGGATGTTTGCTTGTGTATGATTTTGACGCTTTGTTAATAAAGTCTGTTTGGGCTTTTAACATTAATAACAGTAAGGATATTAACACCATGCCAGTGTTACATAACCGGGTTTCCAATGAAGAACTGAAAGCGCGCATGCTGGCAGAGACCGAGCCGCGAACCACGGTGTCTTTTTACAAATATTTTTCGTTGGATGATCCACAGTCTTTTCGCGATGCACTTTATATCGCTTTGGTTGACTTAAAAGTCTTCGGTCGCATTTATATTGCGCGAGAGGGGATCAATGCCCAAGTTAGCGTCCCAGCCAGCCATTTTGAACGTTTCAGACGCACGTTATTTGCCGCACACCCTGCATTGGTCGGCATCCGGCTCAATGTCGCGCTTCAGGATGACGGCAAGTCTTTTTGGGTTCTACGTATGAAGGTGCGTGATCGAATAGTGGCCGATGGCATTGATGATCCGTCTTTCGACCCATGCAAGGTCGGGCAGTATCTCAACGCGGCGGAGGTCAATCGCATGGCTGCTGATCCCGACACGTTGTTTATCGACATGCGTAATCATTATGAGTACGAAGTCGGGCATTTTGAACATGCCCTTGAGGTTCCATCCGATACTTTTCGGGAGCAATTGCCAATGGCGGTGGATATGCTAGCCAGGGAAAAAGATAAAAATATTGTCATGTACTGTACGGGTGGAATACGTTGTGAAAAAGCCAGCGCCTATATGCGCCATAAGGGTTTTAAGCATGTTTTCCATATCGAGGGTGGAATTATTGAATATGTGCGCCAGGCTAATGCTCTGGGATTGCCGGTTAAGTTCATCGGGAAAAACTTTGTCTTTGATGAACGTATGGGGGAAAGAGTCTCGGAGGATGTCATTGCACATTGCCATCAGTGTGGTGAGCCTTGCGATACACATACCAATTGTCGTAATCAGGGATGTCATTTGTTGTTTATTCAATGTCAGTCCTGTGCGGAAAAATATAACGGCTGTTGCAGTCAAGAATGTCTTGATGAGACGGCTTTACCGCCGGCGGAACAACGTCGGCGCCGACAATTGAGAGAATCTCGGATGAATGTTTTTAATAAATCCAGAGGTTTTATGCGTGAGTCATTGCATATTCCCGATACGGGTAAAAAATCGTAACTATAAAGTCGTACAGGAAGGCTCACCCAATATCATGGGTTACTTTTGATGAGGATCTTAAAATAACCCACAAGCGATCTACCTGAGGGGGGCATAAAGAAGGCGCAATGAGTCAACTAGGTGAATTACAAGATAAAGAAGAGTTATACACCCCGGATGCTATCATGGATGGCCTATTTTTCGGCTATATCGGGTGATTTTTTGCTCGAGCGTTTTTTGCTATAACGGCCGAATTGAGCTAATGAATGATAAACGCCGCTAGATTAAGCGGCGTTGGTTATAAAAAATCAGGCATGGTGTATATAAAAATATTAATGTTTCAGATAATCAGTTGGTTGATAATCGTTAGACTCAATTTTGGCAATACCGGCTTCAAGAATAGAGATAAGCTGCCTTGCCACATCGGTTGTCAACCACAGAGTACGGTCGACCTGAGCTTCATCTGGCGTTTGATCGGCTGCGGAAAGGTAGTGCAGACGAATCATCATGGCGTCATAACTGTCAACGGTACTGATATCCCAACCCACAAGCGGATGAGTCTGAATAACTTCATTTTTTCTGTCCATAAATACCCCTTAATGACTAGTTACTAACGTGAGTGACTAAACGAGGTTTAAGGCGGCTCTTGTCTGTTGAGCAATATCAGTATATCTCTGCCCTCATCATTTATGGAGATGAATTATAGAAAAATTTGAATATTTGACGGGGGCATTATTCAGCTCCGACAGGAGGAACTGTGCAAACATTGATTTGGTCAAAAAACAGCCATAATTTAAAAACCAATAAATACTTATGTTGATAATTGTCGAATTATTAAGCGTCATTCCGGAGTAAGCATTGCAGAGATCTATATTTATCATTATGAATGCGAACGATTTTATTCATTAGACTGAAACCAGTCATCGGCACTTTCCCACGTTTCTTGCAAAATCTCCGATACCCTTTCTTTATCGCTTTTATCGCCGCCCAGGACGCTCAGATTGTTGGATGAAGCGTAACGGATAGAGACAGGTGTATTCGGATATGTGCTACTAATCCGGCGAGTTAATTCTGTAGTCAATGCATCCAAGGCGCCGGTGGGTAAAAGAGTGGTTTTGGCAATAGTGATCTCAATACGCATGATAGTTTTCCATAATAGTGATTACTGTTTTTTTATACAGTAATCACTGGTGGTTCGCAAGTGGCGTCGGGGTTGGAAATGTTCTGCGGATGCGTGTAAAAAGCGGATTCTCTAGAGAGAGGTTCCTTTCCTGAAACCTCTCTCTGCACATCTTTGCCATCTTGGCCTAAGTGTACGTTTGAACAGTTATTATTGGGGTATAGATCTGCCCATGCATATTAAATAAGTCGTGCTGACCAATCGAGTGTCTGCCCGGCCAGGAAAGGAATGAGCGTCTCTCCGTCTGCCACGATTTCTGCTGGAACCTGTTCAGGTTTTCGATGTAATTCGATGAATGTCTCATTAATCGGTAGGCCATAAAAACGTGGGCCGTTCAACGAACAAAACGCTTCTAGTTTATCTAACGCATTCAGCTCCTCAAACACGGTAGCATAAGCGCTTAACGCGGCCTGAGCATTGAATACGCCAGCGCAACCACAGGATGATTCTTTGCGATGTCTGGCATGGGGCGCGGAATCGGTGCCCAGGAAAAATTTTTCGGAACCACTGGCGACAGCACGACGTAACGCCTGTTGGTGCACGTTGCGCTTGAGTATGGGCAGGCAGTAAAGGTGAGGGCGTATGCCGCCAACCAGCATGTGATTGCGGTTGAACATCAGGTGCTGTGGGGTGATGGTTGCCGCAATAAATCGGTCAGACGCCAGCACATAATCGGCCGCCTCCTGGGTGGTGATGTGCTCGAAAACGACTTTGAGCTCCGGAAAATCGTTGCGCAAAGGGCGCATAACCCGCTCAATGAAGTAGGCTTCGCGATCGAAAATATCGATATCTGGGTCGGTTACTTCCCCATGGACCAGCAGCGGCATGCCTGATTTCTGCATTTGCTCCAATACCGGATAAATGGCCTTGATATTGGATACGCCATGGCTGGAGTTAGTGGTGGCATGGGCCGGGTAGAGTTTGGCGGCGGTGAAGAGCCCCTGTTCATGGCCGAGAGCGATTTCTTGCTTATCTAATGATTCAGTCAGGTAACAGGTCATCAGCGGCTGAAAGTTATCGCCTGTGGGCAGCGCGGCGAGAATACGTTGCCGATATGCTTGAGCCTGGGCGATGGTGGTCACGGGAGGTGCCAAATTCGGCATGACGATGGCACGGCCAAAGAAGCGACTGGTGTAAGGCAATACTGCTTTCAGCATCTGGTCATCGCGCAGATGGAGGTGCCAGTCGTCAGGGCGGCGGATTTTCAGAACAGGGGGAGAGAACGTCATGGAAATGCTCCGGCAGTTTGTCGTTTGATGGGTATGGCGGTGATTCGGCGGGGGATAAGGATAAGCGGAAAGAGACTTCAATGCATCCATTTGCTGTGAAATGGTTGAAATTGGCCTGCGGTTGGCTTTCTATAGTGAAACATTCAAACACCAGGATAATATCTGGAGATTTATTATGGAAATTCGCATTGTTGCCAGCGTACAGGCAAAGATTGATTTTATTGAAGAAGTCGCATCAGCCGTGAGGAAAGTCGTGCCACTGAGCCGTCAGGAAGCAGGAAACCTGCAATATGAACTACATGAAGAGATCAACAAGCCAGGCGTATTCGTTTTCTTTGAGTGTTGGCGCGATAAAGAAGCGATCAACGTTCATGAAAAGACGGCCCATTTCCGTGAGTTGGTCGCCCAACTAGAAGGAAAAATCGAAGGTATGGACATCAAATTGTTGAAGCCCGTCTCTGATATAGCATCAAAATAAGAATGCCCGACATGTGTCGGGCATTCAGCGTAAAACGACACCGGTGATGCTAGTGTCGTTTTTTATGTCGAGCGATTACTCTTTCGGTTGGGTGGCCGGCGCGCTGGATTGATTGACTGCAGAATGCCCGCCCGCGGCGCCTTTGCCAGAGAACTGATAAGCCGGACGTTGCCAGTCGCTGATATGCGGTGCATCCGGAATATAAGCCGGTGCAGGGGCTTTCGTCATTGGCGCTGTCGCGTGTCGCTGGCGGCACTGCGGTTCGTCACTGCTAATCGTCGGCACAACTTCACCTGCAGTTTCTTCGGCCGATGCGACAACACTCTGAACCTCGGTTTGCACTTCGGCTTGAGTATCCTGCTCGGAAGCGGTGGCGATATTATGCGTTACCGGTGCGATTTTCTCGTCAGTCGCGACGGGCAATGGCATCACGACAACCGCTTCTTCCGTGGGTTCCAGAACATCGACATCGGCGGTAGCAATCGACGGTTCAATAATCTCAACAATCGGCTGCGATTCAACATCGTTCTGTGACGGAACAGTTAACTCCATGGAAACGGTTGCTGGCTCTACTGGCTGCGTTGTAGTTTCCGCTACGGCGCTTTCTTCATGCTGGAAAGCAGCGGGTGTTTCGACATTGGTAGAAATAATACTCGCGTGTTCAGTTACTTCGTGAATGATGTCCGCATCACTATTATTCTGTTCGGCGACCTCTGCCACCACAGGTTGAATCACCGGATAACGAACCCACACCTTACCGGACGCCATTTCCGGTGAGGCGGATGCCTGCGCCAACGGCATAGGCGACATGATAGGATAACGTTCATCACGATAGCGGCGACGGCGTTGGCCGCTCACCCGCAAATGACGAGGAGAACGACGGGAACGACGCGGCAAGCCGTTTTCACGAGGCGTCTCGGTATTGGCATCACTTTCAGCTACTTCCGCAGTATCGGCAACCGGTACAACGGTAACAGGCGCTTCTAGCAATGGCAGTGCAACACCGACATCGGAGGAAACAGGAGTGACGCTGTCGCTTTCAGTACGCTCGTCAGTATTGTTAATGCGAATCTTCTGACTTAACTGACGACGTTGGCGCCGAACCATTACTGGCGCGGGTTTGTCCTGTTCGGAGGATGTTTCATCATCGATTTCGGTCGCGCTGCCATTCAGATCCTTGATTTCTTGCTGAGCCTGACGTTTGTCTTCCTGACGACGGCGCTGACGCTCCGCACGTTGTTCTCGACGCTGCTCGTCTCGGGCGTCGCGGTCAGGTGTTTTATCCTGAACGTCTTCAATGACAGTATCTGTGGGTTCTGGCGCAATAGCCTGCTGCGCACGCTTAGCCCGGCGCTGCTCGTCGCGCTCACGTGGTTCGCGATTATCCCGTTGCCCGCGATCTCTGCGATTTGATTGACGGCGTCCATTACGTCGTTCCTGTTTCTGCTCTTCTTCCGTATGGACTGCTGCGATTTCTTCTGGCTTCACATCCGCTTCGGTTGCGCCGCCAAACAGATTTTTCAACGCGCCCATCATACGGCCCAGTATGCCTGGGCGTTCGGTGCCAGTGCTGGTCGCGATGTTCGACGTTTCCTGTACCGGCTGCGGGGATTCAACAGGAGGAATATCAGGAATGGTGAATGATGCCAGTGCGGGTTGTTCCGGCATCTTCTTCTCAGGCGCAGGTTCATCGCTGGTTTGCTGTGTTTCAGATTCCAGCAGTTGCGGCAACATATAACTCAACGCCTGTTTTTCTTCGCCTTTACGGATGCGAAGAACAGAATAATGCGGGGTTTCCATGCCGTCGTGCGGCACGATGATTGCGCGAACGCCGCCTTGACGTTTTTCAATCGCATTAACCGCATCGCGTTTTTCGTTCAGCAAGTAGGACGCGATAGGTACTGGCACGATGGCATGCACTTCTCGCGTATTTTCTTTCAGCGCCTCTTCTTCAATCAGTCGCAGGATAGACAGCGACAGCGATTCATTGTCACGAATCGTGCCGGTGCCGCTACAACGTGGGCAGACGTGATGGCTGGACTCACCCAGCGACGGACTCAGGCGCTGACGTGACATCTCCAGCAGACCAAAACGGGAAATCCTGCCGATCTGGATGCGTGCGCGATCCTGGCGGACAGCTTCCCGCAGGCGGTTTTCCACCTCGCGCTGATGACGAACCGGGGTCATATCAATGAAGTCGATGACGATCAATCCACCCAAATCACGCAGCCGGAGTTGGCGTGCAATTTCATCGGCGGCTTCCAGGTTGGTATTAAATGCTGTCTCTTCGATATCACCGCCACGGGTTGCGCGTGCTGAGTTGATATCGATAGCGGTCAGCGCTTCGGTGGTGTCGATAACAATAGAACCGCCGGAAGGCAGACGCACTTCGCGCTGGAAGGCGGATTCAATTTGAGATTCGATTTGATAATGGCTGAACAACGGAATTTCGCCGGTGTACAGTTTGATTTTGCTGCTGAAGTCAGGACGGCCCAACGCAGCAATATGCTCTTTGGCCAGTTCCAGAACTTTGGGGTTATCGATAAGAATTTCGCCGATATCCGGGCGCAGATAATCACGGAAAGCGCGAACAATAACATTGCTCTCCTGATGAATCAGGAATGGCGCCGAGCGTCCTTCAGCCGCTTTCTTGATGGCCTCCCAGTGTTTGAGACGGAATGCCAGATCCCACTGCAACGCATCAGCCGATTTGCCGACGCCGGCGGTTCTGACGATCAACCCCATACCGTCAGGCAACTGCAACGCGCTCAGCGCTTCTTTCAGCTCGGTACGGTCATCACCTTCGATGCGACGGGAAATGCCACCGGCTCTGGGGTTGTTTGGCATAAGAACCAGATAACTGCCCGCAAGGCTGATAAATGTGGTTAGTGCTGCCCCTTTGTTGCCGCGTTCTTCCTTATCTACCTGAACAATCACTTCCTGGCCTTCACGCAAAACATCTTTGATGTTAGGGCGGCCATGGGATGAGTAATTGTTGGGAAAATATTCGCGAGCGATTTCTTTAAGAGGAAGGAAACCGTGTCGTTCAGCGCCATAATCAACGAAGGCAGCTTCCAGACTGGGTTCGATGCGCGTAATTTTACCTTTGTAAATATTCGCTTTTTTTTGCTCATGTCCTGGACTTTCGATATCCAGATCGTAAAGCCGTTGACCATCAACCAAAGCAACACGCAACTCTTCTTGCTGAGTTGCGTTAATCAACATTCTTTTCATCGCGATTTAACTCGTTATTTTTACTTGCATTATTGATAGAGCTGCAGGCAAGCACGGCGAGTGACCGGGGAAAACCGATGGCCTCGAGTCTTATCGCAAGGACGCCAACCTCACGGTTGTCGCCTGCATAGAGGCGCATGTTTCGGTAGCCTGTATTTCCTGATGGAACACAGCGCGTTTACTGCGGGAACAGCTTCTGAAAATAGGTTGCCAGATCTGATTCCATTTGCCGGCCAAGCTGCAAACCACAGCTCGCTAACTGCCTGATTACACAATACGTCTTACGCCATTGCTGCGTTTATGTGTAATCCGGCAAATATAATAATTCCGCAATTTCCCTTGTTTAACTGGGAATCAGCACGGAAGCCCATGCATTATTCCATTGCTGATGCTCGTATAGCAAGGTGACTTTGCCTGTCATTACTCAGATTAGTGTGCTGTTTTTAATCAAACTGGTGTGGATTCCTGCTAACAGCAATCGTTTCACAAACAGTAACACTCTCTTCATAAGCCAGAGTGACAGTTAAGCATAGAAAAAGAAGTGGCGCTATCAGTCTGCGCTCTTTAGAATCCGCCTCCATGAAAACAGAGAATCCAACCGTACAATTCATGACGATTTCCTCCGAGGAAGCTGGTCAGCGAATCGACAATTTTTTACGTGTCCGCCTGAAAGGTGTGCCTAAAAGCATGATTTATCGCATTCTGCGTAAAGGTGAAGTGCGGATAAATAAAAAGCGCGTAAAACCGGAATATAAGTTGCTTGATGGCGATGAGGTTCGCATTCCTCCCGTGCGTCAATCTGAACGCGACGTGCCTGAGGTGTCTGCCAGTCTGGAAAAAGTATCTTCTCTGACCCATTGCATTCTCTATGAAGATGACTATCTGTTGGTGCTGAATAAACCGTCGGGAACGGCTGTTCACGGTGGTAGTGGATTGAGTTTCGGTGTGATTGAGGGACTCCGAGCGCTGCGCCCTGAAGCGCGTTTTCTTGAGTTAGTACATCGGCTTGATCGCGATACGTCCGGCGTCCTTTTGGTGGCCAAAAAGCGCTCGGCCTTGCGTGCGCTTCATGAGCAGTTACGTAGTAAATGTATGCAGAAAGATTATCTGGCTCTGGTCAGGGGACAGTGGCAATCCCACTGTAAATCCGTGCAGGCACCGTTGCTTAAAAATATTTTGAAGAGCGGGGAGCGTGTCGTGCGGGTCAGTAGCGAAGGTAAGCCTTCCGAAACCTT
This sequence comes from Musicola keenii, assembly GCF_014855505.1. Lineage (NCBI taxonomy): Bacteria > Pseudomonadati > Pseudomonadota > Gammaproteobacteria > Enterobacterales > Pectobacteriaceae > Musicola > Musicola keenii. Next base: position 90,703 of record NZ_JAAWVW010000013.1, on the reverse strand, counting down.
GTTTAAGGTTGAAGAGCGATTTGATTGTGCGACGTTGGTTAAAGCCAGCCCTGTAACTGGCCGAACCCATCAGATTAGAGTCCATGCCCAATATGCGGGACATCCGATCGCGTTTGACGATCGTTATGGTGATCGAGCGTTCGATCAACAGCTTGACGATACCGGGTTGAAGCGGCTTTTCTTGCATGCGCATGCGCTACGGCTTGAGCATCCGCATACAGGGGAGACATTACGCTTCGAGGCCCCTCTGGACGATGCGTTGCGCCGTTGCTTGCAATTGTTGCGTCAGCGCAGCGGGAAGTAAAAAAATAAACCTGCCATCGGCAGGTTTATTTTTTATTCGGGTCAGTCTGAATCCAGCGGATTCACACCCTCCTGCCGCAACATCTCTAATAGAGCAATCAGTGGCAACCCGACTAATGTATTGGGGTCGCGGCCTGATAGCCGGTCAAACAGCGTAATACCCAACCCTTCGCTCTTGAAACTGCCCGCACAATCGAGCGGTTGTTCTTGAAATATGTAAGATTTGATTTCTTTCTCCGTCAATGTCCGGAAGCTGACAGTAAACGTCTCCACGGTGCTTTGCATTTTGTTACTTCGGCTATTGAGCAGGGCAAGGCCGGTATAAAAAATAATACTGTTCCCACTAGCTTGCTGTAATTGGCGAATCGCATTTTCCGTCGTGTGGGGTTTACCGGTGATTTGACCGTTCAAAACGCAAACCTGATCGCTGCCGATAATCAGATGGTTCGGGTAATGTGAGGCCAGAGCCATCGCTTTACTTTCTGCCAGACGGAGCACGAGATCAGCGGCGTTTTCACCTGAACGTGGTGTCTCATCGATATTTGGCGCGGCACAGATATAAGAGAGCGCGATTTTTTGCAGCAAAGCCTTGCGATAAATTGATGTAGAGGCAAGTACAATTTGGAACATAATTTTTGGTAAACCCTTGGCGTAATCATGTGATGCATTTTAAACTGTGCGCCGCTCTGTAAGCGAATTCCGGTGAAAGTGTTTATCACCACCTTTTTCTTTGACTCTGTGTCGTTACGACGTTAATATGCGCGCCCTATGCAAAAGGTAAAATTACCCTTAACCCTTGATGCGGTTCGCACTGCTCAAAAGCGTTTAGATTATGTTGGTATCTATGCCGCTGAACAGTTGATGCGTGTTGCCGAATCGGTGGTTAGTGTGGATAGCGATGTTGACGCAGTGTTGTCATTCAGTATTGATAGCCAGCGATTGGCCGTTATCAACGGGCATGCTGATGTCAAGGTGACTTTGCTGTGCCAGCGCTGTGGCAAGCCTTTCGAACATCAGGTCCACACCACGTTCTGTTTTAGCCCGGTCACCAGTGACGAACAGGCCGAAGCTTTGCCGGAAACGTATGAACCAATCGAAGTCGATGAGTTCGGAGAGGTTGATTTGCTGGCAATGATCGAAGATGAAATCATCCTTTCTTTGCCTATCGCACCGGTGCATGATTCTGAACACTGTGAAGTGTCCGAAACGGAGATGGTGTTCGGTGAATTACCCGCTGAGGCGGAAAAACCGAATCCATTTGCCGTGTTAGCCAGTTTAAAGCGTAAGTAATTAAGGAGTAAGGTCCATGGCCGTACAACAGAATAAACCCAGCCGTTCCAAACGTGGTATGCGTCGTGCTCACGATGCTCTGACCACCTCAGCTGTATCTGTAGATAAAGTTTCTGGTGAAACTCATCTGCGTCACCACGTCACTGCGGATGGTTACTACCGCGGTCGTAAGGTGATCGCTAAGTAATTCCTGCCATTTCAGCAAGGAAATACTTTGACGCGCCTAACTCTGGCGTTAGATGCGATGGGCGGGGACTTCGGACCCTGCGTCACAGTGCCTGCTGCATTGCAGGCACTGTCTTCTCATCCAAGCCTCCAGTTGTTGCTGGTTGGCGATCCTTCTGCGCTTGCTCCATTACTTACCAAAGTCGATTCTTCGTTGCTCTCCCGTCTAGAAATCGTGTCGGCCGAATCAGTCATTGCCAATGATGCTCGCCCATCTCAGGCTATTCGCGCCAGTCGGGGAACATCCATGCGAGTCGCATTGGAGTTGATAAAAGAAGGTCGAGCTCAGGCATGTGTAAGTGCGGGGAATACGGGTGCCCTGATGGGGCTGGCGAAATTATTGTTAAGGCCGATCGAGGGAATTGATCGGCCTGCTTTGGTCTCGATGCTTCCGCATCAAAAACACGGCCGGACGGTAGTATTGGATCTTGGCGCCAATGTCGCATGTGATGGTGCAATGTTAGTACAGTTCGCGGTTATGGGCGCGGTGATGGCGGAAGAGGTGTTGGGCGTGAGTAATCCTCGCGTAGCGCTTTTAAACATCGGCGAAGAAGAAAGCAAAGGCGTTGATAGCATTCGGGATGCCGCCGCGCGATTAAAGATTACGCCTTCGATTAACTACATCGGTTATCTTGAAGGCAATGAATTGCTGACCGGAAAAACGGATGTGATGGTCTGTGACGGCTTTGTGGGTAATGTCACATTGAAGACTATGGAAGGTGTGGTGAGGATGTTCCTGTCTCTTCTGAAAGAAGGGAGCGGTGGCGTAGGAGAACGAAATCGGCAACCCTGGTGGTTAAAATGGTTGGCCCGTTGGTTACAAAGACGACTGGTTCGACGTTTTGGGCACCTGAACCCTGACCACTATAATGGCGCATGTCTGTTAGGATTACGTGGAACTGTAATCAAAAGCCACGGTGCCGCGAACCAAAATGCGTTTGCGGTAGCTATTGAACAGGCAATGCAGGCAGTGCAGCGGCAGCTTCCAGAACGGATTGCGGCTCGGCTAAAGACTGTATTACCTAAGAGTGACTGAGCGTACATGTATACAAAAATTATCGGAACGGGAAGTTATTTACCCGCACAAATCAGGACGAACGCTGATTTAGAGAAGATGGTGGATACGTCGGACGAATGGATTGTCACACGTACCGGTATCCGTGAGCGTCGTATTGCTGCGCCAGACGAGAATGTCGCCACGATGGGTTGTCTTGCTGCAAAGCAAGCGCTTGATATGGCGGGAATCGATAAGAACCGAATTGGCTTGTTGATTGTTGCAACTACCTCTTCATCGCATGCGTTTCCCAGTTCTGCCTGCCAGATTCAGCATATGCTGGATATCGACGATACGATCGCTTTCGATCTGGCCGCTGCGTGTGCGGGTTTCACTTACGCTTTGGGTGTCGCTGATCAGTACGTGAAGAGCGGGGCAGTGGATTATGCTCTGGTCATCGGCTCTGATGCGTTATCCAGATCGTTGGATCCAAACGATCGTGGCACGATTATTTTGTTTGGTGATGGTGCGGGTGCTGTTCTTCTGGGGCGTTCGGAAGAACCCGGTATTATCACTACCCACTTGCATGCTAACGGGCGTTATGGCGAATTGCTTGCTCTTCCGCATCAGGATCGCCGTAAATCAGAGCCAGCATATCTGACGATGGCTGGCAATGAAGTGTTTAAAGTCGCGGTAACAGAGCTTGCTCATATTGTAGAAGAAACGCTGGATGCATCCGGTTTCGCAAAAAATCAGCTTGACTGGCTGGTTCCTCATCAGGCGAACCTCCGTATCATCAGTGCAACAGCCAAGAAGTTAGGCATGGGACTGGATAAGGTTGTCGTGACGCTGGATCGTCATGGCAACACGTCTGCAGCATCTGTGCCTTCTGCGCTGGATGAGGCCGTTCGCGACGGGCGTATTAAACGTGGTCAGTTGATTCTGCTGGAAGCTTTTGGTGGCGGGTTCACCTGGGGTTCTGCTCTGGTTCGTTTTTGATTAATCAGGACGTTTTGATATGACGCAATTTGCAATGGTATTTCCCGGACAAGGCTCTCAGTCTGTAGGCATGTTGGCTGAATTGGCCGAGAAGTTTCCGCTGGTCAAAGAAACTTTTGATGAAGCCTCTTCCGTGCTGGGGTATGACCTTTGGCAACTGTCCCAACAGGGGCCGGCTGAAGAACTGAACAAAACTTGGCAGACCCAACCTGCGCTGTTGACCGCCTCAGTTGCGATTTGGCGAGTGTGGCAACAGCAAGGGGGCGGGCGTCCAGCTCTGCTGTCAGGCCATAGTCTCGGAGAGTATTCGGCTCTGGTTTGTGCCGGGGTGCTGGATTTCAAACAAGCTGTCAGTTTGGTTGAATTGCGCGGTAGGCTGATGCAGGAAGCGGTACCGGAAGGAACAGGGGCTATGTATGCCATCATCGGCCTTGATAATGACGCCATTACCAAAGCTTGTGCCGAAACGGCGCAAGGGCAGGTTGTTTCTCCGGTAAACTTCAATTCTCCTGGACAAGTTGTGATCGCCGGGGATAAAGCGGCTGTTGAGCGTGCTGGTGCTGCTTGTAAAGCGGCAGGTGCCAAGCGAGCGTTGCCGCTGCCTGTCAGTGTGCCCTCCCATTGTGCATTGATGGAACCGGCGGCCCGCAGGCTAGAAGAGGCATTGAAGGTCATTACGTTTAATGTCCCGCAGATCCCAGTGGTCAACAATGTGGATGTTCGTACGGAAACCACGCCGGAAGCGATCCGTAGCGCTTTGGTTCGACAACTGCATAATCCGGTTCGCTGGACTGGGTGTGTTGAGTTCATGGCATCCCAGGGCGTAGAGCACCTGATTGAGGTTGGTCCTGGTAAGGTACTGACAGGACTGACAAAACGTATCGTTGACAGTCTGACTGCTACGGCGATTAACGATCCCGCTTCTTTATCAACAGCGCTTGAACAGTAAAACGGTGAAGATAATGAGTTTTGAAGGAAAAATTGCTCTGGTGACTGGGGCGAGTCGTGGTATTGGTCGTGCTATTGCAGAAACGCTAGTTTCCCGCGGTGCAACAGTAATTGGTACGGCCACCAGCGAGAAAGGCGCTGCGGAAATCAGCGGCTGGCTGGGAGAGAAAGGCAAAGGATATATGCTGAACGTCACAGACGTGACGTCAGTCGAACAGGTTTTATCCGCTATTCAGAAAGAATTCGGTGACATCGACATTCTGGTTAATAATGCTGGCATTACTCGCGATAACCTGTTGATTCGCATGAAAGATGAAGAATGGAAAGAGGTGCTGGAAACGAACTTAAGTTCAGTATTCCGTCTCTCCAAAGCCGTATTGCGCGCCATGATGAAGAAACGTTTTGGCCGCATCATCACCGTTGGGTCCGTCATCGGTACACGTGGGAATGCAGGGCAAGCTAACTATGCGGCAGCGAAGGCTGGTCTGGTTGGATTCAGTAAATCCCTGGCATATGAAGTGGCCTCGCGTGGAATTACCGTAAATGTGGTCGCTCCTGGTTTTATTGAAACCGATATGACCCGAGCATTGACAGACGAACAACGTGCGGGCATTTTGGCGGATGTTCCTGCCAATCGCCTGGGTGATGCCAAAGAAATCGCCAGTGCTGTGGCGTTCCTGGCCTCTGACGAGGCTGGCTACATTACCGGCGAGACATTGCATGTCAATGGTGGCATGTATATGATCTGACGAGTACCACGGTAATTTGCGTTAATTTGCAGCGAAAACTGCAAAAAAGCACAAAATCTTGGTTCGACCAGTCTTGATTTTGTTGCATCTTTTTCAACATTTTATACACTACGAAAACCGTCGCGAAAGCGAGTTTTGATAGGAAATTTAAGAGTATGAGCACTATCGAAGAACGCGTTAAGAAAATCATCGTTGAGCAGTTGGGTGTTAAACCGGAAGAAGTGGTAAACAACGCATCTTTCGTTGATGACCTGGGCGCTGATTCTCTTGACACTGTTGAGCTGGTAATGGCACTGGAAGAAGAGTTCGATACCGAGATTCCAGACGAAGAAGCTGAGAAAATCACTACTGTTCAGGCAGCTATCGATTTTATTCAGGCTAATCAGCAGTAATCGAACATATCTAGGCGGTCATTCGACCGCCTAAGTTTTCTTTAATACCTCAGTATCATCTATTTCCCTCCCTGGAGGATCAGCGTGTCTAAGCGTCGAGTAGTTGTGACTGGTCTGGGCATGTTATCCCCTGTCGGCAACATGGTGGAATCCACCTGGAATGCACTCCTTGCCGGTCAGAGTGGTATCAGCTTGATTGACCATTTTGATACTAGTGCCTATGCAACGCGTTTTGCTGGCTTAGTAAAGGACTTTAATAGTGAAGACTTCATCTCGCGTAAAGAAGCCCGCAAGATGGACGCCTTTATTCAATATGGAATTGCAGCCGGCATTCAGGCCATGCGGGACTCTGGTCTTGAGGTGACAGAATCGAATGCTCCTCGTATCGGGGCGGCTATCGGTTCCGGAATTGGCGGTTTGGGTCTGATCGAGGAAAATCACGGGGCGTTAGTTCATGGTGGTCCGCGAAAAATCAGCCCGTTTTTTGTGCCTTCTACGATTGTAAACATGGTCGCAGGGCATCTGACGATCCTATTCGGCTTGCGTGGCCCGAGCATTTCGATCGCCACAGCCTGTACCTCTGGTGTTCACAATATCGGTCATGCCGCACGTATCATTGCGTACAATGACGCCGATGTGATGTTGGCCGGCGGCGCAGAGAAGGCCAGTACACCGCTGGGTGTAGGCGGTTTCGGCGCGGCACGTGCGCTTTCAACCCGCAATGACAACCCTCAGGCAGCCAGCCGTCCGTGGGATAAAGATCGCGATGGGTTCGTATTGGGTGATGGCGCAGGCATTCTGGTATTGGAAGAGTATGAGCATGCCAAGAAACGCGGTGCAAAAATTTATGCCGAGATCGTCGGCTTTGGGATGAGCAGCGATGCTTATCATATGACGTCTCCGCCGGAGAATGGCGCCGGCGCAGCGCTGGCGATGGAGAATGCACTGCGTGACGCAGGGATCTCTGCGGCGCAGATAGGCTATATCAATGCGCATGGTACATCGACATCAGCAGGGGATAAGGCTGAAACCCAGGCGGTGAAATCGGTCTTCGGCGCGGATGCTTCTCGTGTGCTGGTCAGTTCTACCAAGTCTATGACGGGGCACTTGTTAGGCGCAGCCGGTGCGGTAGAGTCTATTTTCAGCATTCTAGCGCTGCGCGATCAGGCGGTTCCACCCACGATTAACCTGGATAACCCGGATGAAGGGTGTGATCTGGACTTCGTGCCTCATGAAGCCCGTCAGGTTTCCGGTATGGAGTACACCTTGTGTAACTCCTTCGGTTTCGGCGGGACCAACGGTTCAGTGATATTCCGTAAAGTCTGATGCGATATGTTGCGTTTCAAGAGCCCGGTTCTGCCGGGCTTTTTTTTGTCTGTATAAAATAGGACGTTACTGGTTGCTGATGGTATGGCGAGCTGACAGGCTAGCTGGCGGATAAAGGAGATAGCGTATGTGGTGGATTGACGGAGTTCAGGAACAAGCGCTGTCTGTGCTGGATCGCAGCGCACAGTTCGGCGATGGCTGCTTTACAACGGCCAGAGTATCGAATGGCCGGATTATCTGGCTGGAGCGCCATCTTCAACGATTGCAGCAGGCCGCTGAACGGTTACGTTTACCCGAGATTGACTGGTTGCTTCTGCAACGAGAGATGGCGCAGGCGGCAGCGGGACAAGAAAAGGGTGTAGTCAAGGTTATTCTCACCCGGGGACAAGGCGGGCGAGGGTATAGTCCTGCCGGATGTCATGCGTCGGTACGGGTTGTGATGCAAACGGCTTATCCGGCGCATTATGCCCGTTGGCGTCAGGAGGGTATCCGCTTGTCGCTCAGTTCGGTGACATTGGCCCAAAGCGCGTTATTGGCTGGCATAAAGCATCTGAACCGGCTGGAACAGGTGTTTATTCGCATGGATCTCGAACAGTCCGGCGCTGATGAGGCACTGGTGCTTGACACTTCCGGGGCGCTGGTGGAATGCTGTGCCGCCAATCTGTTCTGGCGGAAAGGACGTCGCGTTTTCACGCCGGATCTTTCGCTCTCGGGCGTGAATGGCGTGGCCCGGCAACACATCATGGCAGTGCTGGCATCGACGGATCTCCGGGTGCAGGAAGTCACGGCGCCGCTGGACGTATTGGCGGACGCGGATGAGGTTTTGATCTGCAACGCGCTGATGCCGGTCATTCCCGTCAATCAGGCCCATACCTGGCATTATCGCTCAAGAGAGTTGTTTGATTTCTTGAGCCCTCAATGTGAGTCGTAGCGTTTTATGAAGAAGATGAAAATAGGTGCGCTGGTCGTCGCGCTGCTGGCAGTCATCCTGTTCAGCCTGTGGAAACAGTTGCAGCAGTTTGCCGAGTCGCCTCTGGCTATCGGGCAGGAAACTCTATTTACGCTCCCTGCCGGTACCGGGCGGGAGAGTTTGGAAAAACTGTTGACTGAACAGCACGTGATCACTCGTGGTCAGTGGTTGCCCTGGCTGTTTTATCTGGAACCGGAGTTAGCGTCGTTCAAAGCAGGTACCTATCGTTTCATGCCGGGTATGAAGGTTCGGGAAATGCTGGCACTTTTGGCGAGCGGCAAAGAGGCGCAGTTTCCCCTGCGTTTCGTCGAAGGTTCGCGCCTGCGAGACTGGATGGAAATACTCCGTACCGCGCCATATCTAAAACACACGCTGGATGGCAAGACACCGCAGGACGTTGCCGAATCGCTTGGATTAAAAGACAAGAACAATCCTGAGGGTTGGTTTTACCCCGATACGTACCTGCACACCGCCGGAATGAGTGATAAGGCCATCTTGCAACGTGCCCACCAGCGCATGGAAAAAATGGTTAATGATGTCTGGCAAGGGCGAGACGAGGGATTACCTTATCAGACCGCAGATGAGTTGCTGATTATGGCGTCCCTGATTGAAAAGGAAACCGCCGTTAGCGATGAGAGGCCATTGGTGGCATCGGTATTTATCAATCGACTACGAGCCGGCATGAAGCTCCAGACGGATCCGACGGTCATCTACGGTATGGGTGATAGCTATTCCGGTGTTATCACACGCAGTGCGCTGGAGGCCGCATCACCTTACAATACTTATGTGATCGCCGGTTTGCCGCCGACGCCGATCGCCATGCCGGGTAAGGCGTCACTGGAGGCTGCAGCGCATCCGGCCAAAACCGATTACCTCTATTTTGTTGCAGATGGGAAAGGCGGCCACAAATTTACGACCAACCTCAATGATCATAATCGCGCCGTGAAGGAGTACCGCTCCACACAGGCAGCCGCCGGAAAAGAGAAACATGAACAGTAAATTTATCGTTATCGAAGGGCTTGAGGGCGCGGGGAAAACCAGCGCTCGCACGGTGGTGGTGGATGGATTGGCGGCGTTCGGCATTCGGGATGTGGTTTTCACCCGCGAGCCTGGCGGTACACCGGTGGCTGAAAAACTGCGTGAGTTGATAAAACAGGGCGTTGACGGCGAACCGCTGACCGACAAGGCTGAATTGCTGATGTTGTATGCCGCCCGCGTACAGTTGGTTGAGAATGTCATCAAACCCGCTCTGGCGCGGGGATCCTGGGTCGTGGGGGATCGTCACGATCTGTCCTCTCAGGCCTATCAGGGCGGCGGCCGAGGGATTGATGCCCGCCTGTTATCGTCGCTCCGGGATATTGTATTAGGGGATTTTCGACCGGATCTGACGCTCTATCTCGACTTGCCGCCGGCACTGGGGTTGCAGCGCGCTCGTCAGCGCGGCGAACTTGATCGCATCGAGCAGGAATCGCTGACGTTTTTCGAACGTACTCGAGCGCGCTATCAACAACTGGCAGCCAGTGATAACTCGATTGTGACTATTGATGCTTCCCGTGCCATAGACCAGGTCAGCATGTCGATTCATCAGGCTCTGGGAAACTGGCTGACTGCTTTAGGGTTGGTGCGAGAGGTCAACGGCTGATGGAATGGTATCCGTGGCTTAACGGGCCCTACCGGCAATTGCTGTCATGGCATCAGGCCGGACGCGGGCACCATGCGATATTGCTGCATGCCATAGACGGCATGGGCGAAGCCTCGCTGGCGTATGCCTTCGGCCGTTGGCTACTGTGCCGGCAACCGGATGGCATCAAAAGCTGCGGAACATGTCACTCCTGTGCGCTGATGAGCGCCGGCACCCACCCGGACTGGTATGTGCTGATGCCGGAAAAAGGGAAACTCGCGTTGGGTATCGACCTGGTACGTGAAGTGCTGGAGCACGTTCATCAGCGTTCAAGGCAGGGTGGGGCAAAGGTGGTATGGATCCCCCAGGCGGAGACATTGACGGAGGCCGCAGCTAATGCGCTGCTGAAAACGTTGGAGGAGCCGCCTGAGCAAACCTATTTTTTGCTGGCTTGCCGTGAGCCTGGCAGATTACTGGCAACTCTGCGTAGCCGCTGCCTGCACCATCATTTGGCGGCTCCGGCTGAATCACAGGGGGCGCAGTGGCTGCAAGGTCGTGGTCAGTATGATAACGCCGTTATGAGCACCGCATTGCGATTGTACGGCGGCGCGCCACTGGCGGCGGAAACGTTGCTGCAACCTACCCGGTGGCAAGCGCGCCAGACTGTGTGCCAGGGGATGCTGCAGGCATTGTCGTCAGGAGATTGGTTATCGATGTTATCGACGTTTAGCCATGAAGATGCCGACGCTCGCTTGTACTGGGTCGCGACGTTGTTCCTTGATGCGCTGAAGCTCCGTCATCAGGCGGGCGCGGCACGGGTCAATCAGGATCAACTTGAGTTGGTTCGGCAATTGGCTGCGTTTGGCGATGATAAGCTGCAACAAAGCGCTCGCCGCGGGCTGCAATGCCGGCATCAGTTGCTCTCGATCACGGGGGTTAATCGCGAATTGCTGTTAACGGAACTGTTGCTGGACTGGGAAAAAATAGTGTCGTCCGGCGCGCAGCTTCATCCTCATCCTTTCTCTGTTTAAATACCGGAAATTGTTATGTTGCTAGTCGATTCCCATTGTCATCTTGATGGGCTGGATTATCAGTCTTTGCACCAGAATGTGGCCGATGTACTGGCCAAAGCCCGTCAGCGCGATGTCGGTTTTATTTTGGCCGTCGCCACGACGTTGTCCGGATTTCGCGGTATGACCGACCTTATTGGCGAGCGCGAAGATGTGGCTTTTTCCTGCGGCGTTCACCCGCTCAATCAGGATGAACCTTATGATTTTGCTGAGTTGCGCGCGCTGGCGGCGGCGCCGTCGGTAGTCGCACTGGGGGAGACCGGGCTGGATTATTACTACCAGCAAGAGACGATCGCCCGCCAGCAGGCATCTTTTCGTGCGCATATTCAAATCGGTCGTGAATTGAACAAGCCGGTTATCGTACATACCCGCTCAGCCCGCGAGGATACGTTAGCGATCCTGAAAGAAGAGCTGGCTGAGGAGTGTGGCGGCGTGCTGCATTGCTTCACCGAAGATCGTGCTACGGCTGAAGTATTACTGGATATGGGGTTCTACATTTCCTTTTCCGGTATCGTCACTTTTCGCAACGCTGAGGCGCTGCGCGATGTGGCGCGTTATGTACCGCTTGACCGTCTGTTAATTGAAACCGATTCCCCCTGGCTGGCGCCAGTTCCGCATCGCGGCAAGGAAAATCAACCGGCTTATGTGCGCGATGTCGCCGAATATTTATCCGTTCTCAAACAGGTCAGTCTTGAAACGCTGGCAGCCGCAACAACCGAGAATTTCGCCCGTCTTTTTCACATCGACTCGGCACGGTTGACCCTGTCCCGATAGTGGTGAAGAATAGCCGGGTTTTTTTGAGCCTCGTAATTAATCAATGAGATCGCCTGCTGTTTTCAGGATAAAAACTGGAAGCAACAGGTTTTTTTTGGCGATGGATCACAAAGTATCGTGTATGTGATGTGGGTGCTTAGCATTCTTGGTTTGAAACGTGATTGCTATCAAACATTAGTCGGCTCATTTATTTTACTCTGCGTAAAAATTAAAAGGATGTTAATAGCATCCAATGGCGTGAAGGACAATCTCCCCTCCTTCCAGTGATGTATCAGAAAGAACTTCAAGCACTATTACTCAGGAGCACTCTTTATATGTTCAAGAATGCATTTGCAAACCTACAGAAAGTAGGTAAATCGCTAATGCTGCCGGTCTCCGTACTGCCTATCGCAGGCATTCTGCTGGGCGTCGGATCGGCCAACTTTGGTTGGTTGCCTGCTGTTGTATCCAGCGTTATGGCACAGGCGGGCGATTCGGTATTTGCCAATATGCCGTTGATCTTCGCGATCGGCGTGGCGCTTGGTTTTACCAATAACGATGGCGTTTCCGCCCTGGCTGCGGTTGTCGCCTACGGCATCATGGTGAAAACCATGGCTGTAGTTGCGCCGCTGGTACTGCACATGTCGCCGGCAGATATCGCGGCCAATCACATGGCCGATACCGGCGTACTGGGTGGCATTATCGCCGGTGCGATCGCCGCTTACATGTTTAACCGCTTCTACCGCATCCAGTTGCCGGAGTATCTCGGTTTCTTCGCCGGTAAGCGTTTTGTCCCGATTATATCCGGTTTGGCTGCCATTCTGACCGCGCTGGTGCTGTCTTTCGTCTGGCCGCCGGTTGGTACGGTTATCCAAACGTTTTCTCAATGGGCGGCGTATCAAAACCCGGTCGTTGCCTTCGGGGTCTACGGTATCGTTGAACGCAGCCTAGTGCCGTTTGGTTTGCACCATATCTGGAACGTCCCCTTCCAGATGCAGATCGGCGAGTTTACCAACGCGGCGGGCCAGGTGTTCCATGGCGACATTCCTCGCTATATGGCGGGCGACCCGACGGCGGGCAAACTGTCCGGTGGATTCTTGTTCAAAATGTACGGTCTGCCGGCTGCCGCTATTGCTATCTGGCACTCCGCTAAACCGGAAAACCGCGCTAAAGTCGGGGGTATCATGATCTCCGCGGCGTTGACATCGTTCCTGACCGGTATCACTGAACCGATTGAATTCTCTTTCCTGTTTGTCGCACCGATTCTGTACGCTATCCACGCGGTCATGGCAGGTCTGGCTTTCCCGATCTGTATTCTGCTTGGCATGCGCGACGGTACCAGTTTCTCGCACGGGTTGATCGACTTTATCGTATTGAGCGGCAACGGCAGCAAACTGTGGTTGTTCCCGATTGTGGGCTTGTGCTATGCCGCGCTGTATTACACCGTTTTCCGCGTGCTGATCGTCAAATTGGATCTAAAAACGCCGGGTCGTGAAGAGTCTGCTACCGAACAGTCAGCCGAAGGCAATACGGAAATGGCCGCCGCGTTGGTTTCTGCTTTCGGCGGTAAAGAGAACATCACCGACCTGGATGCCTGCATCACCCGTCTGCGCGTCAGCGTCGGCGATGTTGCCAAAGTGGATCAGGTCGGCCTGAAAAAATTGGGCGCAGCCGGTGTGGTTGTCGCGGGTTCTGGTGTTCAGGCTATCTTCGGCACCAAGTCCGACAACCTGAAAACCGACATGGATGACTATATCCGCAATCATTGACGATATCGCATCATGAACAGTAGAAAGGGGCTTAACAGCCCCTTTTTTATTGTCGTTGGTTTTCTGCAGGATAACCGTTTCCCTGATAGGGAAATTTGGCGGTAGGATACGGATAACAATAAAAATCATCACAACATCACGTATTTGATAAGGAAAAAATATGCAGATCGTATCGGAACGGTTGACGCAGATCGCCCGCGTTTTGTTGCAGAAAGCCGGATGTGACGAGAGCGAGGCTTGCTGTGTAGCGGATCATCTGGTATCCGCCAACCTGAAAGGGCACGACAGTCATGGCGTCGGCATGCTGCCGGAATATGTCACCTTCATCAGCCAGGGGATCATGCACCCCAATACGCCGGCGCGACGAGTGCAGGATGCCGGCGCTATCTTGCAGTTTGCGGGCGATCGAGGGTTCGGGCAGCGAACGGGGCGTGATGCCATGCAGGCGGCGATCGAGCGAGTAAAAACTACGGGAGTGTGCCTGATGACGCTGGCGTCAACTTGCCACCTTGGGCGCATCGGTACTTACGGTGAAATGGCAGCGGATGCCGGGCTGATCTCCATTCATTTCGTTAACGTATCCGATATTGCACCGCTGGTCGCGCCGTTTAGCGGCAGTGAGGCCCGGTTCGGCACTAACCCGATCTGTATCGCCTTTCCGGGCAGTGACACTCAGCCGCCTTTTATCCTGGACTTCGCTACCAGTCTGGTGGCGTTGGGTAAGACCCGCGTAGCCTGGCTGGCGGGTAAAACCTTCGACGAGCCCGTCATGTTGGATAGCGCGGGGGATCCCACTGGCGATCCTAAAGTGATGTGGGAAGGGGATAAAACCGGTGCGTTATTACCGATTGCTCGTCACAAAGGCGGCGGGCTGATTCTGGCGGCGGAGCTGCTGGCGGGTATTCTGTCCGGCGGTGGTACGATTCAGCCGGAGAATCCGCGTGAGGGGGCGATCGTCAACAACATGACGACGATTTTGATCGACCCCAGCAAACTGGTGGACATGGCGTGGTTGCAGCAAGAATACGATGCCATGCTGGCGTATGTTCGGTCTTCAAAAGCGCCGAATCCGGCGTCGCCGATCTTGATTGCTGGTGAGCCGGAGCGGCAGATGCGGCAGCAACGGCTAGCGCAGGGTGTAACGCTTTCCGACGGGGAATGGCAGAAAATAGTGGCGGCAGGCATATCGTTGGGGATGGCGGAGCAGGATTTTCAACTGTCATGAAGAGGCTGTGTCGTGGCGGCAAAGAGAGTTGAAAATCATGGGAATTATCACTCATACTGCCACCACTTTGCCTAAGAGCACTTACTTATGAAGGATCCGTATCATGGCTGAAGAAACCATTTTCAGTAAAATCATCCGCCGGGAAATTCCGGCTGACATCGTATATCAGGACGATCTGGTCACGGCGTTTCGCGATATCGCTCCGCGCACGCCAACGCACGTATTGATCGTTCCCAATGTGCTGATTCCTACCGTGAATGACGCTACGCCGGCGCATGAAGCTGCACTGGGCCGCATGATTACCGTTGCCGCGAAGATCGCCGCGGATGAAGGCATCGCCGATGACGGTTATCGGCTGATTATTAATTGCAATCGTCATGGCGGGCAGGAAGTCTATCATATCCATATGCACCTGCTGGGTGGTCGTGCTCTGGGGCCATTGCTGGCAGGTTGATGATGATGCACATTGGTTTGTCGGGTTCGGTCTGGATACTGACGGCGCTCGCAGTATTAACGGGATGCGGCGGCCGCGCCGTCTCGTTGCCCATCAATCCACAACAGACGCTGGTGTGCGACGACGCCGTTATTGCCGCCGGTCTACAGGCGACGGCGCCTACGTTGTCTACTCCGCGGGAACGGGTTCGGGCAACCGCTCGGGTTCGTAACCAGTCCGACCGGGCCGTTACCCTGCATTATCGTTTTTACTGGTACGACGAGCAGGGATTAGAGCGGTTGCCTTACGACAGCGACCACCCGATTACGGTTCCTGCCCGTCAGGACGTGACCTTGACCTCTGAGCGAGTTGATCCGACGGTAAACCGTGTGCGTCTTCACATTTTTCTCTGAGCGTTCCCAAGAGGATGAAAATGAAAAAATATCTTGGCATGGTGTTGATGGCGATGTTGATCGCAGGCTGTAGCAGTCGCGCGCCCCAACCGGAGCAACCGCCGGTCAGGATCGAACCCGTCAGGCCGCAAAAACCGTCGTTGCCGCCGCAATCCGCCGAAAGTCAACCGTTACCCATACCGCCTAAAATTCAGGTGCCGACCCTGGACTGGTCAGCGGCGGTATCGCCGATGGTGGCCCAAATGTTGAAGAGTGACGGCATCGCCAAAGGCAGCATATTGATGCTGAACCGGGTGAAAAATAACACCAACGGTACATTGCAAACGACGGCGGCGACGACTGCGCTTTATGATGCGCTGTCGTCTGCCGGCGCATTCACGCTGGTGTCCCGTGAGCAGTTAGCCGTAGCGCGCCAGTCGCTGGGGTTGTCTGAGGAAGACAGTCTGCAATCCCGCAGTAAGGCGGTCGGTTTGGCACGCTATGTCGGGGCGCAGTATGTGCTGTATGTCGATGCGAGCGGCGATGTGAAATCCCCGGATCTATCGATGCAGCTGATGCTGGTGCAGACGGGGGAAATTGTGTGGTCTGGCAGTGGCTCAGTCCATCAACAATAACGCGCTGACCGCACTTATCGGGCAGATCCTTCCGGCGGCGTCGACCGCCGGTTTTTATTTGGCGCCGGTACGTGGGTTGAGCGGCGAGAGCCAGCGGATTGATTCACCGCTCGGCCGTTGGCTGGCGCGCTCGGACTCTGGCGCAGGCCGACTGATGGGGGTGTGTCGTCGACGCGAGTTTCGTGTGCTGCGGCATGTCGACGGGCAATCTCTGGCGCCGTCGCCGGTGGCATATCGAGACGGCTGGTTGATTGTCGCCTGGATCCCCGGCGTTCCCCTGACGCCGTCCGACATCCCGGCGCGACTGGTGGATGGAACGCTGGCCGACATGCTGGCGCAGTTGCATCATCTGCCCGTATATGGATATCCGCTGCCGTTGAAGGCGCTGCTGGATAGCCACTGGCGGCACATGTCGCCCGCGCGCCGTACTCCTGCGTTGTTGCGTCTGCATCGTCGGTTCATGCGTTCGCCATTGCCGCCGACGCTGCGCTTATCGCCGTTGCACCTGGATATTCATGCCGACAATGTGCTGGCGATTGAGGGCGGTTGCCGGCTGATCGATTGGGAATACGCGGCGGACGGCGATATCGCGCTGGAGTTGGCGGCGCTATATCGTGCGATGGCATCGGAGGCAGCATCATGGCAGACATTTCTGACGGACTATTGCCGCCATTGGCGCGGTATTCCGCTGCCGTTGCTGACGCGCCGTATCGGGCAGTGGCTACCTTGGGTGGATTATCTGATGCTGATGTGGTTTGAGGTTCGCTGGTGCCAAACCGGTGAGCCGGCGTGCCGATGTTCGGCGCAGTCTCTGCGCCAGCGGATGGGGTTGCCCTGGTAGTGTTTTGTCGGTGATACACCGGCAGTACGTCGTGTTTTGCCGGCAATGAGCCGGCAGTATGAAGAATCAAGAGGTGTTTGTGGGCCCATTAATGTTAGATGTCGCTGGCTATGCGCTGGATGCGGAAGATCGGGACGTGCTGGAACATCCGCTGGTCGGGGGCGTGATCCTGTTCAGCCGTAATTTTCACGATGCCGATCAATTAGCCGAGTTGGTACGGCAGATTCGTGAGGCCTCCCGGGAGCGGCTGGTGGTAGCGGTGGATCAGGAAGGCGGACGGGTACAACGTTTCCGTCAGGGGTTTACCGCTTTACCGGCAGCGCAATCCTTTGCCGCACTTAACGATCTGCCGCAGGCGCAGCAACTGGCGGAAGAGGCGGGGTGGGTGATGGCGGCCGAGATGATCAGCATGGATATCGACATCAGTTTCGCACCGGTGTTGGATGTTGGACATCAGAGCGCGGCCATCGGCGATCGTGCGTTTCACGATGATCCTGATACGTTGCTGGCGGTGGCCGGCCGTTTTATTCAGGGGATGCGTCAGGCTGGGATGAAAGCCACCGGCAAACACTTCCCCGGTCACGGCGCGGTCAGTGCGGATTCCCACCAAGAGACGCCGAGGGATGATCGTCCGTTGGCGCTTATCCAGAAACGGGATATGCACATTTTCCGCACGTTGATCGACGCCAATCTGCTGGATGCCGTCATGCCGGCTCACGTCATTTATTCCGACGCCGATCCACACCCGGCAAGCGGCTCGCCATACTGGCTGAAGCAGGTATTGCGACAATCGCTGGGGTTCGACGGCATCATATTTTCCGACGATCTTTCCATGGAAGGCGCGGCGGTGATGGGAAATTATGTGGATCGCGCGCAGGCGTCGCTGGATGCCGGATGCGACATGATTCTGGTGTGTAATCAGCGTCAGGGGGCTATCAGCGTGCTGGATAACCTGCCGTTGATCAATGTAGACCGTCTGATGCGGCTTTATCATCAGAGGAGGTTTACCCGTCGTGAATTGCTTGATTCATCACGCTGGAAGCAGTCTAGTCAAGCATTGACTACACTCAGTGAACGTTGGCTGGCCTATAAGGCTACGTGCTGAACGTCTAACATGCGCGTCGGCCACCGAACCATCGGTATCAGGGGACGTCGGTATCAGGGGAAGGTTATCAGATGATTATCTATTTACACGGTTTCGATTCCAGTAGTCCGGGGAACCATGAAAAAATACTGCAGTTGCAGTTTATCGATCAGGATGTCCGGTTACTCAGTTACAGTACGCTGCATCCCCGTCATGATATGCAACACCTGCTCAAAGAGACGGATAAGCTGTTGCAGCGCGGTGAAGACGAGCGCCCATTGATTTGCGGGGTCGGGCTGGGGGGATTTTGGGCGGAACGCATCGGTTTTTTGTGCGGCATCCGGCAGGTGGTGTTCAATCCGAATCTTTTCCCGCAAGAGAACATGAGCGGCAAAATTGATCGCCCGGAAGAGTATGTGGATATCGCGACCAAGTGCATCGAAAATTTTCGTGAAAAAAACCGCGAACGCTGTCTGGTGGTGTTGTCCAGGAATGATGAAATGTTGGATAGTGCGCGCAGTGCCCGGTTGCTCGGTGATTTTTACAATGTGGTCTGGGATGAAACCGAAACCCACAAGTTCAGAAATATTGCGCCGCATCTCCAGCGTATCAAGACATTTAAAGTGGAGGACGCTGCGTCCTATCCTCATTAAGTGTTAGGGCCGCCGCGGAGGTGATCCTGGGGTGATCCTCTGTGCCGACCCGTTCCCGCCTCGGTCTTTGCCCCCTCCTTATCATCGCGGGTGCCGCCGATTCCGTCGGCGGCATCGCTGTTTCACAGTATGAATCTTCCAGCATCGCCTCTACCCTTGTTGTCACGCCTTCTCTCGCCAGCGCGCTCTGGATAGCTTGATGTTACCGCCGTGCTACGGGACGGTATGTCCGATACTTTCCACCCTATTTTTCATAAAACTCAGCACATTCAATGGGTAATCAAAATCCTGTTGAGATGCGTAACTAAAGTAAATTGATATAAATCAATTTTGGTATGACCAAATGACCTTACATGATATTCTGGCCACAATATCTGGTTTTTATTATTGGAACCCTATGTAATGCAAGGATATTATTATTTCACCTTCCATTAACTATTGGTTCACAAATTTTCAGGGGGTCGTTTTGACATCAGCATCATTGAAAAGAATCGTAGTGGTTGGCGGCGGCGCCGGTGGTCTGGAACTGGCGACCCGTCTGGGTCATAAATTGGGACGCAGGCAGAAAGCTGAAATTACGCTGGTGGATCGCAATCACAGCCACGTTTGGAAACCGCTGTTGCACGAAGTCGCCACCGGTTCATTGGACGATGATATGGACGCGCTGAGCTATCTGGCCCATGCCCGTCATCATCATTTCAATTTCCAGTTGGGTTCCCTGACCCATATCGATCGTGAGTTGAAAAACATCCGTCTGGCGGAGATCCGTAACGACCAGGGCGAGTTGCTGGTGGCTGAACGTGAACTGGCCTACGACATTCTGGTGGTGGCGCTGGGCAGTACCTCGAATGATTTCGGTACGCCGGGGGTTAAAGACCACTGTATTTTCCTCGACAGCCCCAAACAGGCGCGTCGTTTCCACAATGAAATGCTCAACCTGTTCCTGCGTTTTTCCGCCAGCCACGGAGAAAAAGACAAGGTCAACATCGCTATCGTGGGCGGTGGCGCGACGGGGGTAGAGCTGTCGGCTGAGCTGCACAATGCAGTCAAACAGTTGCACAGTTATGGGTTCGACGGGTTGAGCAACGATACGCTCAACGTCACGTTGGTGGAGGCCGGCGAGCGTATTCTGCCGGCGCTGCCGCCGCGTATTTCCGCCGCCGCGCATCAGGAGCTGACGAATATCGGCGTGCGTGTGCTGACCAAAACCATGGTCACTAGCGCCAGTGCCGGGGGGCTAAACACCAAGGACGGCGAATTTATCAACGCGGATCTGATGGTGTGGGCTGCGGGTATCAAGGCGGCTGATGAAATGAAAGAGATCGCCGGCCTGGAAACTAATCGCGTCAATCAACTGGTGGTTGAGCCGACGCTGCAAACCACGCGCGATCCGTTTATTTTCGCTATCGGCGACTGTGCATCCTGCCCGCAGCCCGCCGGTGGGTTTGTACCGCCCCGTGCACAGGCGGCGCATCAGATGGCATCTCGTTGCTACAGCAACATTCTGGCGCTGATGAACGGCCAGCCGCTAAAAGCTTATGTGTACAAGGATCACGGTTCGTTGGTGTCGCTGTCCAAATTCAGCACCGTCGGCAGCCTGATGGGCAACTTGATGCGGGGTTCTGTCATGGTGGAGGGGCGCATCGCCCGTATTGTGTACATTTCTCTGTACCGCATGCACCAGATCGCGCTGCATGGGTATATCAAGACCGGGCTGATGATGCTGGTCGGCAGCATCAACCGGGTGATTCGCCCGCGTCTCAAATTGCACTAAGTCCCTCGCTTGCCTTGCCCGCCGTCCGGCGGGCAATTTCCTGATTTTTCTTGAATATTTTTACTGTTTGACAGCGTAACATATTGAACTAACAGCGAAATAAGGTAAGAAAACTCCCAAATGTGACATTTATGTTATCTGGCTCCTGTTTTGGGCGACTAATCTGATTGAGCGACCTGAGATGATTGGGCAGACTGCATGCGACAGGCGGTGTGGCACATCCGTCCTGTCTGTTTCGGTGGCGGGTTAGCGCGTTTGCGGTAAGCGGCGCAGAGCAATTTGCCAACCGGGATAAACGTGTAGCTATCCATATCAGGAGGTTTCCTGTGAACAAGTCAATGTTGGCAGGTGTAGGCATAGGTATTGCTACATCACTGGGCGTAGCGGCTGTGGCGAGTTTGAATATGTTGGAATCCAAACCGCAGTTCGCGCAGGTGCTGACAGCAACGCCGATCAGGGAAACGGTCAGAACGCCGCGGCAGGAGTGCAATAATGTGACCGTCACACATCGTAAACCGGTACAGGATGAAAACCGGTTGGCCGGGTCACTGCTCGGTGCGGTGGCCGGCGGCGTGTTGGGGCATCAGGTCGGTGGCGGCCGCGGTCGCGATGTGGCGACAGTCGCCGGTGCGCTGGCGGGGGGGTATGCCGGCAATCAGGTGCAGGGGCAGATGCAGGATAATGATACCTATACATCAACCCAGCAGCGTTGCCAGACGGTTTATGACAAAGCGCAGAAAGTGCTCGGCTATGACGTCACTTACCGTATCGGCGACCAGGAAGGCAAAGTCAGGATGGAGCGCGATCCCGGGACCCGTATTCCGCTGGATCGCAATGGCCAACTGGTGCTGAATCAAGCTGGATGATGTTCTATTTTTTAGACTCATACCCGCACACAGGGGTATGAGTCACCTTATTCCCGTTATCCGTGAATCATCACGCACTGCTGCTGTTTGTCATATCTCATCGCGGAACCTGTGTTCAGTCGATGATGGCGTTTCAGTCATAGAGATCGTAATCCTGCACCGGGCAATGTTGTTTGCTGGCGCGGATCCGTTTTACCGACTCCCGGACGATGAGCGTACCGTTCAGCATCATATTTCCTGCGGGGCGACCCGGTTGCAGTAGTTGCAATTGCAGCAGCCGCACGGCTTCACGCCCTAATTCTTCTCGCGGCACCAACACGGAGGTGAGCGGGATATCCTGTACGGCGGCCAGGTTAGCGCTATCCATGCCCATGATGGAAATATCCTGCGGGACGCGCAACCCAGCTTTCAGCAGCGCATTGACCGCACCCACGCACATAAAATCACCGCCGATCAACAGGGCCGTTGGCCAGCAATCCTGCGGCGTGTCGGCAAGATAGCGGCTAACGGCGAGTTCGGCCTCGGAGGTGCTGAACCCTTGCGTCGTAAGCAGGCAGGCATCATCGGAAAATGGCAGGTTATGTTGTTGATAGGCATCGCGGATCCCCGCCAGACGCCATTCCATGGTATAGCGGCGCAGACAAAGCAGCGTGAGGATCTGCCGATGTCCCTGTTCAACCAGATAGTTGGCGGCGAATTCGCCGATGAGCCGATGCGCCGGCGAAACGCCAGCGAGCTTCATTCTGCGGTCAAAGCAGTTGATCAGTACACAGGGTTTGCCCAAATCAGCGGCCAGCGCATGGATGTAAGGATCATCGATACCGATCAATACGGCGCCCTCGGCTTCCGGTGAGGACATCTTTTCCAGAAATAGCGTGACATCACTGTCATTTTCCGCCAGCCCGCAGTATTTCAAACGCACGTCGTAGGCATCGAGCGCATCGTGAATCCCTTGTAAAACCTTGTGATAGAAAATATCGGTACGGCTGTTGAACGCGCGTTCCGGCGCGAACACCGTCAGGCTGTTCATAAAGAGCCGACCGCTGACCAGATCGTCCATCACGCCATACTGCCGGGCCGAGGTCAGTATGCGGGTTCTGGCGGTTTCGCTGGTGTTGGATTTCCCAGCCAGCACCCGCGATACCGTGCTGATGGAGAAGCCGGTTTGCTGGGCAATCTCTCGTATTTTGAGGCTCTTTTTCATTTTGTGATCCGGCTCAATTTGAGAAATGAAAAAATTTTCATCAATCAAAAATCGTTTCAGTACGGTGGGTTAGCGTCTAAGAATGACATTCTGGACGCTATCATGAAAATCCTTGCAAAAAAGTGAGTATCTCCGGCTTTTCAATTTTTCTAGTCTGAGCCGGGCAATAGGACGGGCAAGTGCACGGCTCTCGTATTGTCTGAAGAAATAAAAAATAGACATTCAGGCGCGTTTGAAAAATTTAGAACATCTGGATGGTGAACGACGATCGCGTTTCACTATCGTCTGCCGCAAGGAAAACGTTATGAGTCTCGATGTAAATTCTTCGACTTCCGCTGTTAACCAAAAACGTAAATTCAAGCACTTGCGCTGGTGGATGCTGGCGCTGTTTCTGTTAGGCGTGACGGTGAACTACATCACACGCAACTCGCTCGGTATTCTGGCCCCTGAACTGAAAAGTGTGATGCACATCAGCACTGAACAGTATTCGTGGATCGTTGGTGCGTTCCAACTGGCGTATACCCTGTTCCAACCGCTGTGCGGATGGCTGATTGATGTCATCGGGCTCAAGCTGGGCTTTATGATTTGCGCCACCATCTGGGCGTTGATGTGTCTGTTGCATGCCGGGGCGTCAAGCTGGATCCATCTGGCTATCCTGCGCTTCATGATGGGCGGTGCGGAAGCCGCCGCAACGCCGGCCAACGCCAAGACCATCGGCGACTGGTTCCCGCGTCAGGAACGTCCGGTCGCCGCCGGTTGGGCCGGGGTGGGGTTCTCCATCGGCGCCATGCTGGCGCCGCCGATCATCGTCGTTGCTCATACTACGTTGGGGTGGCAGGGCGCCTTCTTGTTCGCAGGGGTATTGGCGCTGCTGTGGGTAGGGCTGTGGGCGTTTTTCTACCACCAGCCGGAAAAACACCCCAACCTGAGCGCGTCGGAACTGGCTTTTATCCGTCAGGACAATGAACCTGAACCCGTAAAACAGCCGTTCCTGACCGCGCTGAAAACCGTAATGAAGAACCGCCGTTTCTACGGTATCGCCATCCCGGCGTTTATGGCGGAACCCGCCTGGGCGATGCTGAGCTTCTGGGTACCGCTCTATCTGGCCAACGAACGCGGTATGGATCTGAAACAAATCGCCATGTTCGCGTGGTTGCCGTTCCTGGCGGCGGATTTCGGCAGTATCGCCAGCGGCTACCTGACTAAGCTGTACACCCGGCTGTTCGGCTGCTCCCGCATTAATTCGGTGGTGGCCAGTTCAGTCACCGGCGCGTTCATGATGATTTCGCTGGCGCTGGTCAGCATGACGAAAGACCCGTACCTGGCGATTGCGCTGATTTCCATCGGCGGGTTTGGTCATCAGATCATCTCCTGCATGTTGAGCGCCGTAGTGGTTGAATCCTTTGATAAAGGCCAGATGGCGACGGTTAACGGGATGCGCGGCGCCAGTGCCTGGATCGCCAGTTTCCTGTTCTCGCTGGTGATCGGCGTGACCGCCGACAAAGTGGGTTATAACCCGTTGTTTATCGCTATGGGGTTCTTTGATTTGTTTGGCGCGATTTTCCTGATTACGTTCATTGCCGAACGTCGTCAACGCGCGCACTGATATTGAAAATACGGAACGGATGAGCAGCGTATGAAAACATTGAAAAACTGGGAGTTCCATCAGCAGACAGTCGATCGCATCGAGCTGCGCGTCGAAGGAAAACATATCTTTCAACTGTATGTGCTGGCGCCGGGGCTGATGCGGGTGCTGATCAAACAGCACGGTATGCTGCGGCTGAACCGTACCTGGAGCATTGCGCCCGAGGCGGATGTGCCTTGGGAAGGGCGTCGTCGGGACAGTGTCGAGGGGTTTCCGCTGCCAGGCTATGAACTGAACTGGCAGGAAGAGACGCTGTGGGTCACGGCGGATCGGCTACGGGTAGCGATCCATCAGCCGCTGTGGCTGGAGTGGCAATACCAGGCTGACGACGGTACCTGGAAAACGTTGGCGGCTGATCGCTCGACCAGCGCCTATCAGCTAAATGCGCATGGCGACGGTGTGGCGCACTACCAACGGCGTTTCGCTGAAGAACGGTGCTACGGTCTGGGGGAAAAGGCGGGCGATCTCAACCGTTCGGGACGGCGTTTCGAGTTTCGCAATCTGGATGCCATGGGGTATAACGCGGCGACGACCGACCCGCTGTACAAACATCTGCCGTTTACCATCGTCAATCATGATGGCGTCAGTTACGGGGTGTTTTACGACAACCTGAGCTCCACATGGATGGATTTGGGCAATGAGATCGACAACTATCACCAGCCTTATCGCCGTTATCAGGCGGAGGCCGGGGATCTGGATTATTACTTCCTGTTCGGCCCGAAAATTGCCGATGTCACCAAAGCATTCGTGCGCCTGACCGGGAAGACCTGCTTTGGCCCGAAATGGAGCCTCGGCTACAGCGGTTCCACCATGCATTACACCGATGCGCCGGACGCGCAGCAGCAATTGCAGCAGTTTATCGCGCTGTGCCGTCAACATGAGATTCCCTGCGATTCGTTCCAACTGTCGTCCGGTTATACCTCGATCGGCAATAAACGTTATGTCTTCAATTGGAACTACGACAAGGTGCCGCAGCCGGAACGGATGTCGCAGTCCTTCCACGATGCCGGTATGAAGTTGGCGGCTAACATCAAGCCTTGTTTGTTGCAGGATCACCCGCGTTATTTGGAAGTGGCGGAACGGGGGATGTTTGTGCAGGATTCGGAATCCGGTCAGCCGGAACGTTCCAGTTTTTGGGATGACGAAGGCTCGCACCTGGATTTCACCAACCCGGAAACCGTTGCCTGGTGGCAGGAAAACGTCACCCGACAATTGCTGGAAAAAGGCATCGATTCCACCTGGAACGATAACAACGAATTTGAAATCTGGGACGGCGAAGCGCGTTGTCACGGTTTTGGCGAACCGATCACCATTAAGCATATTCGGCCGCTGATGCCATTGTTGATGATGCGGGCGTCGATGGAAGCGCAGCAGCGTTTTGCGCCGGAGCAACGTCCTTACCTGATTTCCCGCTCCGGCAGCGCCGGGATGCAACGCTATGTTCAGACCTGGAGCGGTGATAACCGTACCAGCTGGCAGACGCTGCGTTACAACACCCGGATGGGCGTTGGGATGAGCCTGTCAGGGCTGTATAACGTCGGGCATGATGTGGGCGGTTTCGCCGGCAATAAACCGGATGCGGAGCTGTTTGTGCGGTGGGTGCAAAACGGCGTGATGCATCCGCGTTTTACCATCCATTCCTGGCATGACGACGGTTCAGTGAATGAACCCTGGATGTATCCAGAGGTGACGCCGATGATCCGGGACGCCATCCGGTTGCGTTATCGTCTGCTGCCTTATCTCTACACGCTGCTGTGGCAGGCCAGTGCGGACGACGAGCCGATGCTGCGCCCGATGTTCCTCGACCACGAGCAGGATGCGCGGACTTTTGACGAAAGCGACGACTTCATGCTGGGGCGGGATCTGCTGGTGGCGAGTGTGATGGAACCGGGACAGCGCCGACGTCAGGTTTATCTGCCGGATAACCACACCGGTTGGTACGATTTTTACTGCGGTGACTGGTATCCGGGTGGTCAGACGGTCGAACTGGACGCGCCGCTGGATCGCTTGCCGCTGCTGGCCCGGGCCGGGGCGATGATCCCGGTGTCGGCACGCGAGGCGTTTGTCGAGCAGGCCGCAGACGACCAGCGTGCCTTCCTGGTTTTTCCGTCGCAGGAAGGTTGCCATCAGGGGGTGCTGTTCGAGGATGATGGCGAAACCCATGGGTGGCGTGAAGGCCAGGCGTTGTGGTTGCGTTGGGAGATGCGCTGCGATGCGCAACGCATTGAGGTGACATTTACCCCGCAGGGCCGTTTCTGTCCCGCCTGGCAAACCGTTGACCTACGTTTACCTCAGGGGGAAACGCGGGCGTTGTACATCAATGGTAAGCCGGCTTGTCGTTATGAACTGTCGTTATGATGTGTAGCGATAAACGGTAGCAATAACATCCCGTTATGCCCGGCAGACTCGGCTTGTCGGGCAGTCCATCATGACCGGTTGCCGATGGCGTCAACAATTCCGATGTCATCGGCATCGTTCCGGTACGCCGGTTCGACCGCGTTGTCTGTCATTGTTGAGTTTTGTGCATTTTATTCCTTGAGATGGCCAGGTTAACCCGATGCCGATATTGCGTTTATCAACAGGTAATGAAAGGGTATTATCCTGTTGACTGCATTCGGTTTTGCCAGTGGGATCAGGCCCGGATGCCGTCGGATAGATTGGACGTTTATTGCGGGCTCCGGGAATACTTATGCTGAATCATTCGGACATTCATCGTTATCTCTTACGTATTGGGGTGGAAACCTTGCCAGAGGCGCCGCGCCCCCGGCTTGACGCTCTCCATCTGGCGCACCTTAGGCATATTCCTTTCGAAAACCTCGACGTTATTTTCCAACAGACCATTATCCCCGGCCTGCCGGCCACCTACGACAAAGTCGTCGAGAGACGTCGCGGCGGTTTCTGCTTTGAGTTGAACTACTGTTTTTATGTGCTGCTGAAATCGCTGGGGTTTGACGTCCAGATGCTGGCCGGGCAAGTCTGGAATGAGGAAGGGTTTTATGGACGGCCGTTCGATCATCTGTTTGTGCTGGTAAAACTGCCGCAGGAAACGGTGCTGGCGGATATCAGCTTCGGTGATGCGTTCAGCGTTCCACTGTCGATCGACGGGCAGATATCACATGAGCGTTATGCCAGCTTTCGAGTTGAGGACGACCAGGGGGAATACCGGTTGCTGAAGCGTACGCCGACGCAGAACTGGCAACCGCTGTACAAATTTTCGTTGCAACCGCGACAACTGCCTGAATTCGACGACATGCTGGCCTATCACCAACATTCACCCGCATCGCCGTTCACCCGCAAGGCGCTGTGCACACGATTGACGCCGGAGGGCCGGATAACGCTGTCCGATAATAAATTGATCGTCACGCGGCACGGGCAAAAAACGGAACAGAGAGTAGGCAGTGTCGACGAGTACGTTTATTGCCTGCGGGAACACTTTGGTATTGAACTGCCGGCGGAGTACAACCTGCCGGCATGGTTTGAACGCTGCGACGTGGTAACGCCGCAGGCGTAAAGTTAGCGGAAGAGGGTGTGTGCCCAGCGGGCCAACCCGGCGGTAACGGAACCGAAGTCATCGCCGCTGGCCAGCGGTACGCCCGGCAGGCTTTGCGTAATGGCGGTACGCAGCAGCGGTGAACGGGCGCTGCCGCCGGTCAGGTAGATGATGTCCGGCTTGGTGTGACTGATTTCCTGTACGCGCTCCAGTTGCAACCGGATATGCTCCAGCGGCTGCTCGATGGCGTCCTGCAACTGTCCGACGCTGATTTGCGTGCTCAGCGCATCGTCGATGAAAGACAGCGTGGCCTGCGAATGCTGCTGTTCCGACAGCGCGATTTTCTGCTCTTCCGCCAGCCGAACCAGCCGGTAACTCAGCCGTTGCCGCCATACCGTCAACAGATGTTGCACTTGCGCCGGTTCCCGCGCCGTTTGCACCAGTTCGCGCAGCAGTTTACCGCAGGCTGCGCTGTAGAATTCGTGTTGCGCCGGTACATCGTTGATGGCGACCGCGTTCCACCATGGCAACACCGGCAGCGCAGTGCCTTTTTCCGTGATGCCGTTCATCCCGAGCAATGGGCACAACTGTCGGAATGCCAGCATGATGTCCAGATCGTTACCGCCGACCCGGCAGCCGCTGTGGCCCAGCAGACTTTCGGTGCGCTCGCGCCGATTCATCCAGTTCGGCCCCATCAGCAGCATGGAACAGTCGGTGGTTCCGCCGCCGATATCCACTACCATCACCCGTTTTTCCTGTTCGAGCGTCGCTTCAAAATCCAGGCCGGCGGCCACGGGCTCGAACTGGAAAGCGACTTGCCGGAAACCTGCACGCGCGGCGGCGCGGGCCAGAATGCCCTGAGCCTGCCGGTTGGAGGTTTCACCGCCCATCCCCTGAAAGTTGATCGGCCGTCCAATCACGGCGTGCTCGATCGGTTGGTCGAGGTGTAGCTCCGCTTGTTGACGGATATGCAGCATCATCGCGCACACCAGATCCTCAAACAGCGCTACCTGCTGAGCTTTCAGCCCAATGGCCCCCAGAAAAGACTTGGGCGATTTGACGAACCACACCTCCTCTGGATCATCCATATAGTGCGCCAGTGCGGTCAGGCCGAATTTCACACTGTCGGTCGTTACCCGAATATCCTCTTCCAGGTTGTGTGCGATGGCGCGCTTTAATAATTGTGCGTTTTCACCGTCTGCCGGTACCTGATGGCTGCGCCACAGCCATTCGCTGATAGCTTCGCGTCCCGGCCCGCACAGCATCGAGGGTAGGTAGGGCGACGGCCCCTCCAGCGGCAACAACCGCGGTATACCCCGTTCCATGACCGCCACCGAGCAGTTGGCGGTTCCGTAGTCAAAACCTACAAACATCATAAAATCCCCATGCCAATAGAGAAGGGGGCGGAATTTAGCGCCTGGCGCAGGGGTTGTAAAGATGCTGTACGGTAAAAACCCGTGTTCGCACGGGATGTCGTTTGCCGGAAAGGACAGCGCAAGCGCGTTGCCGGGTGATGGAATCTGAATGGATAACGGGCGATGGCAGAATCTAGACGCCAATGGGGGAAATGAAGTCATACCCCCGCGTTGAACCTATGGCGGGAGTATAATCACGCACGATTTCTGTTATGGAGCAACTGACGATGAATGACGAACAACAGCGGTTTCTGGCGTGCTATTTACAGACATTGACGGCTGATGAGCGCAATGCGATCCCCCGTATTCTGGCGGAGCATTTTTGTGCCGATGAAACCCATGCCAATTTATGTGCCGACCTGATTTTGACAGGGAAAAAACGTGCCTCTTGCAGCCTGAAAGCGGCATGGGAGCATGACAATCAATCGTTACCGCAGGTCGGCCAGTTGACGGTAGTGCTGGACTGGGCGCAAAAACCGGTTTGTATTATTCGGATGACCGAGGTGTGTCTTTGCCAATTCGACCAGGTCACGCCGGAGTTTGCCGCCCTGGAGGGTGAGGGCGACGGCAGCTATCTCTGGTGGCTGAAGACGCACCTCACGTTTTTTACCGACTACGCCACAATGAGCGGTGTTCAGTTTGATACGTCGTCGGATTTGGTGCTGGAGTATTTCGAGCGGGTTTATCCGTGATGCGGCTATGATCAGCCCCGCTCTACGATTTTTGTAGCCAGGTTTTCACCAATTCATCGAAGGGTAAGGGGCGTGAAAAAAGGTATCCCTGCAGGTAATCGATATTTTTTTCTGACAGAAACTCAGCCTGGAATTCGGTTTCCACGCCTTCTGCAATGGTTTTCAGATTCATGTTTTGGGCCAGATCGATGACGCAATTTACCAACGGGGTCGACTGGGAATTTTCATTGATCATGCTGATAAACGATTGGTCGATTTTTATCAGATCGGCCTGCAATTGCCGCAGATAATCAAAATTGGAATACCCGGTACCGAAGTCATCCAGCGCAATCAATATTCCCGCTGCCTTGAGATTTTGGAAAAAACGCAGGGTTGTGGGGGTAATTTCAATTTTTTCGCGCTCGGTAATTTCCACCATCAAGCGTATTTTTCGGGTGCCCAAGGCATCAATAAAGTACTTGCAGTCGTCAATAAATTTTTCGTACTGGCAGTGTTGGGCGCTGATGTTTATCCCGATATGCAAATCATCGGGCAGCATGTCCTGACAGGAAATAAGATCGTTAATCACACGGTCCATCAGCAAGCGGGTCAACGGAATAATTAGGCCGCTCTGTTCGCTGAGGGGAATAAATACATCCGGTGGAATAAAACCCGTTTTAGGGTGATGCCAGCGAGCTAGCACTTCAACACCGTAGAGTTCGCGCGATTCGGTGGAGATAACCGGCTGGTAGAACGGCACAATTTCCTGATTACGAATGGCACGTTTCAGCGCTTCTACCGGGGAGGTAATGCGCGACGTGTATTTGTAAGCCAGCATGCCGGAGCCCAGCGCAATCAGGAATACAATCAACAGCGTCATTTTTTCCTGATCCCAGAAGTCGACGAGCGTGTAATTGTCATCGGCGGCATACAGGATGGAAAAATAATAATGCCGGGAAGGTACCTCGACGTAATTAGGGAGTGTGCGTTCATCGAACGGCTCGACCATGCCGTCCCGGGATAGCCAGGTTGAGCCAACGCGCAAATACAGATCACGTTGTTTACTCAGCGAATTGAGAATATTGAACAAGTGGATACCATGAATACCTGCAGCGACGCTGCCGTTTTCCGTGGTTTCCATATACATCACCAACGGTTTGTTGGGGGTCACGGAGTTCCCCGGCAGCAAGGCCAGTTGACCTTTGTAAAAGCGTTCAAGCGCCGCCGGACGGTTATCAACCCCAAATAATGATGAACAGTAAACGATATCGTTTCTCACCAGGCTGATTGTACGGAGATAATTTTCGATAGCGGCCAGCAAGTTCAGTTTTCTGATGACTACCGTATCGCAGGGCACCGTCAACAGCGTTTTTCCAAGATTCACTACCCGCTGCGCATCGTTAAAGATCGTTTCAATATCGCCGACAGCCTTCACCGCACTGGCGTTGGTATCCTGTATATCTGATTGATAATTATGGTAATAGATAGCACCGCAGCCGATGGCTAACATCGCTAAAAATGTCAGAATAGCGACTAATCTGCGCATTTGCATCTTGCCTTCTTTATCTTCATCGCTTTTACATATCGGCGTGGCTACTCTCAATTTTAGAGCAGAGCATAAAATCAGCTTAGGTGGAACCGGTATGCTGCGCCATATCGTTAAGTAATTCAGTGACAAATGTCAGCCGCTGCTGTCTATCGCCTTGTTCCCGAATAAATTTCAGACGGGTCGGGCCATCCAGACGATAGACGCTCGGGTTGCGCTGCAACAAACCGATCAGGTGCATCGGATCGACACGGTTATGCTGGCTGAACTCGACGAAACCGCCCTTATCGTTACCTTCTATCCGTTTGATCCCCAGTGATTGTGCCTGCTGGCGTAGCCCGGCTATTTGCAGCAGGTTGCGGGCGGCATCCGGCAGTTTGCCGAAACGGTCGATCAGTTCAACCTTCAGATCATCCAGCTCGTCGTCGCTATGGGCGCTGGCGATGCGCTTGTAAAACGACAGGCGGGTGTTGACGTCTGGAATAAAATCGTCGGGCAGCAGGGCTGGCAGACGCAGCTCCACCTCCGTCTGACTGCTGATCAAATCCTCCAGTGACGGCTCGCGCCCGGCCTTGAGTGATTCCACCGCGCTTTCCAGCAGTTCCATGTATAACGAAAAGCCCACGCTTTCCATCTGGCCGCTTTGGTCTTCCCCCAGCAGCTCGCCGGCGCCGCGGATCTCCAGATCGTGGGTGGCGAGGGCAAAACCGGCACCCAGATCCTCCAGCGAAGCGATGGCCTCCAGCCGTTTGTGGGCATCGGCGCTCATGGTTTTGGGATTCGGGGTCAGCAGATAGGCGTAAGCCTGATGATGTGAACGACCGACGCGGCCGCGCAACTGATGCAACTGTGCCAGACCGAAATGGTCGGCCCGCTCGATGATGATGGTGTTGGCGCTGGGAATATCGATGCCGGTCTCGATAATGGTGGTGCACACCAGCACGTTGAAACGCTGGTGATGGAAGTCGTTCATCACTCGTTCCAGATCGCGCTCGCGCATCTGACCGTGGCCGATGGCGATGCGCGCTTCCGGCACCAATTCCTCCAATCGCTGCGCGGCTTTGCCGATATTTTCCACATCGTTGTAGAGGTAATAAACCTGACCGCCGCGCAGGATCTCACGCAGAACGGCTTCACGCACCACCAGACTGTCGTACTCGCGCACAAACGTTTTGACCGCCAGACGGCGGGCCGGTGGCGTAGCGATGATGGACAGATCGCGGATGTTGTGCATGGCCATGTTCAGCGTGCGGGGGATCGGCGTCGCCGTTAAGGTCAGAATATCCACATTGGCGCGCATGGCTTTGATGCGTTCTTTGTGCCGCACCCCGAACCGGTGTTCTTCATCGACGATCAACAAGCCCAAATCACGCCAGTGGACGTCGCTTTGCAACAGCTTATGGGTGCCGATCAGAATATCAACCTTCCCCTCCTGCGTTTCCTCCAACACTTGCGTTTGCTCACGCTGGCTGCGGAAACGGGACAGCATTTCTATCCGTACCGGCCAGTTGGCGAAGCGGTCGCGGAAGTTGTCGTAGTGTTGCTGAGCCAGCAGCGTGGTGGGAACCAGCACGGCCACCTGTTTGTGGTTCTCCACCGCCAGAAAAGCGGCGCGCATCGCCACCTCTGTTTTGCCGAAACCGACGTCGCCGCACACCAGGCGATCCATGGCCAGCGGCTGACACATGTCGCTCAGCACCGCGTTGATGGCCTGTTCCTGATCCGGCGTGGTTTCAAACGGAAAGCTTTGACAAAACAACTGGTATTGCTCGCGGTTGTGTCGGAAGGCAAAGCCGCTTTTGGCTGCCCGTTGGGCGTAGACATCCAGCAGTTCAGCGGCGACGTCGCGCACTTTCTCGGCTGCTTTTTGTCGGGCGCGCGCCCAGGCGTCACCGCCCAGTTTGTGCAGCGGCGCGTTGTCTTCGGCGCCGCCTGCGTAACGGCTGATCAGGTGTAGCGAGGAGACCGGCACATACAATTTATCTTCGCCGGCGTAGTGCAGGATCAAATATTCGGCTTTCACGCCGCCCGCTTCCAGGGTGGTTAATCCTACATACCGGCCAACGCCATGCTCCAGGTGTACCACTGGCTGGCCGGGGCGCAGCTCCGCCAGATTGCGGATCAGCGTATCGGCGTTGATGGTACGGCGGTTATCCTGCCGACGGCGATTGATGCGCTCACCGAGTAAGTCGCTCTCGCAGATTAGCGCCCGCCGGCGCAGCGTATCGATGAAGCCGTGTTCGCTGGCGCCGATCGTCAACGAGAATCGCGCGCTTGCAGCCAGACGCGGGATCGCCATCGGTACGATCTTGATGCGAGATAGCAACTCTTGCAACGTTTCACGGCGCCCTTCGCTTTCTACGGAGAAAATGATCTGGCCGTCGAACTGTTCGGTAAACTGGCGTAATGCATCCAACGGTGATTTGTTCTGATGACGGATCGCCAGATCGGGCAGGGCTTCATAGCCCAGATTTACGTGAGCCACTTTTTTCGGCAGGGTCTCCTGGCGCAACTGGACGCGCGGCCAGGGCTTCAGTTCAGCGAACAGCGCATCCACCGGCAGCCAGAGATCATCCGGCGGCAGTAACGGACGCATCGGGTCAATGCGTCGGCTTTGGTAGCGCTGCTGGATATCCAGCCAGAAACGTTCGGCGCTACTCTGAATGTCGCCGGTGTTAACCAGCAACGTACCGGCGGGCAGATAGCTGAACAGAGTTGGCAGCGGTTGGCTGAAAAACAGCGGCTGCCAGTATTCGATCCCGGCAGGGAGAATGTTTTTGCTCACCAACTGGTAGAGATGGTCGGCATCCCGGCGTACCTCGAACCGCTCGCGCCATTGGCTGCGGAACAGTTCTACCGCGTTTTTTTCGGTGGGGAATTCCCGGGCGGGCAGCAGGTTGATGTGGTCAACTTCGTTCAGCGTTCGCTGAGTATCGACATCGAACAATCTTAAACTGTCGATTTCATCGTCAAAAAAATCAATGCGGAATGGCTCTTCACTCCCCATCGGGAACAGATCGAGCAGTGCACCGCGAGTGGCGAATTCACCGTGCTCCATCACCTGATCGACGTTGCGATAGCCGGCTTGTTCCAACTGGCTGCGCAATTTGTCCCGCGATAACCGCTGCCCTTTTTTCAACACCAACGCATGCCCATGCAGGAAGGTATGCGGACACACTTTCTGCATCAGGGTGTTGACCGGTAGGATCAGCACGCCGCGCGTCAGCGTGGGCAATTGGTAGAGGATGGACAGACGGGCGGAGATGATTTCCTGATGCGGGGAAAAACTGTC
The DNA here is from genome assembly GCF_014855505.1 of Musicola keenii. Lineage (NCBI taxonomy): Bacteria > Pseudomonadati > Pseudomonadota > Gammaproteobacteria > Enterobacterales > Pectobacteriaceae > Musicola > Musicola keenii. The sequence goes on along the minus strand of NZ_JAAWVW010000013.1, from coordinate 56,128 downwards.
ATAGGGCAGGGTTTCCCAATCGGGCAACGTCATGATCGGCAATTCGCTGAACTGTTGGATTTCATCCCGCAGTCGCAGCGCATTCTGCATGTCTGGTGCAATCAGCACCACCAGTCCGGTATGGCGTTCAATGATTTCCGCGCATTCAACGGCGCAAGCGGCGCCGGTAAGCTGGCCTAGCAGACGTTGTTCGCCTGCATTGGCAGGTAAGGAGTAGCGATATTGTTCAGGCATTATCCAGTTATCAGCGCTTGCCCTCGTCTCAACTAAGAAAAAGCCGGGAAGAGAGGGGGTTAGGGTTCCATAAAGCAGAGCTACCCATTATTATCCTTGATCACTTTGCTTTAGCAACCTCATCCAGACGGATTTCATGTATCAACCTGTCGCGTTATTTATCGGTTTGCGCTACATGCGCGGCCGCGCCGCCGATCGCTTCGGACGGTTTGTATCCTGGCTTTCCGCTATCGGTATCACTCTCGGCGTGATGGCGCTGGTCACTGTGCTTTCAGTGATGAACGGTTTTGAACAGGATCTCGAAGACAGCATTCTGGGGCTGATGCCGCAGGCGCTGATCACCACGCCCCAGGGTTTTCTTGACCCGCAAACGCTGCCCGCCCCGACGCTGAATTCGCTCAAAGGTGTCACTCAGATTACGCCGTTGACCACCGGCGACGTGGTATTGCAGAGCGCCCGCAGCGTGGCGGTGGGAGTGATGCTCGGCGTCAATCCGGAACAGCCGGAGCCGCTGGCGCGCTATCTGGTTAACGCCAGCATGCAGGCGCTGAAACCGGGAGATTATCAGGTGATCCTCGGCGAACAGTTGGCCGCACAACTGGATGTTAAGCGCGGCGATCAACTGCGATTGATGGTGACTAGCGCCAGTCAACTGACGCCGATGGGCCGTATTCCCAGTCAACGTCTGTTTACCGTTGCGGGCACCTTTTACGCTCACAGCGAGGTCGACGGTTATCAATTGTTGGTTAATCAGCAGGATGCCTCACGATTGATGCGCTACCCGGCGGGGAATATTACCGGTTGGCGTTTGTCGCTGGCGCAGCCGCTGACGGTGGATGTACTGGCTCGTCAATCCCTGCCGCAGGGGACGGTGTGGAAAGACTGGCGCGAGCGCAAAGGCGAGCTGTTTCAGGCGGTGCGGATGGAGAAGAACATGATGGGGTTGCTACTGAGCCTGATTGTGGCCGTCGCCGCGTTCAACATTATTACTTCACTGGGATTGCTGGTGATGGAAAAGCAGGGCGAGGTCGCGATTCTGCAGACGCAGGGGCTGACCCGGCGTCAGATCATGACGGTGTTCATGGTGCAAGGCGGCAGCGCCGGCGTGACCGGCGCACTGTTGGGCGCGTTGCTGGGCGTGGCGCTGGCCAGTCAGCTCAATACGCTGATGCCGGTCTTAGGGTTGCTGATCGATGGCGGTTCGCTGCCGGTGCAGATCCAACCGTTGCAGGTGGCCGGCATTGCGCTGGTGGCCATGCTGTTGGCGTTGCTCTCTACGCTTTATCCTTCCTGGCGCGCCGCCGCCGTCCATCCCGCAGAGGCTTTACGTTATGAATAATTCACCTTTATTGCAGTGTCACCGCCTGTGCAAGCGCTATCAGGAAGGGAAACTCTCCACCGACGTTTTACGGGATGTGACGTTTGAGATGCAGGGCGGCGAAATGATGGCGATTGTGGGCAGTTCCGGCTCAGGTAAAAGCACGCTGCTGCACCTGTTGGGCGGACTGGACACACCGACCTCCGGCGATGTGGTGTTCAAAGGGCAGTCGCTGAGTTCGCTGTCGGCGGCGGCGAAGGCCGCGCTGCGTAACCGTGAACTGGGGTTCATCTACCAGTTTCACCACCTGCTGCCGGACTTCTCTGCGCTGGAGAACGTGGCGATGCCGCTGCTGATCGGCCATATTGCGCCGAAAGAAGCGCATCAGCGCGCGCTGGAGATGCTGGCGGCGGTTGGGCTGGAAAAACGTAGCCAGCACCGTTCGTCCGAGTTGTCGGGCGGTGAGCGTCAGCGGGTGGCGATTGCTCGTGCGTTGGTGAACCGGCCGTCGCTGGTATTGGCGGACGAACCGACCGGGAATCTGGATCAGCGTAATGCCGATGCAATCTTTGAGTTGTTGGGCGAACTTAACGTGCGTCAAGGCACCGCGTTTCTGGTGGTGACGCACGATCTCCATCTGGCTCATCGTCTTCATCGTCAGTTAGAGATGCGCGATGGGCAATTACAACAGGAATTGACCCTGACGGGGGATGCACGATGAGTTTTCCTCCACTGTCGCTGCGGGTGGGGCTGCGTTTTAGTCGCGGTCGTCGCCGCAGCGGGATGGTGTCGTTGATTTCAATCATCTCTACCCTCGGTATTGCGCTGGGAGTGGCGGTGCTGATTGTTGGTCTGAGCGCCATGAACGGTTTTGAACGTGAGTTGAATAGCCGCATTCTGGCGGTGGTGCCTCACGGCGAAATCGAGGCGGCCGAGCAGCCGTTCAAACGCTGGCAACCGCTGATCCCCAAAATTGAACAGGTGCCCGGCATCGTTGCCGCTGCGCCTTATGTGCGTTTCACCGGCTTGCTGGAGAATGGCGCAAGTTTGCGCGCGGTGCAGTTCAAAGGTGTGGAGCCGCAAGAGGAAGACCGGCTGAGCGCGTTGCCGCAGTTTGTGCTGAATCAGGCCTGGTCGCGTTTTCGCGCCGGTGAGCAGCAGGTGATTATCGGTAAAGGCGTGGCGGATGCCTTGGGCGTGAAGGCGGGGGATTGGGTAACGGTGATGATCCCCAATAGTGACCCGCAGATGAAGTTGCTGCAGCCCAAACGTATTCGTCTGCAGGTTAGCGGTATTCTGCAACTGAGCGGCCAGTTGGATCACAGCCTGGCGCTGGTGCCGCTGGCGGATGCCCAGCAATATCTGGATATGGGCGATGCGGTGACGGGGATCGCCATCAAAGTGAAGGATGTTTTCGACGCCAGGAATCGGGTTCACGATGCCGGCGAGGCGACCGGTGCTTATGTCTATATCCGCAGTTGGATTGGCACCTACGGGTATATGTATCGTGATATCCAGATGATTCGCACCATTATGTATCTGGCGATGGTGCTGGTTATCGGCGTCGCCAGCTTCAATATTGTGTCGACGCTGGTGATGGCGGTGAAGGACAAAAGTGGCGATATCGCGGTATTGCGCACACTGGGAGCAAGCGACCGTCTGATCCGCGCTATTTTTATCTGGTACGGTTTGCTGGCCGGGCTGCTGGGTAGCGTCCTCGGTACGGTGTTCGGGGTGATTGCCGCTCTGCGTCTGACCGCGATGATCCGTGGGATCGAATCGTTGATTGGTCATCGTTTTCTCTCCGGCGACATCTACTTCATCGATTTTCTGCCTTCCGAACTGCATATACTGGATGTGGCGCTGGTGCTGGCAACGTCGCTGGCACTGAGTCTGCTTGCCAGTTGGTACCCGGCGCGGCGCGCCAGTCGCATCGACCCCGCCAGAGTATTGAGCGGCCAGTAACACCTGCCTTGCATGATGATTGTGCGCTGCGTTCGACGCGGCGCGTTTTCTTTCTACGCTCAGCCATTCTGAGGACGTACATGTACTACTACGGTTTTGACATGGGAGGCACCAAGATTGAGCTGGCGGTCTTTGATGCCGGCCTTCGGCCCGTATGGCGCAAGCGGGTGCCTACACCTCACGATGATTACGACCTGTTGCTAGCGACAATCGCTGCGCTGACTCACGAAGCGGATGCGCGTTTTGGCGTGGGGGCCGTCGGCATTGGCATTCCCGGTGTGGAACAGGGCGTAGACGGGCCATTATTTACCGCTAATTTACCGGCGACGATGGGCCGTTCGTTGCGCGCGGACCTCAGGCGGTTATTGCAGCGTGATGTTCGGCTCAGTAACGACGCCAACTGTTTTGTACTCTCGGAAGCCTGGGATGAGGAATTCCGGCAGTATCCGGTGGTGTTGGGGCTGATTCTCGGCACCGGTATGGGTGGCGGCCTGGTGGTAAACGGGCAGTTGGTTGATGGGGCAAACGGTATCGCCGGCGAGTTCGGCCATTTTCGTCTGCCGGTGGACGCGCTGGACATCCTGGGCGCGGATATTCCCCGGGTGGCGTGCGGATGCGGGCAGCGGGGATGCGTGGAGAATTATCTGTCCGGCCGGGGGTTCGAGTGGCTTTATCAACATTTTTATCAGCAGGCTCTGCCTGCTAGTGCGATTATCGCTGCCTACCGACAGGGCGATCTCAAGGCGGTAGGGCATGTCGAACGTTTTATGGCGCTGTTGGCGATTTGTCTGGGTAATCTGCTGACGATTATCGATCCCCATCTGGTGGTGTTGGGTGGCGGGTTGTCGAATGTTGACGAAATCTATCAGCAATTGCCGCAGCGCCTTGCCGCCAGCTTGTTGCCTATTGCCCGAGTGCCGCGGATTGAAAAAGCGCGTTATGGCGATGCGGGCGGCGTGCGGGGGGCGGCCCTGCTACACTTTACTGTGGTAAACGAATAGGTTAGTGCGGTAACGAATAGGGAGCCGACATGCAGCCGCGTCAAAGGTTACGTCGTTTTCGTCTGCGAGAGCGGTTGCGCCGCCAGCGGCTGCGTGCCGGTATTTTTCATTTTGATTATCTGGTGGTCAGAAACGTGAAGAAACCGCGTGTAGTGGTACTTACCGGAGCAGGGATTTCTGCGGAATCCGGTATTCGCACTTTTCGTGCATCGGACGGACTTTGGGAAGAGCATCGGGTCGAGGATGTGGCAACGCCTGAGGGCTTCTACCGCGATCCGCAAACCGTACAGAATTTCTACAATCAGCGCCGTCGTCAGCTACAACAGCCGGAGATTGCGCCCAACCCCGCGCATCTGGCTCTGGCGGAAATGGAAAAAGCGCTGGGGGATCACTTCCTGCTGGTGACGCAAAATATCGATAATCTGCATGAACGTGCGGGCAGCAAGCGTATTGTGCATATGCATGGCGAACTGTTGAAAGTACGCTGTAGCCAGAGTGGGCAAGTATTTGAGTGGAAAGGGGATGTCGCAGCAGATGAGCGTTGCCACTGCTGTCAGTTCCCGGCGCCATTGCGTCCGCATGTGGTGTGGTTTGGTGAAATGCCGCTGGAGATGGATCGCATTTACCATGCGCTCTCCGAAGCGGATGTGTTTATCGCCATCGGTACGTCCGGCCATGTTTATCCAGCCGCAGGGTTTGTGCATGAAGCGCATTCCCACTGTGCGCATACCGTAGAGTTGAATCTGGAGCCCAGCCAGGTGCAAAGTCAGTTCGACGAACATATCTATGGGCCAGCCAGCAAAGTGGTTCCTGCCTTTGTGACCCAGTGGCTGGCCAGACATAACCTCCTGCCCGCCTGATTACTCCTCCGTCTAGACTACCGCCGTCCCCCTGGCTACGGCGGTAAATTCATGAGGCAAGATTTATGGGGCAAGCGTCATGAGGCATGGCTTTTCGCTTCCGGCGTTGAGCGTTGCAGGGTATGCAGGCACTCATCCGTCTGGTCGAACGGCAGGTTGGCGGCGTGACTGTAAAGACAGTATTCACATTCGGTACAGGTAAGGTTTTCCGTGCTGTCCGTGCGAGGGAATGCGCGACGTGTCAACAATGCCCGGATGAGTGATGCCAGCATGACGATACTCCTTGATGCGTGCCTTTGTTCTGGTAGCGGCTGTGCGGATCTCCGCCGTGTTTTCCGGTTATGTCTCGACGAGAGCGGAACGTCCGCCCGACGCCCAATATGGGATAGCGGTGCGCAGGCGACGGCGTCTGCAGATAGTTATGGTTAATAAATAGACAGATGTCAATTATTGACGGTGACGAACTTTTTATGTGCTGCGCCTGACAAAGCGCCGTGCGGTTAGGCGTGATGTGCTCGGCGAGGCACAAAAGAGGGAGAAATGCCTGCAACCGGCTGTTCTCCTGGACTGGCCCTGCTGGCAACGCGAGCCACGGATGTGGATGATGCCAGGCGGGAATATTTTTTACATGATCTTGATATTCCTCATGATATGACGATGATCAAACCATGCCGCGTAGCGAGAGACGAGCGGTTATCCGCAGGCATCGTTTACGCCTGATCAGGTTTCATCCTTTTTGTTTGCAAACTTTCTGATGGTAATCGTTCAATGCAGCCAGTCGGCGTAAGTTATTCCCAATTGAAGCAGCGGCAGCGTCGACGCGATCGTCAGCGTGTGTTCGGGCTGGCGCTGATTGCGTTGTTGGTTTTTTTGGTCAGCCTGTGCGCGGGCGATCGTTGGATATGGCCGACACGGTGGCTGGAATCGGATGCGTCGCTGTTTTTATGGCAGTTGCGCCTGCCGCGTACCGTCGCCGTTATGCTGGTGGGCGCCAGCCTGGCGATGGGGGGCGCGGTGATGCAGGCATTGTTTGATAACCCGCTGGCCGAGCCGGGATTGTTGGGGATCTCCAGCGGCGCGGGTGTCGCTATGGTGCTGGCGGTACTGGTCGGTCAAGGCGCGGTGTCGGTCTGGGGATTGAGTCTCTGTGCTATCGCCGGCGCCATGCTGATTACGCTTGTGTTACTGCGAATCGCCAGAACCCGGGTATCGAATGCCAGATTACTGTTGACCGGCGTGGCATTCGGCATTATCTGCAGTGCGCTAATGACCTGGGGTATTTATTTCAGCACCAGCATTGACCTGCGCCAATTGATGTACTGGATGATGGGCGGTTTCAGCGGCGTCGACTGGCGTCAGTCGGGCGTGATGTTGGCGCTGCTGCCGCCGTTGTTTTGGCTGGCGCGCCGGGGAGAGATCCTCAATCAACTGGCGTTGGGCGAGATTGCCGCCCGGCAGTTGGGCGTCCCGGTGTTTTACTGGCGTAATTTGCTGGTGCTGCTGATGGGGTACATGGTAGGACTCAGCGTTGCGCTGGCGGGTGTTATCGGGTTTGTCGGTCTGGTCATCCCGCATATTTTGCGCTTGTGCGGGCTGACGGATCAGCGCTATCTATTAACCGGATGTGGTCTGGCCGGCGCCGCGGTGTTGATGCTGGCCGACACGGTGGCGCGAACGATGTTGGCGGCGGCAGAGTTGCCGGTCGGCGTCGTGACCGCCACGCTCGGCGCACCCTGGTTTATCTGGTTGTTGCTGCGCCGCCGGGCGTAATTTTTTCGGCCGCCGAAGAGTGGCTTTTCACCATACAGGAACGGACAATGAGCAACGATTTGTACGCAATTCCCCTGCAAACCATCGATGGCCGTGCGACGACGCTGGATAGCTGGCAGAACAATGTCATGCTGATCGTCAATGTGGCTTCCCAGTGCGGACTGACTCAACAGTATGAAGCGCTGGAAAATCTGTATGAAACCTATCGCGATCGCGGCTTTGCGGTGCTGGGTTTCCCCTCCAACCAGTTTGCCGGTCAGGAACCGGGCAGCAATGAGGAAATCCTGGCGTTCTGTCGGGGCACTTTCGGGGTGCAGTTTCCCCTGTTCGGCAAGATTGACGTCAATGGCGTCGGCCGCCATCCGCTGTATCAGGCGCTGATCGCGGCGCAGCCGGAAGCGGTTCGTCCTGCCGGCAGCGAGTTTTATGAACGCCGTGTGAGCCGCGGGCAGGCGCCGGCGCACCGGGAAGATATTCTGTGGAATTTCGAGAAATTCCTTATCAGTCGACGCGGCAAGGTGATCGCACGTTTTTCGCCGGACATGACGCCGGACGACGGTGTGTTGGTAACAGCGATTGAGCAGGCGCTGGCACAATAATTATGCCTGACGACGTCCTGCTTGAATTGCGGGGGACGGGGGTGCCGCAACGGCTGCATCCCCTGGATGCCCGGTGCTATCGCGGTGAATTGTTGCATATCATCGGCCCGAACGGTTCCGGCAAAAGCACCTTGCTGGCGGTGATGGCCGGGTTACTGATGCCGCACGGGGATGTCCTGTTACAAGGGCAATCGCTTCCGGCGTTGTCGGCGGGTGTGTTGGCCGAAATGCGCGCTTATCTGCCGCAACAGTATCCGGTGTTGGCCCGCATGCCGGCGTTTCAGTATTTGCAACAACATCAGCCGATGGCGGCGGATGAGACGGCTGTCGACGATGCGGTCAGCCATATCGCCCGCAGCCTGTCGCTGACGGATAAGTTGCACCGGCCGCTGACCCAGTTATCAGGTGGCGAGTGGCAACGAGTACGGCTAGCGGCATTGCTGTTGCAGGTCTGGCCATCGCTCAATCCTCAGGCGCGGTTGCTGTTGTTGGACGAACCGACGACCGGGTTGGATATCGCCCAACGGGTGGCGCTGGATACGCTGTTGGCGGGCCTGTGCTTGGCGGGCATTACCGTGGTGGCGTCGAGCCACGATCTGAACCACACGCTTCACCATGCTGATCGGGTTTGGTTGATGTCGAAAGGGGCATTGGCGGCGCAAGGAACGGCTCAGGACGTTATGCAACCGGAGCGGCTGGCTCCGGTGTTTGAAGTGGGTTTCCAACAGTACGTGTTGGATGGCCGTTATTGGATGATGGCGGTTGGTGATTGAAAATCAACCCGTCAACAGCGGTGAAATGCCCCTGTTTTCTGGCGATTAGCGCTGAAATATGTTGATAGGATAAGCGACGGAACGGTTCGACGGGTCATTCCAGAGAGTGAATAGCCTGCTGACGCATAGAGGGTGATGGCATGATGCGCTGGAAGGTATGGTTATTGTTGATAAGCCTGATGTTGGCGGGGTGTAGCGGCCATGGGCCGCAGCAGAATGCCCGCTTGGGCGATTCGGGCGAAGTGCGTTCGCAACTGAATGCTCAGTTGTCCACATGGCGTGGGACGCCTTATCGCTATGGCGGACTGGATCGGGCCGGCATTGATTGTTCGGGCTTTGTTTATCTGACCTTCCGGGATCGTTTTGGATTAATGCTGCCCCGTTCGACGGAAGAGCAGACTGAAGTCGGTACCCGGATTGATCGCGATGAACTGTTGCCGGGGGATTTGGTGTTTTTCCGAACCGGCAGTGGCAGCAGCGGGTTGCATGTCGGCATCTATGACAGCCATGATGAATTTATCCATGCATCGACCAGCCGTGGCGTTACGCGATCATCCCTGAATAATGTGTATTGGAGACGGGCTTACTGGCAGGCCCGCCGTATTTAACACGCCGATCATTTTGTCGTTTTTGGTATGGAGTCGGTTATGTCGTCACTGCGTTTGCTGCTCTCTTCGTCTGTTGACCCCTGGTTTAATCTGGCGGTGGAAGACTGTATTTTCCGTCAAATGTCTGCGACCCAGCGGGTGCTGTTTTTGTGGCGAAACGCCGATACCGTGGTAATCGGCCGGGCGCAGAATCCGTGGAAAGAGTGCAATACCGGGCGCATGGAGCAGGATAACGTTCGGCTGGCACGGCGCAGCAGCGGCGGCGGTGCGGTATTTCACGATTTGGGCAACACCTGTTTTACCTTTATGGCAGGCAAACCGGGTTACGACAAAAGTATATCGACAGGCATTATTCTGCGGGCGTTAGCGATGTTGGGCGTGAATGCGCAAGCCTCTGGGCGTAATGATCTGTTGGTGAATACCGCCGACGGCGCACGCAAGATTTCCGGTTCCGCCTATCGTGAAAGTAAAGATCGTGGGTTTCATCATGGCACGTTGTTGTTGGATACCGACTTGTCACGACTTGCCAACTATCTGAACCCGGACGTTAAAAAGTTGCAGGCCAAGGGGATTACCTCCGTGCGTTCCCGTGTCGCCAATTTAACGGAATTGTTACCCGGCGTTTCGCACGAGGCGGTGTGTAACGCCATTGTCGCAGCGTTTTTCGAACACTATCAGGCGCGCTGTGACGCAGAGTATGTATCGCCGGAGGCATTGCCGGATTTGCCAGGATTTCGCGAGCAGTTCGCCCGGCAAAGCAGTTGGACATGGAATTTTGGCCAAGCGCCGAATTTCTCCCATGTGTTGGATACCCGTTTCGACTGGGGTGGCATTGAACTGCATTTTGATGTTGAAAAAGGGGTGATCAGCCGCTGTCAGCTTTTTACCGATAGCCTGAATTTAACGCCGCTGGAAACATTAGCAGAGAAAATGGTGGGGTTGGCGTATCGTCCAGATGCTGTTTTGGCATTGGGGAAGGAACTCGGGAATATATTTCCGGCACACTGTAAGGATTTTGATGCATTGAGTGTCTGGTTAGCGGAAAGCATTCGTTAATAGATGGTTCAGCATATTGATGTTTTGTCTGAAAAATGAAAAACAGATTGTTTTGCTAAAAAGTTCAACTATAACTTAGCTGTGGACTTTGTAACGTAATATTGGGTATTCGCGTTAAAAGGGATTGAGATTATTAATAAAAATTTCGACTGTGTATTCAGAGAACGGAGGGGGTTGTTATGACTATCCGTTTTCTCAGGATGAAGTTATCGTTAGTAATCTTTATGGGTGTTGTTGGAGTTGTTGCAGCGAATAGCGTCAGGTCTGATTGCTCAGACAGCCCGTATTATCAGGTTTTTACCTTCTAACCCTGGCTATAACACTATGCATATCCAGTTTGACGTTGATTATGTTAATCACTACAGTTTTCTTCCGGTCTATGGCCTGGACGCCCGGCTGATAGCGGTGGAAATAGTGAATAGGTTTCATAATGAATCCAATAAGTTATCAATGCCACAGGAGTTTTTGTCCGGGACGTTAAGTCAACGGCAGAGAAAGACTTTGCTGAAAGAACAACTCACGATATTGAAGAGCAAGTCTTCCTGGTTTATCGATAACAAAATTAACGCACAGCTTAAGATTGATTATTCGCTGGCCGAGATTTTCGTTGAAGACGATGCATTGAATGAGGATTTTCAATCGCTTCCTTTTTTACATCTCGAAATGAATGAAACCGTCTCCGATATTTCACGAGGAGGGGATTTCTCGTACCTTTATAAGCTCGGACATGATTTCCCGCTCTGGTTGGATAATTTTGGTTCTGGGAAAATGAATCTGAAACCTTTTTATGACGGCATTATTCATGGTGTAAAAATGGATGTCAGATTCGTTGGGAAGTTATTAGCTCGACCGACTTCAGTTTCTATTATCAATCCGATGCTGCGTGTGATGAGACGCCATTGTCCTGATTTGAAAGTGGTGGCAAAAGGCATTGATGATAAATCATTTCTTGAGAAAGCCTTTGAGATTGAAGTCAATGCCGTTCAGGGCAACCTGTGGCCGGCATTTTCTCAAGAGACGCTGGATTTACCGCTGTCGATATCCCGTCATAAGCAAGGCGTTCCTTGTTGAGTAGAGGTCTTCCTCGAGATAAAAGGCGCGTTTCAGACGCGCCTTTTTGCATCGTTAACGTATAAATATTAGCGAGATGTGAGGATTTATTGCCCTGCGGCGTAAAGGCCCTGCGGTTATTCCGTGTTAATTCCCTGAATACGGTTTTACACTGTGTTTACATGGCAAGGGGGATCGCATGTCTCGTCATCTGCAGTTTGATAATCATTATCACCGGCAACTGCCCGGTTTCTATACCGAATTACAACCCACACCGTTGCAGGGCGCGAGGCTTCTCTATCACAGCGCGCCTCTGGCGCGCGATCTGTCGCTCGGTCAACACTGGTTTGACGGTGACAACCAGCGTATCTGGGCAGGAGAAATCAGCTTACCCGGAATGGCGCCGCTGGCTCAGGTCTACAGCGGTCATCAGTTTGGCGTGTGGGCCGGGCAGTTGGGCGACGGGCGTGGCATTTTACTTGGGCAACAACGGCGGGAAGATGGCTACACCTATGACTGGCACCTTAAAGGCGCGGGGCTTACGCCGTACTCCCGGATGGGGGATGGGCGTGCGGTATTACGCTCGGTAGTCCGGGAGTTCTTAGCCTCGGAGGCGTTACACCATCTTGGGATACCCACCACGCGGGCATTGACGATTGTCACCAGCGACCATCCCGTGCAGCGGGAACAGGAGGAGCGCGGCGCCATGCTGTTGCGTGTGGCGGAAAGTCATGTTCGGTTCGGTCATTTTGAACATTTCTACTATCGTCGTGAGCCGGAGCGTGTACGCCAGCTGGCAGATTACGTTATTGCTCACCACTGGCCGCATCTTCAAACGGACGTGGATAAATATGCTGTATGGTTCGGCGATGTGGTCGTGAGGACGGCGCAGTTGATCGCGCAGTGGCAGGCGGTGGGGTTTGCACATGGTGTGATGAATACCGATAACATGTCGATTTTGGGGATTACGCTGGATTATGGTCCCTTCGGGTTTATGGATGACTATCAACCGGGATATGTGTGCAACCATTCAGATCATCAGGGACGCTATGCGTTTGATAATCAACCTGCGGTTGCATTATGGAATTTGCAGCGTCTGGCGCAGTCGTTGTCGGAATTGATACCGGTGGCGCAGTTGCAGCAAGGACTGGCGGGCTATGAACCTGCGCTTATGCAGCGCTTTGGCGAATTGATGCGCGCCAAACTCGGTTTTATGACCGCAGACAGCCAGGATAACGCGCTGTTGGTCGAACTGTTGCAACTGATGCATAAGGAATCAGCGGATTACTCCTCTGTTTTCCGGTTGTTATCTGAGACCGAGCAACAGAGTGCGCTGACGCCTTTACAGGATGTTTTTATCGACAGGCCGGCATTTGATGCATGGTTCAGTGCTTACCGGCGACGTCTGGTTGCGGATGGTTGCGATGATGATAGGCGCCAGCGTGTGATGAGGCAGGCGAACCCTCGATTTACGCTACGTAATTATTTGGCGCAGCAGGTTATTGAGCACGCCGAGCGGGATGATGTCGCACCACTACAGCGATTGCATCAGGCCCTGATGCATCCTTATGACGAACAGCCTGATGCATCCGATCTGGCGGTACCGTCGCCTGACTGGGGAAAGCATCTGGTGATTTCTTGTTCCAGTTAATCGCGCCATTGTGGATAGAGTGGATCTGTGAGCGAGAGTGATGAATGCTGTTGGGGCGGCAGTACGCTCCAACAGCATTCAAATCGATTTGCCGATCACCCGAATCACTTGTCGGAGTAAGTTGATTAAAACGCTTTCCTACAACTCGAATTATTCAGGTTATATGTACTCTTCATGGCTTGTCTGGCAGTGGAGTAATTCGTTTCAGCAGATTGAAAATAGCTTGGGAAAGTTTATTTTTATGTTTATATATTGGCAGTTAGCAATAGACATATTCTTCAATTGAATTGTTATTGTTCTGATAGAAAATGAGAGCGGTTGCTGATTATTTTTTGGTCTTTCCAGTATGTTCCGACATGTTATTTTCAGACCTATTTTATGCTTTATGCCGTTTATTTTGTTTTCACCAGGCTTTATGCCGGATGAGAGAATATGTGGTGTGATGTACAGAGGGTAAATGGATGTTATTGACTAAACGAAAAGTGCCCGGGCTGCTTTGGGGGATGACCAGCGCACTCTGGCTGAGCAGTCTATTTCCTTCGTTTTCTGTCCAGGCGGCAAAAACCGCTACAATCGGCGTAGCTTCGGCACCGACGGATAGTTCTGGGGCCAACGGCCATTCACTGACTGCAGCGTTGCCTGCCGGAGTTTCTCTCCATTATCTATCCGCTCTGAATGCACTCTATACACAACGGCATATGTTGCCATTGTGGAGCGATAGTCGTGCGGTCAAAGCGTTTCAGCAGCAGTTGGCTGAAGTGGCGTTGTCCGGCGTTCAGCCTCAATTTACCACCTGGGTCACTTGGTTGACTGATCCCAAACTGACGGGGATTGGGCGGGACGCCGTGTTGTCTGATGCATTGCTTGGTTATATGCAATTTGTCGCCGGGGTGGAGAAGAACGGTAGTAATTGGCTGTACGGCAATGTGCCTTATACGCTGGCTGCGCCGCCATCCAGTATGGTTGCCCAGTGGCAGCAGGCCATCCATGAGGGCAGTAGCGCGGCATTTGTTGCGTCGCTGGCGCCTCGGCATTCGCAATATGCCAAGATGCATCAGGCGTTAAAGGACATGCTGACGGATAACCGTCCGTGGCCTCGTTTAGTGCTCGGCGAGACGTTACGTCCCGGTGATGAGAGCCCGGCATTGCCGGTATTACGAGATATCCTGTTGCGGACAGGCGCGCTGAATCAGGGCAATGTTTCCATGCCGCTGTTCAATGAGACTCAGCCTTCTGGGCCAGAGGCATTGCGGTATGACGGGGAATTGGTTGAAGCCGTTAAACGGTTTCAACGTCTGCAAGGGTTGCAGGATGATGGGTCGATTGGCAAGCGCACACGCGACTGGTTGAATGTTTCATCACAAACCCGCGCGACCCTGCTGGCGCTGAATATCCAGCGTCTGCGTCTGGTGCCGGATAATGTGAGTACCGGTATTATGGTGAATATTCCTAACTATTCATTGAGTTATTACCTGAATGGAGCGGTTATTCTCTCGTCCCGGGTCATCGTTGGGCAGCCCAAACGTAAAACGCCGTTGATGAGCAGTTCTCTCAGCAATGTGGTGATGAATCCGCCGTGGAACGTCCCGACGACATTGACGCGGCAGGATATTATTCCCAAGGTGATTCAGGATCCCGCCTATTTGCAAAAACACGGTTATGTGCTGTTGTCCGGCTGGAGCGAGAATGCACAGCAGATCGACCCCGCGATGATTGACTGGCCGATGGTGAGCGCGAGCAATTTTCCTTACCGGCTGCGCCAGGCCCCTGGGGAAAATAACTCGTTGGGGCGTTATAAGTTCAATATGCCGAATACCGATGCCATCTATTTGCACGATACACCGAATCATAATCTGTTTCAGAAAGACATCCGGGCATTGAGCTCTGGTTGTGTTCGTGTCAACAAAGCATCAGAACTGGCCGCGTTATTGCTGCAGGATGCAGGATGGAATAATGCGCGCATCTCTTCAACGCTGGAACAGGGCAATACGACGTATGTTTCCATTCGTCAGCGGATACCGGTCAATTTTTATTATCTGACCGCATGGGTGGCAGATGATGGCAAACCCCAGTTTCGCACAGATATTTACAATTATGACGATACCGTCAAATCTGGTGTTTCAGCCCTATCCCGAGCCGGGTTGCTGTTGCAGTAAGTACCGGGAATTCGAGTGGTTCCTGAGTGAGCGTTTGATTGATGGGAGCGGTGATGCCGCTCCCAGTGTTTTATTGTGAAAATAAAGCGGGTTGACGGGTGTTATCGGGGACGTTAAGGTTCGTTGCGGTGCATTAATGCGCCGCTTCATTATTATGTTTCTTTTATTTTCTGGCCCAGGGTAATGCTCTTTTATGGAACATATTGATAATCATCGACGCAAATGGTTGGCGCTTGGCGGCGCAGCGTTAGGGATTGCACTATTGCCTGACCAGTCGCTGGCTTCTCTGTCCACTTCCCGTCCCCGTATTCTTACCTTAAATAATCTCAATACCGGGGAGCATCTTAAGGCCGAGTTTTTTGACGGACGCCGTTATAACAAGGATGAGCTTACCAGACTGAACCATTTCTTCCGGGATTATCGTGCCAATAAGATAAAAACGATCGACCCCAAGTTATTCGAGCAGTTGTATCGGTTGCAGGTGATGTTGGGAACCCAGCGGCCGGTGCAGCTTATCTCTGGTTATCGCTCTCACAATACTAATGAAGACCTGCGAGCCAGCAGTAAAGGCGTGGCAAAGCAAAGCTACCATACGCAGGGGAAAGCCATGGATTTCCATATTGAAGGCGTGCAGTTGGCTAATATTCGTAAGGCCGCGTTGAAACTGGGCGCTGGCGGTGTGGGGTATTATCCACAAAGCAATTTTGTTCATATTGATACCGGCCCGGCGCGTACCTGGTAATAAAAATAGTGGTGTAGGAGAGCAGGGCGATGTACAGGGGCTGGCATCGTTATTCGCTGAGGTAAACAAAGCTGTATGAAATACCAAATTATTCCCGTTACGGCGTTTAGCCAGAATTGTACTTTGTTATGGTGTGAAAAGACCCTTCAGGCGGCGATCGTCGATCCAGGCGGGGAAGCGGAAAAGATTATTCGCGGTGTTGAACAGGCAGGCGTTACCGTCAAGCAGATTTTATTGACGCATGGCCATCTGGATCATGTCGGTGCGGCGGTGACGCTGGCTGAGCATTATCAGGTTCCGGTCATTGGCCCGCAGGAGGCTGATGCTTTTTGGCTAAATGGGCTGCCGGCGCAGAGTCGAATGTTTGGTCTACAGGATTGTTCTCCTCTGGTTCCGGCCCGCTGGCTGCAGGATGGTGATCGCATCAGCGTCGGCGAATGTGTCATGACGGTGCTGCACTGCCCAGGGCATACGCCGGGGCACGTAGTATTTGTTGATGAACAGGCGAGGTTGGCCCAGGTCGGTGATGTTCTTTTCCGCGGTGGTGTGGGAAGAAGTGATTTTCCCGGTGGCAACCATGACGCGCTGATTAATTCGATACGATCCCGGTTGTTTCCATTAGGCGATGATATTACGTTTATCCCCGGTCATGGACCGACCTCGACATTCGGTGAGGAAAGGCGGACAAACCCGTTTGTCCGGGATATGTGATAGTTATCAACGACGGTGATATGTCCGGTTGTGGAAAAGAAAAAGCCAGCGAATGCTCGCTGGCTTTTTGCTATCGGTTTTAACTCCCCAGTTCAGGAGGCGGTCTACTGCCTTACAGCACGGCAACGATGGCTTCGCATAGAGGAGCCATATTTCCCGGTGTCATTCCGGCTACATTAATTCTGCCGGAATTAACGGCGTAAATGCCAAACTCGTTGCGCAGACGGATCACCTGATCTTTATTCAGACCACTGAACGAGAACATACCGTTCTGGTGAGTGATAAAGGAAAAATCCTGCTGTGCGCCTTTTTCTTGCAGAGTATTGACGAATAGCTGACGCATGCGATGAATACGTTCGCGCATCGCGGTCAGCTCTTGTTCCCAAAGGCCACGCAGAGCGTCGTTCGACAGAATGGTGGCGACGACAGCAGCGCCGTGTGAAGGCGGGTTAGAGTAGTTGGCGCGAATAACGGCTTTAACCTGGCTAAATGCGGTATCGACGGTAGCGGTATCTGCCGCAACCACCGTACAGGCGCCGACACGTTCGTTGTACAAACCAAAATTTTTCGAATAGGAGCTGGCGACGATAAGTTCCTTATGGCTGGCGGCAAAGATACGCAGGCCTTCTGCATCTTCATCCAAGCCTTTGGCAAACCCCTGATAGGCGAAATCAAATAACGGCAACCAGCCTTTCTCCAGCGACAGCGCTGCCAGTTGTGACCACTGTTCCCGCGTCGGATCGATACCGGTGGGGTTATGGCAACAACCATGGAACAGTACCACATCACCTGCTTGCGCTGCGCTGAGAGAAGAAATCAGACTATCGAAATCCAGCGTATGATTCTCTGCGTCGTAATAAGCGTAATCGCAGACTTCCAGCCCGACAGCGGAAAACACATTTTTGTGGTTCGGCCAACTGGGGTTGCTCACCCAGATGCGTTTGGCGCTGGTTTGTTTGGCGATAAAATCTGCCGCGACTCTCAGCCCCCCAGTGCCTCCTGGTGTTTGGGCGGTACGGGCGCGTTTATTGGCGATGATGTCACTTTGTTTGCCGAACAGCAGCTCCTGAGTACAGCGAGCAAATTCAGGCAAGCCGTCAATACCCAGGTAATTTTTTGTCGTTTCGGTTTCCAGCAGCAGTTGCTCGGCTTTTTTTACACTGGTCAGCACCGGTGTTTTTCCGGTTTCATCTTTATAAACGCCAATCCCGAGATTGATTTTATGAGGGCGGTCATCGGCACGGAAAAGATCGGCTAATCCGAGGATCGGGTCAGCGGGCGCGGCAGAAATTTTTTCAAACATTGCGAGGTAATTCCCTGACTGAGAGTAAGCAGAATTAGCAGGGTAGCGCCAGTATCTGGCTTTGCCAACCGTTTGCATCAAAAGATGTGGAAATAATTGAGGAATAAAATATGAAGGGAGAACAGGTTAAAAGCGGACGCAAATAATGAAAAAAGCAAAGACAGGGCAAGCCCTGTCTTTGCACAGCATCACGTAAGTGAAACTGGATTAGAACTGGTAAACCACACCAACAGCAACGCGATCGTTAGTTGACAAACCGTAAGCGTTGTTTGCGCTCAGCAGGTTGATATCATACTCGGTATACGTCGAGAAGTTTTTGTTAAATGAATAAGTCAAACCCAAGCTAACGTATTTGCTGATGTAATCACTAGTCTTCGTTGCAGAAGTGTCGTTATCTGCTTTAGCCGATACGTAACCGATTGATGGTTTCAGACCGAAATCAAATGCATACTGGGCAACAGCTTCAAACACTTTGGTTTTGTCTAATGCTGCTTTCTGAGTAGCAGCAGATGGCACTATAACGCCGCTGCTGTTGATGGAATAAGTAGTGCCAGTATTGTAGGTGCTTTTATTTGTATAGCTCAGGTTATGGTATTCACCATAGGTTGCAGCTACGTAGATGCTGTTCGCATCATATTTCAGGCCTGTAGCCCATACTTCGGCAGATTTACCACGACCATCAACAACCTGAGTCTGAGTGCGGTTGGCTTCAGCGTATGAAGCGATGGCACTAACACCAATCGGAGTGGTGTAGGAAGCAGAAGTTGCCCAACCAGCACCAGTCTGTTTTGCAACGTTAGTAGAATCAGTGTGTGCTGATTGATAGCTCAAGCCAAAGTTCAGGCCTTTAACCAAACCAAAGAAGTCTTTATTACGGTAGTTGGCAACACCGGAATTACGACCAGTCAGACCGTCAGTATAACCAGAATCGCCACCCCATTCCGGCAGTACGTCGGTGTAAGAGATACCGTCGTAAGACACGTTTTTGTTACGGCCGTAATCCAGAGAGCCGAAGTTGGCAAATTTCAGACCGGCATAAGCATAACGGGTTTTGCTGCTGGCAACATTACCTGTGCTTTCTTCAGTTTTCGCTGCGTTAAACTGGTATTCAAAACGGCCATAACCGGTCAAATCGCTGTTGATTTTGGTTTCACCCAGGAAACCCAGACGGGCATAGGTCTGGTCGCCAGAGTTGTTAGAATCTTTAGAGAAATAGTGCAGGCCGTCGATTTTACCGTTCAGGTCCAGCTTGTTGCCGTCTTTGTTGTAAACTTCGGCGGCATTGGCTGCACCAGCAGCCAGCAGAGCCGGGATAACCACTGCAAGAATATTGCGCTTCATCATTATAAATACCCTCATTGTATTGTTTTGCCCCGGTCGCATTAAAACAGATAACTCTTAACGGAACTTCTTTTATGCGCCGGTGTCTTGTGTGTCCAAGGGCAGTGTTCCATTCATACTGATGTTTATCCATCGCACAAATGATTCCATTGTCGAGTATATGAAACACTATGTTTTTATGTGTTTCTAAATATTAATTTAGAGGTGTGTCACATTCGAAAAATATGAAGTTCTATAAGCAAATACCGTGTTTAGGAAAAAATCGCTTAATATCCATTTTTAATCATATGGTTATAAGTTTTTCTTGTAATAAAAAATACGTATAACCGACATGGGAAATTCATCTTAAGCGCGCTTTTTGGTCATGAACGGTGGGTAAATTGTTCAAGCACGTTTTTTTGACGGTTTATGAGCCACGCAGTTTTGAGGGGAGTATGAGTATCCGGGGGATAATAGGCTGTGGTGTTATCCCATCACGGTGAAAAGGCTGGCGGTGCGACATAAAAAACGCCAGCCGGTGTTACCGACTGGCGCTTGATTTTTACGCGGCCTAAATGGGCGGGTAAACAGTATCAGAACTGATAAACCACGCCAACGGCAACGCGGTCATTGGTATTCAAACCGTATTGGTTGCTGTCTTTCAGCAGGTTGATATCGTACTCAGTATAAGTCGAGAAGTTTTTGTTAAATGCGTAGGTCAGACCCAAGCTAACATACTTGGTGATGTAATCATCTTTCCGAGTAGCAGAAGTGTTATCTTCCGCTTTGGCAGATACATAACCGATAGAGGGAGACAGACCGAAATCGAAATTATATTGAGCGACTGCTTCAAACACCTTGGTCTTGTCAAAAGCAGCTCTCTGAGTAACTTCCGCCGTTGATGTTGTCCCATCACTATTCAATACACCAGTTCTACCCGTTGTAACGGTATGACTATCAACGTAGCTTAGATTATGGAATTCACCGTAAGTAGTAGCTACATAAATGTTGTTTGCGTCATATTTCAGGCCAGTCGCCCATGCTTCGGCTTTCTTCCCTGCTCCATCTAACTGCTGGGCTTGGGTACGATTCGCCTCGGTATAGGAAGCTATTACACCTACGCCAACTGGTGACGTATATGATGCCGATGTAGCAAAACCTGCACCTGTTTGTCTAGATACATTAGAAGAGTCTTTGTGCTCTGATTGGTAGCCCAAGGCAAAATCCAGACCATCTACCAGACCAAAGAAGTTTTTATTGCGGTAAGTAGCAACACCCGCGTTACGACCAGTCAGGTTATCTGTATAGCTCTGATCGCCACCGAACTCCGGCAAAACGTCGGTATAAGAAATACCGTCGTAACCTACTGCGCGGTTACGGCCGTAATCCAGAGAACCGAAATCACCAAATTTCAGGCCGGCATAAGCGTAACGGGTTTTACTTTTGCTGGCATTGCTGTCTTCAGCATTTTGAGCGTTGAAGTTGTATTCAAAACGGCCGTAACCGGTCAGATCGCTGTTGATTTTGGTTTCACCCAGGAAACCCAAACGAGCGTAGGTTTGATCGCCAGAATTGTCAGAATCCTTGGAGAAGTAGTGCAAACCAACAACTTTACCATTCAGGTCCAGCTTGTTGCCGTCCTTGTTGTACACTTCGGCAGCGTTAGCTGCGCCTGCCGCCAGCAGAGCCGGGATTACCACTGCAAGAATATTGCGCTTCATCATCATTACCCTCATTGGTTTTCTTCAGACATCTTTCCCACTGTTTAAAAAACCTTACGGAACTTTCTATGTGGTTCAGATGTCATCCTGTGTCTGCACGCAGTTTTCCATTCACTCGTTCGTTAATCTACCGTTAAAATGATACCAAGTTCGAAAACGAGTAAATTTTAGAAAAAATTGATTTCAAAATGTAAATTTCTGGGAACTTTCTGAATGTGCTTTGGTATAGCAAAAAGGGCTCCCATAAGGAACCCTTCTTTTTTTCACAGCTATTTGTTTTTCTTATCTTCTTCTGACGTTAGAAGCTGGCATTACGCGGAGTGCGCGGGAAAGGAATCACATCGCGCACATTTTGCACGCCGGTAACGTAAGCGATCAACCGCTCGAAACCCAAACCGAACCCAGCGTGTGGGACTGTGCCGTAACGGCGCAGATCACGGTACCACCAGTAATCTTCTTTATTCAGGCCCATTTCTTCCAGGCGGGCATCCAACTGTTGCAGACGCTCTTCGCGTTGCGAGCCCCCGATGATTTCACCGATTCCCGGGGCCAAGACATCCATGGCGGCAACAGTTTTACCATCGCTGTTCATTCGCATATAGAACGCTTTGATGTCTTTCGGGTAATTTTTCACTACCACTGGCGCTTTGAAATGTTTCTCCGCCAGATACCGTTCATGTTCTGAAGAGAGGTCGATACCCCAGGAGACTGGGTTTTCAAAAGATTGCCCTGAATTTTGCAGAATGGTGATGGCATCGGTGTAATCGACCTGGGCGAAGTCCGAATGGATAAAACGCTCCAGACGCTCAACCGCGTCTTTGTCGACACGCTCGGCAAAGAACGCCATGTCATCTGCCCGCTCTTCAAGCACGGCTTTGAACACAAATTTCAACATGTTTTCTGCCAGCGCGGCGATATCGTCCAGCGACGCGAAAGCAACTTCCGGCTCGATCATCCAAAACTCTGCCAGGTGACGGCTGGTATTGGAGTTTTCCGCCCGGAACGTCGGGCCAAAGGTATAGATATTGGACAGCGCGCAGGCGTAGGTTTCGCCGTTGAGCTGGCCAGATACCGTCAGAAATGCTTCTTTACCGAAAAAGTCTTCGCCGAAGTCCACTTTACCATTTTCAGTACGGGGCAAATTCTCCAAATCCAACGTGGATACACGGAACATCTCTCCAGCGCCTTCGGTATCTGACGCGGTAATCAGCGGAGTGGATACCCAATAGAAACCATTCTGATGGAAGAAACGGTGAATCGCCTGTGCCAGCGTGTGGCGTACACGCGCTACGGCGCCAATCAGGTTGGTGCGAGGGCGCAGGTGGGCCACTTCGCGCAGATATTCGATACTGTGGCGCTTCGCGGCCATTGGATATGTATCGGGGTCGTCAACCCAACCGACGACGGCGACATGGGTGGCCTGTAACTCAAAACTTTGGCCTTCTCCCGGGGATTCGACCACGTTGCCGGTGACTTCCACTGAGCAGCCGGTCGTCAGGCGGAGAATCTCACTCTGATAATTATCCTGATGATTATTGACGACAGCCTGTAGCGGATTAAAGCAGGAACCGTCGTAGACGGCGATGAAAGAAATACCGGCTTTAGAGTCTCTCCGGGTACGCACCCAGCCGCGCACGGTGACTTCGCTGTCAACGGCAACACGGCCTTGCAGTACGTCGACTACAGGCACAACGCTCATAACATTCTCTCTGTTGGCAAATTAGGTTGATAAGTATCCGTGCCCCAGAAACGGGCGTTTCGATATGTTACTTGTCGTCCGGCAGGACACAAGCAGAAATAGCAGGAAGGCACCAAGTTTTGCGTGATTGGCGATGTATCGGCTTAAAGATTACCCAATCCCTGCAGCGTTGGCGTCTATCGCAATCCGGCGCTAAATAATGGCGTCTATTATGAGGCGGCGATCCGATAGGCATTACGCCGGGTGTGATAATGCGGATGTTCGGAAGAATATATAGAAGAAGGAAACTGCGTCCGAGGTCTTCTCTATATAGAAGAAGGCGTATAGCGATGAAGGAAACTTTGTCTGAGGTCTTCTCGATATGAGAAGAGATCCGTCTCATCCAAAGTCGCCTTCTACTATAGAAGAAGAGATTCTGCGTGTGTTCGTAAGGAAGTCAGGAAGCCTTTCTGATTTTGGGCAGATCGAACGCCTTGCGCAATGCGCTGACAAACGCCTGATCCTGACAAATCGTTTTTCCCGGGCTATCGGACAGCTTGGCAACCGGACGGCCGTTGCACTCAACCAATTTGATAACGATATTCAGCGGCTTGATACCGGGAATATCGCATGTCAGCCGAGTACCAATGCCAAACGTGACATTAACGCGCTGCCCGAAGTGACGATAAAGATCCAACGCCTTTTCCAGATTGAGGCTGTCGGAAAACACCAGCGTCTTGGTCATGGGATCAATGTCCAATGACTCATAATGGGCGATGGCTTTTTCGCCCCATTCGACCGGGTCGCCGGAGTCATGACGCAGCCCCTGATAATGGCGAGCGAAATATTGGTCAAAATCACGCAGAAATGCATCCATAGTGATGCAGTCGGTCAAGGCAATGCCGAGCTGGTTCGGGTATTCCCGTAGCCAGACTTCGAGCGCCGCGCGTTGGCTGTTGGCCAGTATCGGGCTGATCTGCTGGTGGGCCTGGAACCATTCGTGAGCCTGCGTACCGACTGGCGTCAACTGTAGACGACGCGCCAGATCGTAGTTACTGGTGCCGATTAGATAGGGAAATTCATCTTTGAGCGTGTTGACGATGTGCTGTTGCACGTCGCGGGAAAAACGCCGGCGAGTACCGAAATCCATCAAACGGAAATGCTGCAGATCCACATTTTCGCTGTGCTGACGGAACCGCTGTAGGTTGCTGTGCAATTGGTTGATTGCTGCCTGGAGATGATCGCCGGGAGAGCGTACCCGGTGGACAACTTCGCTGATCACGGCCAGCAACGGCACTTCCCAGAGAATGACTTCACGCCAGGGGCCGGTGATGCGGACATCCAATTTGCCGTGGCGGTTGACGATACGAACCTGACGCGGATCGAAGCGGAATGACCGCAACCAGTCAAGATAATCCGATTTGAAAAACGGCAGTGATGATAAGTAGGCAAGTTCGTCCTGGCTGAGTGTCAGCTGGCTCATGGCCTCGACTTGTGTGCGGATTTCATCCGCATAACTCCCTAACAGCGCATCGTCACGGCAACGGAATTCAGCGGCGACGTCAACATCATAATAATGGTGGAAGACCGCCTGTTGCATATGAAGTTTGTAGGCATCCGTATCCAGCAGTGACGTCAATATCGGGGAAGAGTGTGAAGTCATAATGCGTTACCGCATCCTTGTTTAATACTGTTTACTGACATGACAACCCGCGCAATGATGCGGACTATCTGTTTACTGGCGCTTATCACATCATATCGGGGCGGTGAAGGCGAGATTCAATCGTGCGATTGTGACAAAAAAGTATCTTTTTTTGCCGCTCTTTTAACATTACTCATTGAATAACAATGTTTTTTATACTAAACACGCAAATGAGATAAATTCTCAGAAATGGCATGCTGAACGGTGGCGGGGGGAAAGTTTGCAATCCGCCATACTCTTCCCTTTAATAGACGTAACAGGCTGTCATATAACGGAACTGTGCAATAAACAGGCGATTAATGACGTAAAAGCGTACTCTCTGTCTGGAAGGGGAGACTTCCGGGTTGATGTCGATGTTGTTTACCTCAGTTGACGATAAGCGCGAGGAAGAACAGGTCGTCTGGTCGGCGCGCGTTTTGCATCGGTTTCACGCCGATTAAACGTAATCATGTTGTTAATGCCTGGTCAAATAAGGCGCGCCTGTCAATATTATTTCATGCCATAAAGGTAACGAATGATGAGTCAACAGCCACAAATAAAATATCGGCACGATTATCGTGCACCGGATTACACCATCACGGATATTGCACTGGCGTTTGATCTGCACCCGGAGAAAACCCGTGTGGTGGCTACCAGCCGGGTCGTGTTGCAAGGGGAAAAAGGGGCGGCGTTGAAGCTCAATGGTGAAGGGCTGACGCTTACCGGGGTCAGTGTCGATGGTACATCCTGGGCTGACTATCACGTGCAG
This sequence comes from Musicola keenii, assembly GCF_014855505.1. Lineage (NCBI taxonomy): Bacteria > Pseudomonadati > Pseudomonadota > Gammaproteobacteria > Enterobacterales > Pectobacteriaceae > Musicola > Musicola keenii. The sequence continues at coordinate 31,162 of NZ_JAAWVW010000013.1, read as the reverse complement.
GAAGACGGGCTGGAATTAAATAACCTGCCGGAAAAATTCACGCTGCGGATTGAAACGGAAATCAGCCCAGCCGCCAACAGCGCGCTGGAAGGGCTGTATCAGTCAGGTGATGCTCTGTGTACCCAGTGTGAGGCGGAAGGCTTTCGGCACATCACCTATTATCTGGATCGCCCGGATGTGTTGGCACGCTTTACCACCCGCATCTCTGCGGATAAAGCACGTTACCCGTATCTGCTTTCCAACGGCAATCGCGTGGCGCACGGTGAGCTGGACGACGGCCGCCACTGGGTGGAATGGCAGGATCCGTTCCCGAAGCCTTGCTACCTGTTTGCGCTGGTGGCCGGCGATTTTGATGTGCTACGCGATAGTTTCACCACCCGCTCCGGTCGCGATGTGGCGCTGGAACTGTATGTCGATCGCGGCAATCTTGATCGTGCCGATTGGGCGATGACCTCCCTGAAGAGCGCCATGAAGTGGGACGAGCAGCGCTTCGGCCTGGAGTATGACCTCGACATCTATATGATCGTCGCGGTGGATTTCTTCAATATGGGCGCGATGGAGAACAAAGGGCTCAACATCTTTAACTCCAAATACGTGCTGGCCAAGGCGGAAACCGCGACCGACAAGGATTATCTGGGTATTGAAGCGGTGATTGGTCATGAGTATTTCCACAACTGGACCGGCAACCGCGTGACCTGCCGCGACTGGTTCCAGCTCAGCCTGAAAGAAGGGCTGACGGTGTTTCGCGATCAGGAATTCAGTTCCGATTTGGGCTCCCGTCCCGCCAATCGCATCGATAACGTGCGCGTCATGCGTGGTGCGCAGTTTGCCGAAGACGCCAGCCCGATGTCCCACCCGATCCGTCCGGATCAGGTTATCGAAATGAACAACTTCTACACCCTGACCGTGTATGAAAAAGGGTCGGAAGTGATTCGGATGATGCATACCCTGTTAGGCGAAGAGAATTTTCAGGCCGGGATGCGCCTCTACTTTGATCGCCATGACGGCAGCGCCGCGACCTGCGACGACTTCGTGCAAGCGATGGAGGATGCGTCCAATATCGACCTGTCGCAGTTCCGCCGTTGGTACAGCCAGTCCGGGACGCCGGTGGTTAGCGTGCGCGATGAATACGATGCCGTCACCCAGCAGTATCGCCTGCATGTCAGCCAGACGACGCCGGTCGGCGCCGATAAGCAGGCCAAATTGCCGCTGCACATCCCGCTGGATATCGAACTGTATGATACGAACGGGCAGATAATCCCGCTGCGTCAGAAAGGACAAAGACTGGCTTCGGTACTGAACGTGACTGAAGCCGAGCAAACGTTCGTGTTTGATGACGTTCCCTGTCAGCCGGTGCCGTCGCTACTGCGTGAATTCTCCGCGCCGGTAAAACTCAATTATGCCTGGAGTGATACGCAACTGGCGTTCCTGATGCGTCATGCCAGCAATGATTTCTCCCGCTGGGACGCGGCGCAAAGCCTGCTGGCGAACTATATTCGCCTGAATGTGGCGCGCCATCAGCAAAAACAACCGTTATCGTTACCGATGCATGTGGTAGACGCATTCCGCGGTGTATTGCTGGATGACGGTCTGGACCCGATGCTGGCCGCACAGATTTTGTCGCTGCCGAGCGAAAATGAAATGGCGGAGCTGTTCGATACCATCGACCCGGAAGCGATTGCCGCAGTACGCCATGCGTTGACACAAACGCTGGCGCAGGAAATGGCGGACGAATTGCTGGCGGTATACCGTGCCAATAAACTGCCTTCCTACCGTGTTGATCAACAGGACATGGGTAAACGCGCCCTGCGCAACCTGTGCTTACACTATTTGGCGTTTGCCGATCGCACTCAGGCCGATACGCTTATCGCCGCGCAGTTTACCGGAGCCGATAACATGACCGATTCGCTGGCGGCGCTGGCGGCGGCGGTTGCCGCGCAGTTGCCTTGCCGTGAAACATTGATGGCGGCGTTTGACGAGCGCTGGCATCAGGACGGCCTGGTGATGGACAAATGGTTGACATTGCAGGCCACCAGCCCGGCGCCGGATGTGTTAGCCAAGGTTCGCGAGCTGCTGAATCACCGCGCGTTCAGCCTGAACAACCCTAATCGCCTGCGCTCGCTGGTCGGTTCGTTTTGTGCGGGCAACCCATCGGCGTTCCACGCCACAGATGGCAGCGGCTACCAGTTCCTGACCGAGATGCTCAGCGATTTGAACACCCGCAACCCGCAGGTCGCGGCGCGGTTAATTGAACCGTTGATTCGCCTCAAACGTTACGATGCGGCCCGTCAGGCGCTGATGCGTCAGGCGCTGGAAACCCTCAAAGGGCTGGACAACCTCTCCGGCGACCTGTTTGAAAAGATAACTAAAGCGCTGGCCGCGTAAGGTTCAAACATCAGGAGCGGTTTCTTTATCCGCTCTCTCAACGCCGGGAAATATCCCGGCTTTTTTAATTCCATCACATCGCCGTCATCCAGTTACACTCTAAAAAATAAGGTGCGGAGATGAGATATACCGCACCTTATCTTTATCACCGTTTTTCTTTATCAGCGTTCGTCTTCACCAGCCAACACGTTGAGGTTCACTGCTGCTGATGTCTGCTATCGTGTTACTGGCGACAGGCGTTAGTATCCGCTCCAGCACTTGCGCTTCCAGTTCCGCCAGCCGGGCGGAGCCGCGGCGGCGCGGGCGCGGTAGGTCAATCGCTATATCCAGTCCGATTTGGCCTTGTTCGATCAGAATCACCCGGTCGGCCAGCGCGACGGCTTCGCTGACGTCGTGAGTGACCAGTAAAACGGTAAATCCCTGTTGTAGCCACAGCGATTCAATCAACCCCTGCATCTCGATGCGGGTCAGTGCGTCCAGCGCGCCCAGCGGCTCATCCAGCAATAACAGGCCGGGGCGATGGATCAGCGCGCGTGCCAGCGCCACCCGTTGCTTTTGCCCACCGGACAGCGCGGCGGGCCAGTCGTTAGCGTGCGAGGACAAACCGACGGCGTCTAATGCCTGATGTGCGGCGGGGCGCCAGTCGCCGCGCAATCCCAGACCAACGTTGTCGATCACCCGTTTCCACGGCAGCAAACGGGCATCCTGAAACATCAGCCGGATATCGTCACGCGCCTGATGCAACGGTGCGCGGCCCGCCAGCAACGCTCCGTGGCTGGCTTGCTCCAGCCCGGCGAGTAACCGCAGCAGGGTACTTTTTCCGCAGCCGCTGCGCCCGACCACGGCGATAAACTGACCGGCCGGGACACGCAACTGGATATTTTTCAGAACAGTGCGATGGGCATAACGCTTGGTGACGTTATCGATGAGCAGTGGCGTACCGGCATTAAGGCGCGCCGGCGTGGAGATGCGGGGTGTTGCCGTACTGAATGTCATGCGTGTTCCTCCGGTGTTTGCCAACTGGGATGCCAACGTAACCAAAGTCGTTCCAGCGCCAGCGCGATAACGTCCGCCAGCTTGCCCAGTAGGGCATAAAGAATGATCGCCACCACCACCACATCGGTTTGCAGAAACTCGCGGGCGTTCATTGCCAGATAACCGATACCGGCGTTGGCGGAGATGGTTTCCGCCACAATTAATGTCAGCCACATTAGGCCGAGCGAAAAACGCACGCCGACCATGATCGAAGGCAACGCGCCGGGCAGCAGCACCTCGCGAAACAGCCGGAAGCCAGACAAACCATAGCTGCGCGCCATTTCCAGCAGGCCGCTATCGATATGGCGGATGCCGTGATAAGTGTTGAGGTAGATGGGAAATAACGTGCCGAGCGCCACCAGAAAAATCTTGGCGCTTTCGTCAATGCCGAACCACAAGATCACCAACGGGATCAACGCCAGATGCGGCACATTGCGCAGCATCTGGATTGAGGTATCCAGCAGCCGTTCGCCGGTACGGGATAAGCCGGTGATAAAACCGAGTGCCAGCCCCAGCGCGCCGCCGATGGCAAACCCGGTCAACGCCCGCCAGGTGCTGATGTTGAGGTGCTGCCACAGTTCGCCGCTGCGGGTGAGTCGCCAGAAGGTTTCGGCAATCGCTGCCGGCGAAGGCAGGATCCGGGTGGAAAGCCAGCCGGCGCGGGACGCCAGTTGCCAGCCTGCGACCAACAATAGCGGCAGCAACCAAGGCGTCAGGCGTGCGGTGACGAGTATCATTGTCTTGCGCATGTGGCCGACCTTAGCTTTGAGCGGCTTTCAGCAACGGGACAAACTCATTACCGACGATTTCACCCGCAGCATCCAGCGACTGAGGTTGCGGTATCTCAGGGATCGCGACATCCAGGTGTGGGAACAGCAGTTCGGCCACATGGTAGGCTTCTTCCAGATGGGGGTACCCAGACAGTACAAAGGTATCGATGCCCAGAGCGGCGTATTCCTCAATGCGCTGCGCCACCGTTTGCGGATCGCCGACCAACGCCGTACCGGCGCCGCCACGCACCAGACCGATACCGGCCCACAGGTTGGGGCTGATTTCCAGCTTGTCGCGGCGGCCACCGTGCAGCGCTACCATACGTTGCTGGCCGACCGAGTCAAACCGCTTCAGTGAGGCTTGCGCTTGGGCGATAGTTTCATCATCAAGCTTGGAGATCAGCCGGTTAGCGGCTTGCCAGGCTTCTTCATTGGTTTCACGTACAATCACGTGCAGGCGAATACCGAAACGCACGCTACGCCCTTGTGCGGTGGCTTTGGCTCGCACGCGATCCAACTTTTCTTTCACCTGTGCCGGTGGCTCTCCCCAGGTGAGGTAGAGATCTACCTGTTCGGCGGCCAGATCCAGCGCGGCGTCGGACGACCCGCCAAAATAGAGCGGCGGATGCGGTTGTTGCACCGGCGGATAGTGCAATCTGGCACCTTTGACCTGAATATGCTTACCGTCGTAGTCGACGCTTTCCCCTGCCAACACTCGCCGCCAGATGCGAGTGAACTCGGCAGACGCTTCGTAACGCGCCGCGTGATCGAGGAATAACCCTTCGGCGGCCAGCTCGTCGGGATCACCGCCAGTGACCAGATTGAACAGTGCGCGGCCGTTGGAAAGCCGGTCCAGCGTCGCGGCCTGACGGGCGGCCAGCGTCGGCGAAATAATGCCGGGGCGCAGTGCGACCAGAAAACGTAAACGTTGAGTGACTGGGATCAGCGAGGCCGCCACCAGCCAGGAGTCCTCGCAAGAGCGCCCGGTGGGGATCAACACGCCGCCGAAGCCTAGCCGGTCGGCCGCCTGAGCAATTTGCTGTAAGTAGCCGTAATCAACCGAGCGGGCGCGCTCTCCTTTACCAAAATAGTGACCGTCGCCATGGGTAGGCAGAAACCAGAACATATTCAGACTCATCGTCTTTGTCTCCGTGAAATGAGCCGGTGGGTTATTGCGCTGTCGGGGCGCGCCAGATACGGCTGGCGATATCCAGCCGGGTGGGGATCAGGTGATTGTCATAGAACAGATCGGCGGTTCGCTGCTGTGCCTGCAAGGTGCGTTCATCCACCGGCCTGATGAGGGTAATGGGGCGATGGTCGAAATAGCTGCCGATCACCGACTCGGGCAACCCCATCGCATTAGCCAGCAGTGTAATGCTCTGTTGACGTTGGCTGATGGTTAATGCGTCGGCCTGCGTCAGGGTATGAAGAAATTGCTGCAAAAACGGGCCATACGTCTCGGCATAGCGACGCGAGGCCAGATAAAACGAACCGGTCAGATTCAGGTCGGTGCCGTCGGCCAGCACCCGCACGCCACCTTGCAGCAGCGCGGCGGAATAGTACGGATCCCAGATCGCCCAGGCATCGACATTCCCCTGCTGGAAGGCGGCGCGCGCATCGGCCGGGGTCAGGTAGGCCGGCTGAATATCGGCGAATGTCAGCCCCGCTTTCTGCAAATTACGCAGCAGTAGGTTGTGGGAACTGGATCCTTTCTGGAACGCCACTTTGCGGCCTTTCAGGTCAGCGACGGTTTTGACTGGGCTCTCGCTCTTGACCAGAATCACTTCGGCTTTAGGTTTCGGCGGTTCTACGCCGATGTAAACCAAATCGGCCCCGGCGGCCTGTGCAAACAACGGCGGAATATCGCCGGTACTGCCGACATCGATGCTGCCGATGTTGAGCGCTTCCAGCATTTGCGGGCCGGCCGGAAATTCGATCCAGCTGATTTGGGTATGCGGGTACTGTTTTTCCAGCAACTGGTGGGTCTTGGCCAGTACCAGGCTGACAGAACCTTTCTGGTATCCGATGCGCAATTGTGCCGGCGCATCGGTGGATTGTGTCGCCGACGTGAAGCCCGGTAAGCCAATGATCAGCAGCGCGAGAAGCGTGGCCTTGAACGATGCAAACATAGTGTTTCCTTCATGGTTGAACGGGGATCATGCACTCCGGCGCAGTGGTTCCGGTTGACGCCGAATCAGCGCCTGCAGAAAGTGGTGCAGCGATTCCTTCAGGCGCGTTTCCAGCGCCGCGGTGAAAACCGGCGTACGGTCGTCGTGGGCGATCTGGCTGTCATCCGCGAATACGCCTTGCAGAATGTTCTGTGCTTTTAGCGCGTTGAGTACCGGTTTCAGGCTGTAGTCCACCGCCAGCAGATGGGCGACGGAGCCGCCGGTGGACAGCGGCAGCACCACTTTATGTTCCAGCGCTCTTTCCGGCAGTATGTCCAGCACCGCTTTCAAGCCGCCGGGAAAGGAGGCTTTGTAGATGGGGGTAGCGATAATCAGGCCGTCGACGCTGGCGAGTTGCTCGGTGAAAGTGATCAGCGCTGGGCTGTCGAAACGCGCCGCCAGCAGATCTTCCGGGGGAAAGTTATGCAAATGCCAAGGCAGAACATCGACGCCCTGAGATTCCAGCCACTTGCCGGCATGATGCAGTAAGGCGCTGGAGCGGGAAGGATAACGGGGACTGCCAGCCAACGTTATAACGCGCATATTGACTCCTTATAACCAAACGTTTTTAGATGCGGTGGATTAATAACATGACGTGTAGTCTGGCAGCGGAGAGAAGGTCCAGAAAATAATTTATTGTGGAATAGAAAGCCGAAATGTGAATAAAAAGTGATCGTCAGGGGGTGTTGGTGTGAATCAAACGATGTCGATTAAGGCGGGTGGTTATTTCGCCATGCCGTTCCGGGGTTTTTTGCCTCAGGTCAATTCCCTTTCATTCGATGATGCAGGATAATACGGCCCCGGTTTGCCACCGGGAATTCAGGAGAATTCATGTACCCCCTTATTCGCAAAGCGTTATTCCAGCTCGACCCCGAACGAGCTCACGAATTTACCCTTCAGCAGTTGCGTCGTATTACTCATACCCCGTTCACTTTTCTGGTTCGCCAATCTGTTCCTACCAAACCGGTATCCTGCATGGGATTGTCTTTCCCCAATCCGTTGGGGTTGGCCGCCGGATTGGACAAGGATGGCGAATGTATTGACGCCTTCGGCGCTATGGGGTTTGGTTTTATTGAAGTGGGCACGGTAACGCCGCGTCCTCAGCCGGGCAATGATAAGCCGCGTTTATTCCGTGTGGTGGAAGCGGAAGGATTAATCAACCGTATGGGTTTCAATAACCATGGGGTGGATAATCTGGTGGAGAATGTCAAAAAATCCCATTTCGGCGGCGTGCTCGGCATCAATATTGGTAAGAATAAAGATACGCCGGTAGAGCATGGGAAAGAGGATTACCTCATCTGTATGGAGAAGGTGTATTCCCACGCCGGATATATTGCCATCAATATTTCTTCGCCGAATACACCTGGGTTGCGGACGCTGCAATATGGCGACGCGCTGGATGATTTGTTACAAGCGGTAAAAAATAAACAGGCGGCGCTGAATAACCAATACCAAAAATATGTACCGGTAGCGGTGAAGATTGCACCGGATCTTTCCGAAGAAGAATTGATCCAGATTGCCGACAGTTTAGTGCGTCATAATATCGATGGCGTCATTGCCACCAATACGACTTTGGATCGGCAATTGATTCAGGGCCTGAATCATTGCGGGCAAACCGGCGGGTTAAGCGGCCGCCCCTTGCAACTTCACAGTACAGAAATTATTCGGCGACTGTCTCAGGAATTAAATGGTCGATTGCCGATTATTGGTGTCGGTGGAATTGATTCCGTTATTGCCGCCCGTGAAAAAATAGCGGCAGGTGCCACACTGGTACAGATTTATAGCGGCTTTATTTATCGTGGCCCACGACTGATTAAGGATATTGTTACTCATATCTGATTTTTCGTCCGTTCTCATTTCACCGGGGGGTTTATTTCTCCCCCCGGCTGGTCTATATTTTCTTCGTTTGTGCAAAAATACGTCAGCGCCTTGTCTGATTGACTATTCGGTATGTGGTAATTACCCGGCGAATAACGCGAAGGATAAATAAAGGTAGAACGATGAAATTAATCCCTGACGATAATTGGCGCTGGTATTTCGATGCCGATCAGGCGCGCCTGATGTTGGATTTGGCCAACGGCATGACTTTTCGTTCCCGTTTTTCCGCCACCATGTTGACGCCTGACGCATTTAATCCCAGCGATTTCTGTGTCGAAGACGCCGCGTTGTTTTTTACCTATCAGGAAAAATGTCTGACGTTGAATATCGATGCGCAAGCCAAAGCCGAATTGGTATTAAATGCGTTGGTGGCCAATCGCTTTCTGAAACCGTTGATGCCGAAAAGTTGGCACTTTGCCGCGCTGGGGCATGGCGAATATTGCCCGCAGTTGGGTGATCTGGTCTGGGTACGTTTGAACGAACGGCTCGAAGACGCCTGCTTTATGGTGGTGGATACCGGCGACAAAGCCAGCCTGTGCTTGCTGGCGCAGGCTGAGCTGGCGCTCAACGGTAAAGTTATGGTGCTGGGGGAGGCGATTAAAATCATGCACGATCGGCTTTGCCCGGTTGATGAAGGCGCCGAGCACGCGCAGCCGCCACTGCATTTCGCCCACGCCGGGTAATGCCGCCCGGCGCAGGTCGCCGGATGATTATGCCAGGCGAAGATTGCTTAAAGGCACGCAACTGCAAGCGAGCAGGCTGCCATCTTCTCTTTTTGCTCCGCTTTTCAATTCAGCGACTTCTCCGTCCAGCAGCGTCAGTTTGCAGCAGCCGCATAATCCCGCCCGACAAGAGTAGGGAACACGAATACCTTGTTGTTCCAATTGCTCGAGCAGTATCTGTTGATTGTCACCCTGAAAACGTTTCCCCTGAAAATCGATTTCTACACTGTTTTCCGCCATGAGCGGCGGTGCGAGCGTGTCTACCCGCCGTCCGGCGCCATAAGGACGTGGTGGATGCGTCGCCAGAATGTCGACGTTATCGCCGGCGCGCAAAATCCCCTGATTGCGGGCGATCAGATTGAGACCGAAATCCACGTCGCCGTTGTCGGCGGTGCGGTAGCCCTGCAATGTCGCCAGCGGTTCGCTGGTCGGATGGTGTCGACCGCGCTCTGGGCTAACGGTAGTCAGGATGCAGCGGCTGCATGGTTTGACGACATCAAAAATTACCTCGCCGATACGCAATGTTTTCCAACTGTCCTCCGCATAAGCGGCCGCACCGCTGACCACCAGATTAGGACGGAACTGCTCAAGGCGGATCCCCGCCGGGCAGCGCTGGCGCAAATCTTCAAATGAGGCCTCATTAATCAGCAAAAACGGGTAGCCGTCAGCAAAACCGAGCGGAATCTCGGGATGACGTTTAACCCGTCGTGATAGCGCCCAGCCCTGCCAACGCAATTGCACCGGGCGTTGCAGGTAATGGCTCAGCCAGTGGTTGACGTGTTCCGGTGCGATGCCGGCCTGGAAGTGGTTTCCCCATACTTCGGTGGGATGCGTCGGGGCGGCGAATTCGTCAAACCGGATGTGCAGGTAATCGCCATCCGGCGCGCGCAGGCTGATCCCTTCGTGGGTCAATGCCGTGGTAAACAGCACCAGTTGGGGATATTGCCGGGCGGTAATAAAAGTGCCATCGGGTTCACTCACCATCAGAATACGATCGAAACTCAGTCCGCTAAGACCGGCGAAGGATTGGGAAAGCTGGAGGCCGCGCATGGATTTGACTGGATGGACGAAAAGCCGACTTAACGCTATCACGGGGGGACATTCCTTGCTGATGTAAAGCGGCAACTTTATGACAAGCCGTCGGGATTGGCTATAATGCGCCTCAATTTTCTTTAAGGTGATAGCTGCACTATGAACTCTCTGTTTGCCAGCACGGCGCGTGGTTTGGAAGAACTGTTAAAAAGTGAACTCGAGGCGCTGGGCGCGCAGGACTGTACCGTAGTGCAGGGCGGCGTACATTTTCAGGGTGACGATCGCCTGCTTTATCAGGCGTTGATGTGGAGCCGTCTGGCGTCTCGCATCCTGCTGCCACTCAAAGAATTCAAGGTTTACAGCGATTTAGATCTTTATCTGGGAGTGCAGTCGGTAGACTGGCCGACGGTGTTTGACGTTCGTAGTACCTTCGCCGTCAGTTTCACCGGCACCAATGAGGATATTCGCAACAGCCAGTATGGCGCGTTGAAAGTCAAAGATGCCATCGTCGACAGTTTCAGCCGTAAAGTCGGGCAGCGTCCGGATGTGGCGCGTCAGCAACCGGATATACGTGTCAATGTCTTTCTGAATAAGGAAAAGGCCACCCTGGCGCTGGATCTCAGCGGCGAGGGGCTGCATTTGCGCGGCTATCGTGAAATGGCCGGTCAGGCGCCGTTGAAAGAAACCTTGGCGGCAGCCATTGTGCTGCGTTCCGGCTGGAAAGCGGGGACGCCGATGGTGGATCCGATGTGCGGCTCCGGCACCTTGCTAATCGAAGCGGCGATGATGGCCTCGGATCGTGCGCCGGGGCTGACGCGCCAGCACTGGGGGTTCCTTGCCTGGAACCGTCACCAGCCTGAACTGTGGCAAAGCCTGGTGGCCGAGGCGCAACAGCGTGCTGATGCCGGCTTACAGGCTACGACGTCACGGTTCTTTGGTTCCGATATTGATGGCCGGGTGATCGATATCGCTCGCGCCAATGCCCGCCGGGCGGGCGTGGATTCGCTGATCCGTTTTGATGTGCAGGATGCTGCCCGCCTGCAGAACCCGTTGCCGGCCGGGCCGACGGGTACCGTGCTCAGCAACCCGCCTTACGGCGAACGTCTGGAAAGCGAACCGGCGCTGATTGCACTGCACAACCTGTTGGGACGAAAAATGAAAAGTGCGTTCGGCGGCTGGCAATTGTCGCTGTTCAGCGCATCGCCGGCGCTGCTTGATAGCCTTCAACTGCGTGCTGATCGTCAGTTCAAAGCGAAAAACGGCCCCCTGGATTGTGTGCAGAAAAATTATCGGTTGTCGGAGAAAAGCAGCGAAGCTGCTGCGCCGCTCGCGGAGGACTTTGCCAACCGTTTGAAAAAAAATCTGCGCAAGCTGGAGAAATGGGCCAGTCAACAAGGTATTGAATGCTATCGGTTGTACGATGCCGACCTGCCGGAATACAACGTGGCGGTGGATCGCTACGGCAGTCGGGTGGTGATTCAGGAATACGCGCCGCCGAAAAGTGTGGATGAACAGAAAGCCCGTCAGCGGCTGTTTGATGTCATCAATGCCACGATTGCGGTGCTGAATGTGCCCGCCAACCAGTTGGTGCTGAAAACGCGCGAGCGGCAGAAGGGTAAAAATCAATACGAAAAATTGGCAGAGAAAGGTGAGTTTCTTCAGGTGCGGGAGTTTGACGCCCGTTTGTGGGTGAACCTGACGGACTATCTGGATACTGGGCTATTTCTGGATCACCGTATTGCCCGACGGATGTTGGGCGAAATGAGCAAAGACAAGGATTTCCTCAACCTGTTCGCTTATACCGGCACTGCCAGCGTGCATGCCGGCTTGGGCGGCGCGCGCTCCACCACGACGGTCGATTTATCCCGTACCTATCTGGAATGGGCGGAAAAGAACCTGCGTCTTAACGGGTTGACCGGGCGGCAACATCGTCTGATTCACGCCGATTGTCTGGCCTGGATGCGTGATACGCGCGAACAGTTCGATCTGATTTTTATCGACCCGCCCACGTTTTCCAACTCCAAGCGGATGGACGCCACCTTCGATGTGCAGCGCGACCATCTGGCGTTGATGAAAGATCTCAAGCGCATACTGCGCCCTGGCGGTACCATTATGTTTTCCAACAATAAACGCGGTTTCCAGATGGATCAGGACGGGCTGGCCGCGCTGGGGTTGACCGCACAAGAGATTACCGCGCGCACGCTTTCGCAGGATTTCGCCCGTAACCGTCAGATTCATAACTGCTGGCTGCTGATGCATGCCGGAGAGGAAAAGTAACACCATGTCATTGATCAGTTTATCCGGTGCCTGGCTGTCGTTTAGCGATGCGCCGTTGTTGGACGATACCGAACTGCATATCGAAGAAAATGAGCGTGTCTGTCTGGTCGGCCGTAACGGCGCGGGCAAATCCACGCTATTGAAAATTTTGTCGGGAGAGGTGCCGTTGGATGACGGTCGCCTGGTGTATGAACAGGATCTGGTGGTGGCCCGCCTGCAACAGGACCCGCCACGGGATGTCGAGGGTACGGTATTTGATTTCGTCTCGGAAGGCGTCGCGGCCCAGGCCGGATACCTCAAAGAGTATCACGCGGCGTTGCGTCGAGTGGAGGACGATCCCAGCGAGAAACACTTGAGCCAACTGGCGAAGATCCAGGAAGTGCTAGAGCATCAAGCGTTGTGGAAGCTGGAAGACCGCATCAATGACGTGCTGGGGCAGTTGGGGTTGTCGGCGGATATGCCGCTATCGGCCTTATCCGGCGGCTGGTTGCGTAAAGCGGCATTAGGACGGGCATTGGTCAGCGCGCCGAAAGTGTTATTGCTGGATGAACCGACGAACCATCTGGACATAGAAACTATCGACTGGCTGGAAGGCTTTTTGAAAACGTTTCAGGGGAGCATCGTGTTTATTTCTCATGATCGCTCCTTCATTCGCAATATGGCGACCCGCATCGTTGATCTCGACCGCGGCAAGCTGGTGTCCTGGCCGGGGGATTACGACAAGTATCTGCTGGGCAAGGAAGAAGCGTTGCGGGTGGAAGACCTGCAGAATGCGGAGTTTGATCGCAAACTGGCGCAGGAGGAGGTTTGGATCCGGCAGGGTATTAAGGCCCGACGTACCCGTAACGAAGGGCGGGTACGGGCGTTGAAAGCCATGCGCCAGGAGCGTGCCCAGCGGCGTGAGGTGATGGGCGCCGCCAAAATGCAAGTGGAAGAGGCGGCTCGTTCCGGCAAAATCGTGTTTGAACTGGAGCAAGCGTGTTATCAGGTTGATGGGCGCACGCTGATTGACCATTTCTCCTCGCAGGTTCAGCGCGGCGACAAGATAGCGCTGGTGGGGCCGAACGGATGCGGTAAAACCACACTGCTAACACTCATGTTGGGGCAACTGAAACCATCCAGCGGCCGTATCCACTGCGGCACCAAACTGGAAGTGGCCTATTTCGACCAGCACCGCGCCGAGCTCGATCCAGAAAAAACCGTGATGGATAATCTGGCTGAGGGCAAGCAAGAGGTGATGGTGAATGGTCGCCCGCGTCATGTCCTGGGTTATTTGCAGGATTTTCTGTTTCATCCGAAACGCGCAATGACGCCGGTGAGTGCATTGTCCGGTGGTGAACGCAACCGTCTGTTGTTGGCGCGTTTGTTTCTGAAGCCCAGCAATTTACTGATCCTCGATGAACCCACCAACGATCTGGATGTGGAAACGTTGGAGCTGCTGGAAGAGCTGATCGAGCAATATCAGGGCACCGTACTGCTGGTCAGCCACGATCGTCAGTTTGTGGACAACAGCGTGACCGAGTGCTGGATTTTTGAAGGCGATGGCCGTATCGGGCGGTATGTCGGCGGTTATTATGATGCACAACAGCAGCGCGCCTCAGCCACGCCGTTGCGTCAACCGATATCGGTTAAACGGGATGACCGCGATGCTACGCCGTCAGGCACCGCAGCGCCTGCTAAGCGCGCATCGGGGAAACTCAGTTATAACCAGCAGCGGGAGCTGGAACAGTTGCCGCAGCAGATTGAGGCGCTGGAACAACGAATCGACTCGCTGCAACAGCAAATGAACGATCCGTCGTTTTTCTCTCGTCCCCATGACGAAACGCAACCGGTACTGGCGGCGTTGGCGGAGGCGGAGCAGCAACTGGAGAACAGCTTTGAGCGCTGGGAAGCGCTGGAAGCTCAGAAAAACGGATAATCCCTGCGTGGTTAACGGCACGGCGCGTTGTGCGCCGAGGCCGAAAAGGAGGCAGCGCATGTGTACGCATCACAACCACTACGATCGTCATATGCTGTGCCCACAGTGTGATTTGCTGGTTGAACTGCCGGCACTGCAAGACGGGCAGCGGGCGTTGTGTCCGCGTTGTAAAACTGCGCTTGCCAGTCGCCAACGCGAGCCGCGCTGGCGACCTGCCAGTTTCGCGTTCAGTGCGTTGATCATGTTGGTGCTGTCCACGTTGTTCCCGTTTGTTTCCATGAGCGTGGCCGGTATCACCCGTGAGATTACGCTGCTGGAAATTCCCCAGGTGATGGTGGCGGAAAACTATGTCAGCGTGGCGACGCTGTTCCTGCTGTTTGTGCAGTTGCTGCCGGCGTTCTCCATGATGGCGATACTGCTACTGTGTCTGCGTGCGCCACTCTCTCAGGACATTCGTCGCTGGCTGACCCGTATGCTGTTCCTACTGAAAACCTGGGGAATGGCGGAAATCTTTCTGGCCGGCGTGCTGGTGAGTTTCGTTAAGCTGATGTCTTATGGGCAGATCGGCATCGGCGCCAGTTTTATTCCCTACATCGTGTTTTGCGTCATGCAACTGTTGGCTTTCCTGAATCTGGATCGCCGCTGGTTGTGGGATGACGTTGCACCGCCGCCGCCGTTACCGATGGGATTGACCAGCGGGCGCAGCGGGTTATTACAGGGCGTGCGCTCCTGTTCTTGTTGCAGTGCGATTTTGCCGGCGCAGACACGCCGCTGTCCGCGCTGTCATACCCATGGACATACCCGGCGGCATCAGAGTCTGCAATGGACGCTGGCGCTGCTGATTACCTCGCTGATGCTGTATGTGCCTGCGAATATCCTGCCGATCATGGTCACTGAAGCGCTGGGCGAGCAACTCACCTCCACGATTATGTCCGGCGTTATTCTGCTGTGGGATATGGGGTCATATCCGGTGGCGTTGGTGATCTTCATCGCCAGCATCATGGTGCCGACGCTGAAAATGCTGGCATTGGCATGGTTATGTTGGTGCGCCCGGGGCCATCGTCATCATGATACCGAGCGGATGCATCGGGTCTATGAAATGGTCGAATTCGTTGGGCGCTGGTCGATGATCGATGTGTTTGTCATTGCGGTACTGTCGTCGATGGTGCGTATCGGCCGTCTGATGAGCATTTATCCGGCGATTGGCGCGGTGCTGTTCGCCGCGGTGGTGATTCTGACCATGTTCGCCGCGATAACGTTTGATCCCCGCTTGCTGTGGGATCGCGATAATCATGAGCTAGAGGAGACGTCTGTTGACGAACACTAAGCGCAGCGTAGCGGAGATTGAAACCATCAAGCGCTGGTCTCCGGTGTGGATTGTTCCTATTGTCACGGTGCTGATAGGCGCCTGGATTCTGTTTTATCACTTTAGCCATCAGGGGCCGGAAATTACGCTGTTCACCAGCAATGCCGAAGGTATCGAAGCGGGAAAAACCACGATCAAGAGCCGCAGCGTGAATGTCGGCATCGTGGAGACCGTCGTGCTGACCGAGGATCTGCATCGAGTGGAGGTGAAGGCCCGGTTGAACGACGGTATGGACAAGCTGTTGAACAAGGACTCGGTATTCTGGGTGGTTAAGCCGCAGATCGGGCGCGAGGGGGTTTCAGGGCTGGGTACGTTGTTGTCCGGCGCCTATATCGAACTGCAGCCAGGGACGGACAAGGCGCAGGATCGCGAGTTCCAGTTGCTGGATTCGCCGCCGTTGGCGTCGCCTAATGCCCGGGGGATCCGCATTATGCTTAGCAGTGAGCAGTCGGGGCAACTGTCGCCGGGCGACCCGGTGTTGTTCCGGGGGTATCGGGTCGGATCGGTGGAAACCAGTCAGTTTGACGCCAATGCGCGCAAGATGACCTATCAACTGTTCATTTCTGCGCCGTATGACAGCCTGGTGACGACCAACGTGCGTTTCTGGAAAGACAGTGGCATCGCGTTGGATCTATCGTCGCAGGGGATGCGGGTTGAAATGGGGTCAATTAGCACCCTGTTGACCGGTGGCGTCAGTTTCGATGTTCCTGCTGGCTGGGAGTTAGGAAAATTAGCCCGTGACCGTGATGAATACAGACTTTTTGACAGCAAAAATAGTATTCAGGATTCGCTGTATACCGATTACAAAGAGTATTTGATGTTTTTTGATGAGTCGGTGCGTGGCTTGCAAGTCGGGGCTCCGGTCGAGTTCCGCGGCATTCGGCTGGGGACAGTGATGGAAGTGCCGTTTTTCCCCCCCAGTGTGTTTCAGAGCTTCGACAGCGATTACCGCATCCCCGTTTTGGTTCGTATTGAATCCGAACGGTTGAAAAAAAGTGTGCGTGACAAGTTCAATCTCGATGAAGAGCTTGAGAAAAGTTCAGCCCTGGGGCTGAGCGCTTCGCTAAAGACAGGGAACCTTCTGACTGGGGCACTGTATATCGATTTGGATTTTTATCCGCAAAGCAAAGGCAAACGCCCTGTCTTACAGACGGTGGATGGTTATTCGGTATTGCCGACAGTCAATGGCGGATTGACGCAAATCCAGCAGAAACTGATGGCGGTGCTGGATAAAGTCAACAATCTGCCATTGAATCCGATGTTGGATCAGGCCACTAAAACGTTGGTGGAGAGCCAGTCTACCCTGCGTGAGATGCAGAAAACACTGGCCTCGCTGAACCGCATTACCGCAAGCCCGGCCATGCAGCAGTTGCCGGACGATCTACAACAGACGTTGCGCGAGTTGAATCACAGCCTGCAGGGCGTACAACCCGGCTCTCCCGCCTATAACCGTATGGTGAGCGACTTGCAGCGGCTCGATCAAACCCTGCGGGAACTGCAACCGCTGTTGCGTACCTTGAATGACAAAAGCAATGCGTTGATCTTCGAGGCGCCCGGCGCCCAGGATCCTCAACCGAAAAAGGCGAAACCATGATGAAGCGCTGGTCGTTGCTGCTGCTGTTATTGCTGGGGGCCTGCAGCAGCCCGCAAAAAAATTATTATCAGTTACCGGCGGTTACGTCATCGTCCGCTGTCGTTAGTCAAACGGCCGGGCGGCAATTGCTGGTGGCGCCTGTGACATTGACCGATGCGCTGGCCGGAAACGGTATCGTGTTTCAGACCTCGGACGTCAGATATACCCTCACCACGCAGAACCAGTGGGCGAGCCCGTTGGATCAACAATTGCAATTGGCATTGTTGACGACATTGCGCAGTGGGCTGCCGGGCTGGGATGTGACCACCAGCGGCGCTGGCGCGACGCCGGTAACGCTTCAGGTAAACGTTACGGCGTTCCAGGGGCGATTCGACGGGCGGGCGATAGTGCGTGGCGAATGGGTTCTGCGCGATAAATCCCGCGTTGTCACTCAGCCGTTTAATGTGGAAGTTTCCCTGCGCGAAGACGGTTACGATGCATTGGTGAAAGCGCTGGCGCAGGGATGGCAGCAGGTGTCGCTTTCGTTGGCTCACCAGGTCGCTGCGTCGTCCTGAATCGCTCCTCTTCCCGGGCATAGCAAATACCTCTGAATACTATTTTTGTGAGCTGTTTCACTATTCAGGGGTTTTGTTTTGTCCTCAAGCTGTTAATGCATCATTTCACCGGCCGTGAGAGAAAAACTCACCAAATTAGTGCATAAATGTGACAGCGGTATGACTTTCATGGCTTGATCTTCTTTTCTCGAATGGCTATTCATAACCTGTGGTTGGCCGAAATCTAACCACTGTTTTCTTTCCACCAGAGTCAACATGAGGGAAACAAGGCATGAAGAGACAAAAACGAGATCGTCTGGTTCGGGCGCATGCAAAAGGGTATCAGGCTGGCATATCAGGGCGTTCCAAGGAACTGTGTCCGTATCAAGCGGTCGATGCCCGGTCTCACTGGTTGGGAGGTTGGCGAGAAGCCATGGAAGACAGGACGGTGATGGCCTGACTCCCCGTCTGTCAGTCACAAAAAGGGAAATACCTCCGCCAAGGCGGAGGTTTTCGTTTCAGGTGTATTAGCGTGCAATACGGCTGTCGACTGCATCCGCCAGCATCGACAATAATCGGGTGCTATCTTCCCAGCCAAGGCAGGCATCGGTAATGGATTTTCCCCAGGCCATGGCGCCAGGGGACGTCATAGGCTGATTGCCTTCTTCCAGAAAACTTTCGACCATAACGCCGGCGATGGCGTTTGAACCTGTGCGAATCTGGCGACAAATATCCTCAGCGACGACCAACTGCCGTTGGAATTGTTTCTGGCTGTTGCCGTGACTGCAATCCACTACCAGACGAGCGGGTAAATCATGGGTTCTCAGGGCATCGCAGGCCGTCGCGATGTATTCCGCTTGATAATTGGGCTCTGCGCCGCCCCGCAGAATCACATGGCCGAATGGATTGCCCTGGGTCTGATAGACGGCCATTCGCCCTTGTTTATCCTGTGACAGAAACATATGGCTGGCGCGCGCCGCCCGGATGGCGTCAATGGCGATGCGGACATTGCCGTCGGTACCGTTTTTGAATCCGACCGGGCAAGAGAGTGCGGAGGCCATTTCACGGTGGATCTGGCTTTCCGTTGTCCGCGCCCCAATCGCTCCCCAACTGATCACGTCGGCAATATATTGTCCTGTCACCGTATCGAGGAATTCTGTGGCAGTCGGAAGGCCTAGCTGATTGACGTCCAGCAGTAGCCGGCGTGCCAGCCGCAGGCCTTCATTGACATCAAATGACCCATCCAGATAAGGGTCGGCGAGCAATCCTTTCCAACCTACAACCGTTCTGGGTTTTTCAAAATAGGCCCGCATGACGATTTCCAACCGTTCCTGGTAATGGCGTTGCAATTCCGCCAGCCGATGCGCATATTCGAGCGCGCTTTCCGGGTGATGGATGGAACAGGGGCCGATCACCACCAGCAGGCGGTGATCGTGACCGGTCAGAATATCTTCAATACGCGATCGCGCATTGATCACCGATTCAGCCGTGCCGGCGGTCATCGGTAGGGCGGTAAGCAACGCATGGGGGGACATCAGATCGCTGAGGCGTTTACTGCGCAACTCATCAGTTTGGTACATGTGTAATCTCTGAATGCTTTAACGTGATAAACGAACGGAGCGTAAACCAATAAAACGGCAACCGGATCGCAATGATCTCGGTTGCCGATAACACTCCGCGAACCGTAATGAGGAGCATTCTATCACGATGTTCAGTACATACGACGGTTGATACCCATGATGTCAATGATACGGGCAGAGATTTCTTCTACAGAATAGTTAGTGGTATTGATGTAACGAATCTGATGGCGGCGAAACATCGACTCGACTTCACTCAGTTCCATGCGGCATTGCCGCAGCGAGGCGTAACGGCTGTTGTTACGGCGTTCCTCACGAATGGCCGCCAACCGTTCCGCGTCGATAGTCAGACCGAATAGCTTATGTTGATAGGTTTTCAGTGCGTCCGGTAATCGCAGATTATCCATGTCGTCTGCAGTAAAAGGATAATTAGCCGCTCGGATGCCGAACTGCATGGCCAAATAGAGACTGGTTGGCGTTTTGCCGCAGCGAGAAACGCCCAGCAGAATAATCTGCGCCTGATCGAGGTTGCGCAATGAGATGCCGTCGTCGTGCGCCAGCGTATAGTCGATGGCAGCGATACGAGCGTCGTATTTGATCAGATTATTGGCGGTCAGTCCGTGCGTTCGATTAGCGACCGGCGTGGGGGCGACGTTCAGTTCTTGTTGCAGCGGAGCGACCAACGCCTGAACGATATCCTGACAAAAGCCTTCGCTATGGGTAATGATGTCGCGAATTTCCGGGGTGACGATGGAGTAAAACACCAGCGGGCGTAAGCCGCTCTGCTGGTAAAGGGTATTGATCTGTTCACAGACCGCACGGGCTCGTGCTTCGTTTTCGACGAAGGGCAGGGTGTAACTGACGGTACTGATGGGGAACTGGGAAAGGACGGCGTGTCCCAGCACTTCGGCGGTAATCGCCGTACCGTCTGATACGTAAAAGACACTTCTCTCCACGGGAACTCCTTGCTGTTTTTTTGCGATGATAAAAATTATTCGTGCCGAAAATTGTCGGTTAACGCCAATTTTTATTAAAACATCATTTCATTATCTCAATGATTCAGATGCCTTTCTTTTTCAATATTGGGATTTTTCCGCGTTATGACTATTTAGAATAGTGGATTCCATTTTTTTTAATAGGTTGATCGATTCACCTTTCCGCCCTTTCCAAAACCCTATGCTACGCTCAAAACGCTGAGACCGATTCCCAGCAAGATATTTCATACCCTAATTGTATGCAGAAAGGATTATTTTCGATGTCCAACAATGGCCCTGATATGCGTAATGTCCTGTGGTATAACCAGCTTGGTATGCACGACGTTGAGCGAGTGGGAGGCAAAAACGCCTCGCTGGGGGAAATGATCACCAACCTGTCGGAGCTGGGCGTATCCGTTCCGAATGGTTTCGCCACGACTGCCCAGGCGTTTAATGACTTTCTTAATCAGAGTGGAATCAACCAGCGTAT
Source organism: Musicola keenii (assembly GCF_014855505.1). Lineage (NCBI taxonomy): Bacteria > Pseudomonadati > Pseudomonadota > Gammaproteobacteria > Enterobacterales > Pectobacteriaceae > Musicola > Musicola keenii. The sequence goes on along the minus strand of NZ_JAAWVW010000013.1, from coordinate 10,443 downwards.
TTATGAGCTGCTGGATAAAACCAACGCGGATGATGTGAATCAACTGGCTAAAGCGGGTACGCAGATTCGTCAGTGGATCATCGATACGCCGTTCCAGCCTGAGCTGGAACAAGCTATTCGCGATGCATACCAGCAACTGGCCGATGGTGAGCCGGATGCTTCTTTCGCTGTGCGTTCTTCCGCTACCGCAGAAGATATGCCGGATGCTTCCTTTGCCGGCCAGCAGGAAACCTTCCTCAATGTGCAAGGCATTGATGCGGTGATGGTGGCAGTGAAGCACGTTTTTGCTTCGCTGTTTAATGACCGCGCCATTTCTTATCGTGTACATCAGGGGTATGACCACCGCGGCGTGGCGCTTTCCGCCGGCGTGCAGCGCATGGTGCGGTCTGATCTGGCCGCGTCAGGCGTGATGTTCACCATTGATACCGAATCCGGATTTGATCAGGTGGTGTTTATTACCGCTGCGTGGGGGCTGGGTGAGATGGTGGTGCAGGGCGCGGTCAACCCGGATGAGTTTTATGTCCACAAGCCGACGTTGCTGAGTGGAAAACCGGCTATCGTGCGCCGTACCATGGGGTCGAAAAAGATACGGATGGTCTATGCCGCCAGTCAGGAGCATGGCAAGCAGGTACGTATCGAAGATGTGCCGGAATCAGAGAGCACCCGATTTTGTCTGTCGGATGACGAAATCCAGGCGCTGGCGCATCAGGCGTTGCTGATTGAAAAACATTATGGTCGTCCGATGGATATCGAATGGGCGAAAGATGGCCATACCGGCAAACTGTATATCGTTCAGGCGCGTCCTGAAACGGTACGTTCCAACGGGCAGGTGATGGAGCGTTATCAGTTGCAGGCAAAAGGCAAGGTGTTGGTTGAGGGGCGTGCCATCGGCCATCGCATTGGCGCTGGCGAGGTCAAAATCGTTAATAACATCAGCGAAATGCACCGCGTTAATGCCGGCGATGTGCTGGTGACTGATATGACGGATCCTGATTGGGAACCGATCATGAAAAAAGCGGCGGCGATTGTGACCAATCGCGGCGGCCGTACCTGCCATGCGGCGATTATCGCGCGTGAACTGGGTATTCCGGCGGTGGTCGGTTGTGGTGATGCAACGGAACGTTTGCGCAATGGCCAGAAAGTGACGGTTTCCTGCGCCGAGGGCGATACCGGTTATGTTTATCAGGATCTGCTGGACTTCTCTGTGGACAGTTCGCAGGTTGATACCATGCCGGCATTACCGCTGAAAATCATGATGAATGTCGGCAACCCTGATCGGGCGTTTGATTTTGCTTGTCTGCCGAATGAAGGCGTGGGGTTGGCGCGGCTTGAGTTCATCATTAACCGCATGATTGGTGTTCATCCGAAAGCCCTGTTGGAGTTTGATCAGCAACCTCCCGAACTGCAGCGCGAAATTCGCACATTGATGCAGGGATATCAGGATCCGGTCGAGTTTTATATCGAACGGCTGAGGGAAGGCATTGCAACGCTGGCCGCGGCGTTTTGGCCGAAACGGGTGATTGTCCGCCTGTCCGACTTCAAGTCTAACGAGTACGCCAACCTGCTGGGTGGTAGCCGTTATGAGCCGGACGAAGAGAACCCGATGCTTGGCTTCCGTGGCGCAGGTCGTTATGTCTCGCCGGATTTTCGTGCGTGTTTTGCATTGGAGTGCGAAGCCGTCAAACGTGTGCGCAACCTGATGGGGCTTACTAATGTCGAGGTGATGATCCCATTTGTACGCACCGTTGAGCAGGCGAAGGCCGTCGTTGACGAGTTGGCTACGCAAGGGCTGAAACGTGGGGAGAACGGTCTCAAGATCATCATGATGTGCGAGATTCCTTCCAACGCTTTGCTGGCCGACGCATTCCTGCAGCATTTTGATGGGTTCTCGATCGGCTCCAACGATATGACGCAACTGACGCTGGGTCTGGATCGCGATTCCGGCGTGGTGTCGGCACTGTTCGACGAACGTAACGATGCCGTGAAAGCGTTGCTGGCAATGGCGATTCAGGCAGCGAAGAAGCAAGGAAAATACGTCGGTATTTGCGGTCAGGGGCCTTCTGATCATGAAGATTTTGCCGCCTGGTTGATGGAGCAAGGGATTGATAGTCTGTCACTAAATCCGGATACCGTCGTGCAGACCTGGCTAAGCCTGGCAGGCCAACGCTGATGCTGTTTGCTGTTTGTTAAGTCCGTGCGACGTTTCACTGGATGGTGAGGCGTCGCACGGAAATGAAAACCATCCGTATCGGATGCTAACTGTTTAGCATGGCTTATCGGTAACGTGTACAGGAGATTACATTTCTTTTTCTGTGCAGGTACCGTCCAGCGGTGACGCAGTGGCATTAACGACAACGGATGGTTTTTTTTCAGTATGGGTGAAGCGTTCAGGACGAGAGTAAAGCCGATTTCGAAAGAAGCTCGACTCGCGTCAACCCTATGCTCGTACCTTAGGACAAGGTGGCGTGAAAAAAGCAGTGTTCCCCGGTCGTGCGCGATGAACCAAAAAAAAAGCCCATCTCGGGGGATGGGCAAAGACTACACACAGCAATTCGTTACTGGTTCTTGATGAGGAGAAACCTCAATCAACAAACATTACGTTAACAATAGCTCCGGGATTAATACTAGAAATTCAATGCTTGAGAGTCATTAAGAATCATCCTAATGGTTAATTGTTTTTTAATAATGACCAAGGAAAGAATATCTCTCATTCAATAAAATTGAATAAAAATACCTAATACAGGCACTGAAAATGAATTTTCATTGAGATTTGTCTTAAACACATAAGAGTGATTATAGAGTTTGGCATTCCTGCTTTCATCCGTCAGGAACGCCGTAAACCGTGAGAGCGCGACTACTTTTTGTGGTCGCTGTGAATTCGGAAGTGGACGGACTCGGGCGTATCTTTCATCCATGCGGAAAGCAACCGGTAAGAGACGGCCAGCACTACGGGGCCGATGAACAGCCCGATCATGCCGAAGGCCAAAAGGCCGCCGATAACGCCGGAGAGAATCAGCAACATGGGTAAATCCGCGCCCATGCGGATGAGTAACGGGCGGATGACATTATCCAGCGTCCCGACAATACAGCTCCAGACCAGCAGGATGGTTCCCCAAGTGGTATCCCCCGTCCAGTAGAGCCAGATGATGGCGGGCACCAGTACCATCAATGGGCCCAATTGCGCGACGCATGATAAGAACATCAGTACCGTCAGCAGCGTTGTATAGGGAATGCCCGAGAGCGCCAACCCAATACCCCCCAGTAATGATTGTACGATTGCCGTGACCACGACCCCCAGGGCCACGGCGCGGATTGACTGGGCTGCAAGGATGACTGCCGCTTCCCCCCCCTGTTTACCCAACCGCATGGCAAAACGACGAACGCCAAGCGCGACCTGATCACCTTTGCTGTACAGCAGAATGCTGAATAACACCATCAAGGCACAGTGCATCAGGAAACGGCCGATATGCGCCGCCTGTGCGACCGCCCAGGAGGCTGCCTGACCAACGTATGGCTGCACTTTGGCCATGACGGCGGCGCCACCGCTGTGCACCAGCCCATACCAGCTGCTGTGCAGCTTCTCGCCGAACATGGGGATGGAGCGCAGCCAGTCGAGAGACGGCGGGGTAATGCGCGCCTGACTGCCCGCCCAGGCGATGAGCGTAGAGGTATTGTCGATAACGCTACTGACCAGAATCGATGTCGGGATCACGAAGAACAGCACTAACAGCAAGGTCATGACTATCACGGCCAGAAAGCGGTAGCCCCACAACATTTTCTGTAGCTTGATTAACAGCGGCCAGGTAGCGATAACCACCATGCTGGCCCAGGCGAAGCCCAAAATGAATGGCTGTACAACCCAAAAGCAGGCGATGATCAGAATACCGATAAACAACAGGCTGAATACGATTCTTGCGAGATCGAAGCGCGGGGGTTGAGATTGCTTCATCAACAGGTGTTACCTCAATGTCAGCGGGTGATAAACCTTGTCGAGTCCTCACGCTCAGGCGTGGTGCCCTACCTGAACCGGACTTCGCCTGGGGAGTAACCCTCAGGCTACATGATGAAAACGGGAATAATTTATGATGCGTGATTTCCCGCAATTTGGACAGCAGTTCTTACCTGAGTAGCGTCGGATCGCGGCGCGCTACCATAAGTTTTTATTTATCCCTTGACGCACGGCGCACTGAATAGGATAAAACGGGGTGCGCCGGAAAGGACAACCCCTTGTTCTCCGGCCGTTATCGTATTGGCAAACACCTCTCGCACAGACAGGGTCACAAATAATGATCCCACAGATCACGCAGGCGCCCGGGCTGATTCAGCCGGTGCTGAGCTTTTTGGAAGCATTGAAGCAAAACGGATTCACCGGCGATACGGCGACAAACTATGCCGATCGTCTCACCATGGCCACAGACAACAGCATTTATCAGCTATTGCCGGATGCGGTGGTATTTCCCCGATCCACGGCGGATGTGGCATTACTGTCCCGTCTGGCGGGGGAGGAGCGTTTTCGCGCCCTGACGTTTACTCCGCGCGGCGGCGGAACCGGTACCAACGGGCAGGCGCTCAATCAGGGGATTGTGGTGGATATGTCCCGCTATATGAACCGTATTCTGGAAATCAACCCGGAGCAGGGCTGGGTCAGGGTAGAGGCGGGCGTCATCAAGGATCAGCTCAATCAATATCTGAAGCCGTTCGGCTATTTCTTTTCACCGGAACTGTCTACCAGCAACCGCGCTACGCTGGGCGGCATGATCAACACCGATGCTTCCGGCCAAGGGTCGTTGGTGTACGGTAAAACGTCCGACCATGTACTGGGGTTGCGCGCCGTTTTGTTGGGCGGTGAGTTACTGGATACGCGCGCGATGCCGGTCGAGCTTGCCGAACAGCTAGCCCAGGAAGCGTCGCCCGCCGGTCGCATTTACCGCACGGTGCTGCACCGTTGCCGCGAGCAGCGGGATTTGATCATAGCAAAATTCCCCAAACTGAACCGGTTCCTGACCGGATACGATCTGCGGCATGTGTTCAGCAACGATATGCAAACGTTTGACCTGACGCGGATTTTAACCGGTGCAGAAGGTACGCTGGCCTTTATTACCGAGGCGACGTTGGATATCACGCCGTTGCCGAAGATTCGCCGGTTGGTCAACGTCAAGTTCGATTCGTTCGACTCCGCGCTGCGCAGCGCGCCGTTCATGGTAGAAGCTAAAGCCCTTTCGGTAGAAACCGTTGATTCCCGGGTGTTGAATCTGGCGCGTGAGGATATCGTCTGGCATTCCGTCAGCGAGCTGATTGCGGATGTTCCCGGTCAGGATATGCAGGGGCTGAATATCGTCGAATTTGCCGGCGATGACGAAGCCTTGATCGACAGCCAGTTGTCTGCGCTGTGCCGCCGGCTGGATGAACTGCTGTCCGCCCGCGAGTCGGGCGTCATTGGTTATCAGGTTTGCAATGACCTGACGGGGATCGAACGCATTTATGCGATGCGTAAAAAAGCGGTAGGCCTGTTGGGCAACAGCAAGGGGCTGGCGAAACCCATTCCGTTTGCCGAGGATACCTGCGTGCCGCCGCAGCATCTGGCGGACTACATCGCCGAGTTCCGCGCGCTGCTCGATAGCCATAATCTAAGTTACGGCATGTTCGGGCATGTGGATGCCGGGGTATTGCATGTCCGCCCGGCGCTGGACATGTGCGATCCGCAGCAGGAGCTGTTGATGAAGCAGCTTTCCGACCGCATTGTGGATCTGACCGCCAGGTACGGCGGGTTGTTGTGGGGGGAGCACGGTAAGGGATTCCGCGCCGAGTACAGCCCGGCGTTTTTCGGTGCGGAACTGTATGACGAGCTGCGGCGAGTCAAGGCGGCGTTCGACCCGGATAACCGGTTGAACCCCGGTAAAATTTGCGCGCCGCTCGATGTTGATGCGCCAATGATGAGGGTGGACGCGGTAAAACGCGGCACGTTCGATCGGCAAATTCCGCTTGCGGTGAGAAGCGCCTATCGCGGTGCAATGGAATGTAACGGCAACGGCCTCTGTTTTAACTTCGATGCGCGCAGCCCGATGTGTCCCTCCATGAAAATCACCGGCGATCGGATTCATTCGCCGAAGGGGCGTGCCACGCTGGTGCGAGAATGGCTGCGTCTGCTGGCGGAGCAGGGCGTCGACCCACTGTTGCTGGAAACGCAGTTGCCACAGCAGCGTCTGAGCCTGCGCAGCATCATCGCCAAAACCCGTAATACGCTGGCGGCGCGCCAGGGAGAGTACGATTTCTCCCATGAGGTCAAAGACGCCATGTCCGGCTGTTTGGCCTGTAAAGCTTGTTCGACCCAGTGCCCGATAAAAATCGATGTGCCCAGCTTCCGGGCTCGTTTCCTGCAGCTTTACCACACGCGCTATCTGCGGCCGGTGAAGGATTATCTGGTGGCCGAGGTAGAGCGCTATGCCCCGCTGATGGCGCGTACTCCGAAGACCTTCAACTTTTTCCTGCGCCAGCCGTGGGTGAATGCACTCAGCCGTCGTTGTATCGGCATGGTGGATTTGCCGCTGTTGTCATCGCCATCGCTGAAACGGCAGTTTGCTGGTCACTCCGCCATGACGACCACGCTGGAGCAATTGGAACAGATGTCGGCGGAAACGCGGGGACAGTATGTGTTGATCGTGCAGGATCCGTTTACCAGCTACTATGACGCGCAAGTCGTGGCGGATTTTGTGCGGCTCGTGGAAAAATTGGGGTTGAGGCCGGTATTACTGCCGTTTTCACCCAATGGAAAGCCCCAGCATATCAAGGGATTCCTGCAACAATTTGCTCGAACTGCCGCCCGGACGGCGGAGTTTCTGAACCGTGTCGCTGGGCTGGGGCTGCCCATGGTGGGTGTCGACCCGGCGCTGGTGCTGTGTTATCGCGATGAGTACCGTGACGCGCTGGGCGATAAGCGCGGCGATTTTCAGGTGCAACTGGTGCATGAGTGGCTATCCGATTGGCTGAAACAGCGGAAACTGGAGAAAACGGAAACTCGGCAGGGGGATGTCTGGTATCTGTTCGGCCACTGTACGGAAACCACGGCGTTACCGGCCAGTACCGCGCAGTGGAGCGATATTTTTGCATATTTCGGCGCTCGTCTTGAAAACGTCAGCGTCGGGTGCTGCGGTATGGCGGGAACTTATGGGCATGAAAGCCGGAATCTGGCTCATTCACAGGGCATTTATGATTTGTCCTGGCAACCGGCGTTACAACGTTTGCCGCAGGAGCGCTGCCTGACAACCGGTTATTCCTGTCGCAGCCAGGTCAAGCGTATGGAGGGCCGGGGATTGAAACATCCGTTGCAGGCGTTGCTGGAGTTGGTGCGATGATGTGGAAAAGATCGATCGATCTGGAACAGCTTAATCAGATGTCCGTCGGGTGCATGGTCGGGCATCTAGGGATTCGCATGACGAATCTGACCGACGATACCATTGAAGCCGTCATGCCGGTTGATAGCCGCACCTGTCAGCCGTTTGGGTTGCTGCATGGCGGCGCATCGGTCACGCTGGCGGAGTCGCTGGGGTCGATCGCCGGCTATCTGTGCACCGAGGGTGAACAGCGCGTGGTCGGGGTGGAAATTAACGCCAATCATCTGCGGGCGGTAACGGGAGGCGAAGTACGCGGCGTCTGTCGTTCAGTGCATGCCGGGCGGCGTTTACAAGTCTGGCAAATTGATATTTTTGACGACAAGGCTCGTCTCTGCTGCACTTCTCGCTTGACGACGGCGGTACTCACGCCGGAAGGGTAATACCGCAACGTTCCGGGTATGGAGGCATATCCGGAACGTGTGTCCCACTGTGCGTTATGGCATAAACACCACACGCTGCACGAAATCCTGCTGAAAAGCGGAAACCTTTTCCCAACATCCTAACACGCTGAACTGATTGCAAATCATCTGTAGTGTCTGGCGGGCAAAGTAGTAACTCTGTACCCGAAAAAGATGACAACGATGGGTGTCGTTGATTGCGGCGATAAGGCAGTGGTGCATTTTTATCAGGCTGAAAAGATAGCGGCCTTCATCCCCCGATTGCTGGCTGAGCTCGGCCATTTTCATCCCGGTCAGATAGTAGTTTCGCAACTGGCCGATATCGCAAATTTCCCGATCCATCGCCAGTTCCGCCATATAAAAATCCACCGAGGCATCGCGCAATTTGTGGTGATAGTTGTCCATTTGCGTTCTCAGCCAGGCGTTGAACGGGAACATGTGCGTCGCTCCTTAAATATAAATAAGAATCATTATCGTATTTGTCGACGGTGAGATGCAATAATCGCTGTGTAAAAAACAGGACAAAGCTCATGGTGCATGGTGTTCCAGATAGAAAAAACCACTGTAACGGCAAGACTGCGAAACATTGTCAGTAGCACTGCGAATGTCCCATCCTTATCGTTGTCGTTGTGTGTCTACCTGGGGTAAATCTAGGGCGGTGATATTTAGCAGGAGGCCGTAACACAGAACGTTATGCATTATTTCGGAGTCCGGGCGGTGGATTTTACGTCAAACTGCTTTTATCCTTGAAAGTCCGATTAAAGTTGGTTATTGATAACTTGTTGATTAAGAAATAGAAAATGATTTTTTCCGAATGGTCGTTGCATGCTCTTAACGAGCGATGCTCGCCGTATTTGGAAAGATTTTTCGGATAATGAGGCAGTGAATAGGAATCTGACTATGAAACGTGCGATTACTCTACTGGGAACGTTGTTTACGCTGTGTTTACTGGGGAGCACGCTTGCGGAAGCGGCCGAATACCCGTTACCGCCGCCAGATAGCCGGTTGATTGGAGAGAATATAAGCTATACCGTCCCGAATGATGGACACCCGCTGGAGACGATAGCCGCTAACTTCAAGATTGGCTTGCTGAATATGCTGGAGGCTAACCCAGGGACAGATCCCTATCTACCCAAGCCGGGGTCGACGCTGACGATCCCATCACAGATGTTGCTGCCGGATACGCTGCGGGAAGGGATTGTGGTCAACCTGGCTGAACTGCGTCTGTATTACTTTCCTAAAGGCAAGGGCACCGTCATTGTGTATCCCATTGGTATTGGCCAGCTAGGCCGAAATACGCCGGTGATGGTGACACGGGTTATCGAACGTCGTCCCAATCCTACTTGGATACCGACAGCCAATATCCGTCGTCATTATAAAGAACAGGGTATTGACTTGCCGGCAGTCGTACCGGGTGGCCCGGATAATCCGATGGGGTTGTTTGCATTGCGTCTGGAAAAGAGCGGTGGGGTTTATTCCATCCATGGCACCAATGCTAATTTCGGTATCGGCATGCGCGTTAGCTCTGGCTGTATTCGTCTTCGTCCTGAGGATATTGAAGCACTGTTCAACGATGTTCCCGTAGGAACACGGGTTCAGATTATTAATGAGCCTATCAAAGTGGCGGTAGAACCGGATGGGAAACGCTATATCGAGGTTCATCAACCGCTCTCTCGTACTGATAAGGATGACCCCCAGACGATGCCAATTGGGTTGGGCCAGAAAGTACAGGCGTTCGTACGCAGCCCAGAGACGGATGTTGAGGTTGTACACAATGCGATCGTCCGCCGTTCAGGTATGCCGATACTGGTGAACAAAGGTGAAGTGCTGTCTACACCGCAAACTGGCGCAGCACCGGTGACGGTAGCCGTTCCAGTCCGATAAATTCAGGAGTATGCGCGTCAGGGCGTGTAGACGCGCTGATGCGTATTACAGGGAAACGTGGGAATACGAAGGGAAATCAACAGATAAAAAAATGGCGCACACTGTGCGCCATTTTTCGTTCAACCAGCTCTTACTTCTTGTAAGTACGAACCTGGTTGTCCAGGCGCTGGTTAGCACGAGCTGCGTCATCTTTAGCAGCCTGCACGTCAGTAGCCAGAGCGTCAACTTTGCTGGTCAGAGCAGATACTTTGTCGTTCAGAGAAGAAACGTCAGAAGACAGCTGATCCAGTTTAGCGTTGCTGGAGCAACCAGCCAGCAGAGTTGAACCCAGGATTACCGCGCCCAGTACCAGTTTAGTACGATTCATTATTAATACCCTCTAAATTGAGTTAATCTCCATGTAGCGTTACAAGTATTACACAAACCTTTTTCCGATGAGAATAAATTTTTGATGGGAACATGCTTAATTTTGATCGTTCGCTCAAAGAATCATCGAGTTTTACAAACAGGTTAAAAAAAGCAAGAAAAACAGGGGAGTTTTATCAGATTCTTCTGGTCTTGATTTTTGTTGATATACTAATTTTGTATAACTGTAACGGGTGTAGATTAATACTGGAAATCAGCGAGAATAAAAAAAGCGCCCGACTGGGTAATGCCAGTCACTTAAGGTGACTGGCATTGTTTTTAAAAGGGTATTTGGGCTTTTTTTGCCTCACTTCTCTTTCATACTCCCGCTCCCGTCTCGGCGGCAGTTTCAGCATCGCGGCATT
>NZ_JAAWVW010000012.1:0-131774 GCF_014855505.1 Musicola keenii | reverse complement strand
GGGTTAAAATCATCACTCAATATAAAATAACGCGGATTACCATTATAAATAAATCAATTAAATATTTAAAAAACAAAGACATAAAATAATTAATGATTATTTTATGTCTTAAGATATAACAAAGATTCATCGATTAAATTAATCCCCGAGATCGCAAATAACCCCATGCGCTGATTATTTTTCACCTCATGCTTATCGGTTTGCCGCGATTAAAAATCATCAACAGGGGGATAGACCATGAGTATCTTCAAAAACATGAAACTTGCTACCATGCTCGGCGCCGGTTTTGCCGTGGTACTGATGATCAGTTTCTTCGTTTCCGCCTACGGGCAATTTCAACTGCGGCAACAGAGCAATAACGTGAATCGTCTGGCTTCCGACCAATTGGAAGGTTTACTGCTGATTCAGGAACTGAAAGATAACCTGAACAGTATCGCCATCTCCGCGCGCAACCTGACGCTGTTTACCACGCCGGAACATGTCGCGCAGGAACAACAAAGCATCAACACCACCATCGCCAGGAATAGCGAAATCCTCAAGCGTGTCGCGGAATTGTCCGCTTCCGGCAAAGAGAAAACCCTGTTTGACGCCATCAATCAGGTACGGCCGATTAGCCTCGCAGCCACGCAAAAAGCCATCGCGCTCAGTCTGGATAAAAAATATGACGATGCCAAAAGCGTCATCATGAATGAAGTACAGCCGGCGCAGGCCAATTACTTTAAAGCGATCAACGAGATGGTGAGCTATCAAAAAGGCGATACCCGACGTGCCGCAGACGAAGCCGTCCACGCTGCCCAAGCCGCCGGTTTGCTGATGCTGGTGTTGTCCTGCGTCTCTACCGTACTCGGCGCTGGCATCGCCTGGCTGATTACCCGCAGAATCAAGGGGCTGCTCGGCGGCGAACCGGCCTACGCTTCGGATATTGCCCGCCAGATCGCCGCAGGCAACCTGGCCATCACGGTTGAACTGAAACCGGGCGACGACGCCAGCCTGCTGGCCGCCATGAACGATATGCGCGCCGGGTTGAGCAATATCGTGCAACAGGTCCACGACAGCAGCGCCTCCATTTCTACCGGTTCCAGCGAAATCGCCATCGGCAGCAACGACCTGAGCCGCCGCACCGAAGAGCAGGCCGCCAGCGTCCAGGAAACCGCCGCGTCGATGGAGCAAATCAGCCAGACCATCCGCCAAAACGGCGACACCGTGCGGGAAGCCGCCCAGCTTGCCAGCACCGCCAGCCAAACCGCCGCCAAAGGCAACGACGTCGTCAGCAACGTCATCACTACCATGGCCGACATTACCGCCAGTTCCCGCAAGATAGGCGATATCATCACGGTGATTGACGGCATCGCATTCCAGACCAACATCCTGGCGCTGAACGCCGCGGTGGAAGCCGCCCGCGCCGGCGAACAGGGGCGCGGCTTTGCCGTGGTGGCCGGAGAAGTGCGCTCGCTGGCGCAGCGCTCGGCGTCGGCCGCCCGTGAGATCAAAGAGCTCATTACTACCAGCATGGAAAAAGTGGAAAGCGGCTCGCAACTGGTGGGGCACGCCGGCGAAACCATGAGCGACATCGTCACTCAGGCCCAGCACGTCGCTAATCTCATCAATGAAATCGGCATGACCACCCGGGAACAGGAATCCGGCATTTCGCAAATTAATCAGGCCATCACCCAGTTGGACGGCGTCACCCAGCAGAATGCCGCACTGGTTGAAGAATCCGCCAGCGCCGCCGACAGCCTGAACGATCAGGCGGCAAAACTGGTGGAACTGATGAGCGTCTTTACCATTCAACATGCCTCCCCTTCCCGCCAGACTCAGCCGTCAGCCTCTCCGCGCAAGGCGGAAAAACCGACGCCGCAAAAAATCGCATTACGCAAACCCGCTACCGCCTCCGGGCATGGTGACTGGGAAACGTTCTGAGAATCCCCTGCCTTCAGCCGCCTCCAACGGGGGGCGGCCTGTGCGCTGACCGTACACGTCTTTGTAAGCTCTTGCCCCACGCCTTATCGCCCGCGCTGACATAGCGAATACCTATTATTAAAAATATTTCGTTTTGGTAGTTTGTCATTGTAAACGCCCAGCAAAAATGTGGGTTAATTTCCCCGATATCCGCAAGAGATATCGATGATATGCGCTTCAATAACCAAAACCCCCAGGGCGCTTACCTTTTATACCCACAACAATTCAGCTGTTGATCGATAGCGCTGTGCACGCTCAACCCGGTTCGCCGGAGTAATAAGCGCTGCCAGCATGATCCGAGATCGGAAAGAGGGCGAGTGTGTCACTCACGCACGAAAACCAGCGCACAGGCGCTTCCCGCAATGGCATGTGGATGCCATCACTCGTCATTACGGGACACGTCCTGTTCGTCACCGCGACAGGGCGCTTGAATAATCATCTCTACCGGGGAAAAGGGAACCTATGAACTACTTCAGCAAGATAAAACTCGCAACCAGACTGAATTCTGGTTTTGCCTGGGTGGTCATCATCGGGCTACTGATTGCATTATTCGGACAGTATCAATTGAAAAGCCTTAGCGAAGATATGCAGACGTTATCGAAGTCGCATATGGTGATGCTGCTGCAACTGGAAAAAATGAAAGACAACGTCAACGATGCCGCGCGCGGTGTCCGGGACATCGCGCTGTTGAACGACAAAGGACAGAAAGAGCAGGTACGCCAGCGGCTTGACGACATCAACGCCAGCAGCGACAGGTTGTTGGCGCAAATCAGCCAAAACGCCACCGACCCGGAAATGAAAAAACGGCTCCAGCAGATGGATACCTTCCGCCCTTCCTACGTCGAAGCCATGCAGAATGCCATTGACGCCGGGATGGCAGGGCGTCCGGTTCAGGCGCGCAATATTATCGTCGCTGATCTGCAAAAAGCGCAGGAAGGCATTTTCAATACGTTGAACGACATGACGGATTACCAGTCATCGCTGACGCTCGATCTCACCAGCAAAGCGCAGCAGTTGGCGAACAAATCCGGGTTGTTGATGCTGGGCCTGGCGCTGTTCGGCACGCTGATCGGCATCATCACTGCCTGGGCGCTTAGCCGCTACCTCAAACGCCAGTTGGGCGGCGAACCGCAATACGCCACGGCTATCGCCCATGAGGTGGCGCAAGGCAATCTGGCGGTGGACGTCGCGTTGAATAGCGGCGACGAACGCAGCGTGCTTGCCGCCATGAGCAATATGCGTGACAGCCTGAGCCATATCGTCGGCCAGGTGCGCCAGAGCAGTGAATCCATCGCTACCGGTGCGCAACAGATCGCGTCCGGCAATGCCGATCTCAACCAACGCACGGAAGAGCAAGCATCCAGCTTGCAACAAACCGCCGCATCCATGGAACAAATCAGCCAGACCATTCGCCAAAATGGCGATACAGTGCGTCAGGCGGTACAACTCGCCACCTCCGCCAGCGATACCGCCGCCAAAGGCAGCGATGTCGTCGGCAGTGTCATCAGCACCATGGAAGACATCACCACCAGTTCCCGCAAAATCGGCGATATCATCAGCGTGATTGACGGCATCGCATTTCAAACCAATATCCTGGCGCTGAACGCCGCGGTGGAAGCCGCCCGCGCCGGCGAGCAGGGCCGCGGTTTCGCCGTCGTAGCCGGTGAAGTGCGTTCACTGGCCCAGCGTTCCGCATCTGCGGCCCGTGAAATCAAGGAACTGATTACCGAAAGCATGAATAAGGTGGAAAGCGGCTCGTTGTTGGTCGGTAACGCGGGCGCTACGATGGATGAAATTGTCACCCAGGCGCGCCATGTCGCCAGTCTAATCAATGAAATCGGTTTAACGACGCAGGAGCAAGAGGCCGGTATCGGCCAAATCCATCAGGCCATCAGCCAATTGGATGCCGTCACCCAGCAAAACGCCGCGTTGGTTGAACAATCCGCCGACGCGGCTGGCAGCCTGAGCGCACAAGCAGGCCATCTGGTGGAATTGATGCGGATATTTGCGGTTCGCGGCGGCGAAGTCGCTGCCACGCCACATATCATCCCCCCCACCACAACGCCTCAGTTAAAACTCATGCCGATCAGTTAAGTCTGGCTCGCCGGGGAAACATGCTGACGCGAACGCGAGCCGGCTAAAAAATCGGTGGTTGGGACATCATCATCGGCGAACCTCAAAAAGGTTCGCCTTTTTTAATATCAACACAAACCCCATGGCATTAAAGATCATAGTTATTTTGTAAATTACATTCGGAAAATAATGCTATTTTTTTCAATGCGACGGCATTAACAAATATGAAAAAATTTTGTCACAGGTTATCGACAAACGATTTAAAAGAATCCATACTGAAATTAATTCAGGAAGAATGGTAAATTCTGGAAATAAATATACCAGCATATAATGCTTTATATATCGACTATATTTTTCAACACATTTAATAAATTAAAAATTAACGGTTAGGTTAATCTCTACAGACAATTTATCTCTGATGTTTTTCATCAGCGGAATTATTATTGCCTGAATCATACCAATATTTATACCCAGAATAACTCGAGAAACAGGAAAGTGAATCCCGATGAGCTTACTCCGGTAAGTGATTCGCATGAGCGACAATTCTGATGCACGTAGATTTGAACGCAGCGGCTTGCGCCCAGCGGGGCGATGCTCAGGAATGTGCCGAGTCATAAAGCCAATGCGCCGGCAACTTGAAGGATGACGGGTATATATACCCAAAATAATTCAAATACCAGGAAGACACCGGGTAATAAAATCACCACACCTGCATTTGAATAATAACCAACATAAATCTTACATAAAAAGGTGATGCTATGCGTTTTTTTAAAGAAATGAAATTAAGCTTCATGTTAGGTACAGGGTTCGCCATGGTCATCGCTATTGGTTTTCTGGTCGCGATTTATGGGCAAATACAGTTAAAGCAGCTCAGTACCCATATTCAAACGCTGTCAAAAGAACGTCTCACAGAGTTACAGTTGATACAAGAATATAAAGACAATATGAATATTACCGCCAGGGTGATAAGAAATATTGCATTACTTACCGATCAACAACAAATGCTTATTGAAAAACAGCGGATTGATACGATTATTCCCAGAAACAGCGACCTGCTCGTTTTACTGCGAAAAACCTCGACAACAGCGGAACAGAACTCGTTGCTCGATCAGCTGGAACAAAAGCGCCCGGCTTATCTGGAAGCGATCAGAAAAACCATCGAATTCGGGTTATCAAATCAGCCGGACAATGCGAAAAACCTGATTCTCGGCGAAGTACGCAATACGCAGGATACGTTGTTCAAGGTGATAGATAGCTTGTTGAACTATCAGAAAAGCGTGACCAACGCCACGGCTGACAACTCAGAATCACAAGCCAACAATGCCGGCCTGCTGATGTTGTCATTGGCAATATTGATTGCCCTCGCCGGCAGCGTGGTTGCCTGGATGATCACCCGCCTCATCACCAGGTTACTGGGCGGAGAACCGGTTTATGCCTCTCACATCGCCCAGCTGGTGGCGCAAGGCAATCTGTCCGTCAATGTCAAACTGAAAGCCAATGATCGCCATAGTTTATTGGCCATGATGCGCGCCATGTGCGACAGCCTCAGCCATATCGTCAGCCAGGTGCGCAAAAGCAGCGAATCCATCGCCGCCGGCTCACAGCAGATCGCTATCGGCAGTACCGACCTCAGCCAACGTACCGAAGAGCAGGCCGCCAGCTTGCAGCAAACCGCCGCATCCATGGAACAGATCAGTCAAGCCATTCGCCAAAACGGCGATATCGTGCGTCAGGCGGTGCAATTCACCACATCCGCCAGCGATACGGCCGCCAGAGGCAGCGAGGTAGTGAGTCATGTCATCCTCACCATGAATGATATTGCCGCCAGTTCCAGCAAAATCGGCGACATCATCAGCGTCATTGACGGCATCGCGTTCCAGACCAATATTCTGGCGCTGAATGCGGCAGTAGAGGCCGCCCGCGCCGGCGAACAAGGCCGCGGTTTCGCCGTCGTGGCCGGCGAAGTGCGTTCGCTGGCGCAACGTTCAGCCTCAGCAGCCAAAGAAATTAAAGAGCTGATCACAGCAAGTATGGAGAAGGTGAAAAGCGGTTCACAACTGGTTGATCACGCAGGTATTACGATGGGAGAGATAGTGACGCAGGCACGCCATGTCGCCGATTTGATCACTGAAATCGGCCTGACGACACAAGAACAAGAGTCCGGTATCAGCCAAATTCATCAGGCCATCAGCCAATTGGATACTGTCACTCAGCAGAATGCCACGCTGGTCGAGCAATCCGCCAACGCCGCAGGGAGCTTGAGCGCGCAGGCGAGCAATCTGGTGGAGTTGATGCATATGTTCGTGATTGACGTTCCCCAACATAGCAACACCGCCCAGAGCACACTGGCGACATCCCGCAGTTTGCACCCGGCTCTTGCTGGAAGTGGCAATGAAGGGTGGGAGAGATTTTAATTGCAAGCGCAGGCTCACCACAGCCATGCGCTAGGAAGCCGAATAAGCCAGGGTTAAATAATTAATATTTTTCATATAGATAAACCTGCCGGCGAACGATTCCCGGCAGGTTAAAAAAAAAGGGGGCCCCCATTAGACAAACAATAATTCTCCTTTCATAGTTAAAACGTCAGCTTAAAAAAAAACCACAAGGATGACAGCACCTGCCCCTTCGGCATCCATCAGGATGGCACCATGAGCTGAGCCTCATACACACTTTCCATCGCCGCCGTGATTCTCAGCGATGGCCCAACACCAGTCCGGACGCTTATCTGATAGGCGTCATTAGCAGTGTGGCTGTGCACTTTTTTATCACCCGCGAGATTCGCTGTTATCGGTATGAGAGTCAGCGCTTCGGCCCTTACACCGATCACGGTGTTGAGTTGCTGTTACCTGAACAACATACCGATGGGCGATCCCCGCAGCATGCATAAAAAGTTCACAGCAAGAAGCTGGGGGTATCAAGTCAGTCCCTGTGCGGTGCTGTCCTGATTTCCCTGTTGTTCTGGTTCGGCCATTGCGGCACATCGGTGCGCGCAGATGATGACACTGGCAGGGGATATGATGAAAAGAATCAGTAAGATGAAGTTAAGCACCATGCTCGGCTCTAGCTTTGCGATCGTGATTTTGATTGGCTTTCTGGTGGCGGGCTTTGGCCGCATACAGCTCTGGCAACTTAGCGGCAACATCAATGAACTCGCTGAAAATCGGGTTCCCAAACTGTTGATGATGCAGTCTTATCAAAGCAACATCATGATTGTTTCCAATGCTGCGCGGGATTTGGTGTTGTCCTCCGATCCCGCGCAGATGCAAATAGAAAAACAGCGTATTGACGACGCCGTCGCAAAAAGTACGACGCTGCTCCAACGCTTTGACGAATTAACCGTATCGCCTGCCGCCAGGGCGTTGTTGAAAAAGCTGGAAGAAGCCCGGCCAGACGCCATCACCGCGCTGAAAAAAGTCATTGAATTCGGCCTGGCCAACCGTGATGGGGAGGCCATACATATCATTCTCAACGAATTCCAGCCAGCGCAGACAAAACTGCTGCAAGCCATCGACAACATCATCAATTACCAAAAAGACAGCACTAACGATTTATCTGCTAATTCAGAGCAACTCGCAAATGACTCCGGCAACCTCATGTTCATTCTGACCCTTATGGCATTGGTGCTCGGCAGCGTCATCGCCTGGCTCATTACACGTCAGGTAAAAGGAAAACTGGGGGGTGAACCGTCGGAGGCCGTCTATATCGCCCAACAAATCGCGCAAGGCAATCTGGCGATCAGCATTCCTTTGCGAAAAAACGACGACAGTAGCCTATTGGCCGCGATTGAAGTGATGCGTAAGCACCTGTGTCATATCGTCGATCAGGTACGTCAAAGTAGCGATTCCATTGCCACCGGCACCAATGAAATTGCCAGCGGCACCAGCGATCTCAGCCAACGCACGGAAGAACAAGCCGCCAGCCTGCAACAAACCGCGGCGTCCATGGAGCAAATCAGTAATGCCGTTAATCACAATGTGGAAATCGTCAAACATGTCACTGATCTGGCAAACAACGCCACTGCCACAGCCCAAAAGGGCAACGAAGTGTTTAGCGGTGTAGTTTCCATGATGAATAACATCAGCGGCAGCTCGCAAAAAATCGTCGATATTATCCAGTTGATCGATACCATCGCATTTCAGACCAACATTCTGGCATTGAACGCCGGCGTCGAGGCGGCGCGTGCCGGTGAAGAAGGTAAAGGCTTCGCCGTCGTCGCCAGCGAAGTCCGCTCGCTAGCACAGCACTCCGCCAACGCCGCACACGACATCAAAGCGTTGATCACAACCAGCGTGCAACAAATCGAAGCGGGAACAGAATTGGTTTCCCACGCCGGCATCACGATGAGTGAAATTTTGGATCAAAGTCGGCAGGTGGCGGAGCTCATCAACGAAATCAGCATCTCTACCAGCGAGCAGCAGCTGGGTATTTCACAAATCAACCTCGCTGTCGCTCAGCTCGATCAAGTGACTCACCAGAACGCCGCGCTGGTGCAAGAGTCCGCCACGGCGACGGAGAACCTGAGCCATCAAGCCACGCATCTGGTGGATTTAATCAAAATCTTTGTGGTGGAAGAGGTGATCTCCCGCCAGCGGCTGGAGATGGCGAATGCCGACAACGTTACTTCGGCCGTCAACCACCGGGCGCTGATACACTGACGCAGTAGCGGCTCCGGGCCTTGCAGAACGGGTGATACCAGGATAATCATGTTGCAGGGGCAGGATAATCACGGCCGCCGATGAAATCAGCCCGTCAGCCATTCACCGGGTGTTATTCCCTGATGACGGTTCATATACCGCCGTCATCAGGGGACAGGTCTTACAGCGCGCGCCGCAGGCGGGCTACGGCTTCATGCATCTGCTCTTGTGTCGCAGTCGCGAAAGAGAGGCGCAGCGTTGAGCGATCTGGGTGGTCGGCGAAGAAGAATTCACCGGGCACGAATACCACGCCCTGTTCCAGCGTCTTCTGCAGCCAGGCGGTGGTATCGAACGGTTGACGGAAACGCGCCCACAGGAACATCCCGCCTTCCGGCTGGTTGAATTCGATGACATCGCCCAGTTCCTGCGCCATCAGCGACGACAGCAGTTCCGCTTTTTGACGATAAGCATGGCGGATGGTTTCAATTTGCGCCGACAGGCGCCCGAGCCCCAGATAAGACTCCACGATCGCCTGCGATAGCGAACTGGCGTGCAGATCCGCCGCCTGCTTGATGATCGCCACTTTATGCAGCAACCAATCGGGCAGGATAGCCCAACCCAAGCGTAAACCCGGCGCCAGAATCTTGGAGAAGGAAGAGGTGTAGACCACGCGATCCGCATGGCCAGCCTCTTGCGCCAGCTGGTAAATCGTCGTCTGGCGCGTCTCTGTAAAACGCAGCTCGCCATACGGATCGTCTTCAATGATCAGAAAACCGTGGCGTACCGCCAGTTCCAGCAGTTGACGACGGCGGGCTTCGCTCAGCGTTACACCACTCGGATTGCCGAAATTCGGCACCAGATACACGCCTTTGATGCGCGTGGTTTCCAGCAACGCGGCCAGTTCGTCCACCACCATGCCGTACTCGTCGGACCCGACCGACATCACCTGCGCTTCAGCCAGCTCCAGCGTTTGCAACGCCGCCAGATAGGTCGGGCGCTCCACCACAAAAATATCCTGCGGGTTGGCGGTCGCGCGCATCACCAGATCCAGCGCCTGCTGGGAACCGGCGGTCACGACAATATCTTCCGCGTGGGTCTTGATGCCGCGTAATGCGCACAGTTCGACGATACGCTCACGCAATACCGGGCTGCCCTCGGTCAGGCCATATTGGAACGCCGATGACGGCTGTTCGGTAATCGCCCGTTGGGTCGCTTCGTTAAGCCCCTGGAAATCAAATAACGCTTCAGAAGGAATGCCGCCCGCCAACGAAATCACGCCGTCCATTTTGCTGTGCTTCAGCAATTCACGAATTGCGGAGCTTTTCAGGCGCGCCATACGCTGCGCCAGTAACCCATCCGTTGACATGTTGAGTCTCACTTAATTGTTTGCAAGAAATGATGACATTAAGCGGGCCGGAGAATACCGGCCCGGGGAGATTCTAACCGCCAAGATAGGCGGAACGCACGGCTTCATTCGCTAATAATGCCGCGCCGGTATCTTCTAGTACCACATGGCCGTTTTCCAGCACATAACCCCGATCAGCCAGACGAAGTGCCTGGTTAGCGTTCTGCTCCACCAAGAAGATAGTCATGCCTTCTTCGCGCAACCGCTGGATGGTGTCGAAGATCTGCTGGATGATGATCGGCGCCAGGCCGAGCGACGGTTCATCCAGCAACAGTAGACGCGGCTGGCTCATCAATGCACGGCCGATAGCCAACATTTGCTGTTCACCGCCGGACATGGTGCCCGCCCGCTGAGTACGGCGTTCAAACAGCCGCGGGAACAGCTCGTACACCCGCGCGATACGCTGCTGATACAGCTCGCGCTTGACGAAAAAACCGCCCATCGACAGATTCTCTTCCACCGTCATGCGGGAAAATACCCGGCGACCTTCCGGCACGATGGCGATGGCTTCACGCATGATGCGCGCCGTCTGCCAGCCGGTGATGTCCTTCCCATCAAACACGATGGAACCTGCGGACGCCCGGGGTTCGCCGCACAGTGTACCCAGCAGTGTGGTTTTGCCCGCGCCGTTGGCGCCGATCAGCGTCACGATCTCGCCCTGGTTGATATGCAAGCTAACCTGATGCAGCGCCTGGATTTTACCGTAGTGCGCGGAAACCTGATTAAATGACAGCATAGTTCTTATCCTTCACCCAGATACGCGCGGACAACATCCGGGTTGTTACGAATTTCGGTGGGCGTACCGTTGGCCAGCGGCATCCCTTGATTCACCACGTAAATCCGATCGGAAATACCCATCACCAATTTCATGTCGTGCTCGATCAGCAGCACCGAAACCTGATGGTTGCTGCGCAGGTCGACAATCAGCTCGTCCAGTTCTTCCGTCTCTTTCGGGTTGAGGCCCGCGGCGGGTTCGTCAAGCATCAGCAACTCTGGCCGAGTCACCATGCAGCGGACAATCTCCAGCCGACGTTGCTGACCATATGCCAGATTGCCCGCCTGACGATTCGCCAGTTCCAGCAATCCCACGCGCTCCAGCCAAATAGCCGCGCGCTGACGGGCATCCGCCTCTGCACGACGGAACGACGGCGTTTTCAGCAGACCAGAGAACACCCCGCTTTTGAGGTGCTGATGTTGCGCCACCAGCAGGTTTTCGATCACCGTCATCTCGCGGAACAGACGCACATGTTGAAAAGTGCGCACCACGCCCATGCGGGCAATCTGCTGCCCCGGCAACCCTTCCAGATGGCGGTCGCGCAGCACAATGGTGCCGCCCGTTGGACGGTAAAACCCGGTCAGGCAGTTGAACACCGTCGTCTTCCCCGCCCCGTTGGGGCCGATCAGCGAAACGATTTCACCCTGATGCAGATCCAGTTCCACATTGTTGACGGCCAGCAGGCCGCCGAAGCGCATCATCAGGCCTCTGACCGATAATAATGGCTGGGTACTCATGCCTGCTCTTCCTTCTTCTCAATCTGCAGCTTCATCTGCGGACGTTTCATCGGCAGCAACCCCTGAGGACGCCAGATCATCATCAGTACCATCAACGCTCCCAGCAACAACATGCTGTATTCGTTCAGGTCACGCATCAGCTCACGGGACACCACCAGCAAAATCGCCGCCAGAATGACTGCGAACTGCGAGCCCATCCCGCCCAATACCACAATCGCCAGCACAAAGGCTGACTCGACGAAGGTGAAGGATTCCGGGCTGACAAACCCCTGGCGGGCCGCGAACAACGTGCCGGCGAAACCGGCGAACGCCGCACTGATGGTGAACGCCGTCAATTTGATTTTGGTCGGGCTCAGGCCCAGTGAACGACAGGCGATTTCATCTTCGCGCAGCGCTTCCCACGCCCTGCCCAGCGGCATACGCAGCAACCGATTGATAATAAACAGCGTCAACAGCACCAGTAACAGTGCCACCATATAGAGGAAAATAATGCGGTCGCTGGGGTCGTAGGTCAGGCCGAAAAAGTGGTGGAACGTATCCCAACCGCCCTCACGGGGCGCTCGGTTGAACTCCAGTCCGAACAACGTGGGCTTGGGGATTTGGCTGATACCGTTCGGCCCGCCAGTGAAACCGGTGTTGTTCAGCAACAAGATACGTACAATTTCACCGAACCCCAGCGTCACGATCGCCAGATAATCGCCGCGTAGCCTGAGTACCGGAAACCCCAGCAGGAAACCGGACAGCGCCGCCGTCAGCCCCGCCAGCGGCAAACATTGCCAGAACCCCAGGCCGTAGTAGTGGCTCAGCAAGGCATAAGTGTAGGCGCCGATGGCATAAAAACCGCCGTAACCCAGCACCAGCAAGCCGGACAACCCGACCACTACGTTCAACCCTAGACCCAGCATGACGTAAATCAGCGTCAGAGTAGCGATATCCACCGTGCCGCGCGAAACTAAAAACGGCCACATGATTGCAGCGGCAATCAACGCCAACGCCAACAGTTTTTGACGCGGCGTACTGCCGTCAAAACTCGGCAGCACCAGATTGCCGACGCCGGCTATTTTTCTCGTCCCCCGTTGCAACAACGGACGCAACAGCTGGAACAGAAAGACCACCGCGCAAGCCGCGCCAATCCAATACCAACGCACCGTCTCCGCGCCATGCACCACCAGTCGTGTGCCATCCAAACTGAGCTGCATGCCCATAACGAACGCCGCCAGCACCAGCAGTATCAGCGCCGATACCACGGCATTAATCAACACATAAGGCTTCATACCTTCTCCACCTCCGGACGCCCGAGAATACCGGTGGGCATCACCAGCAGAACGACAATCAACAACGCGAAAGACACCACGTCCTTGTATTCGGTGCTGAGATAGGCCGAGGTCAGCGCCTCGGTGATACCCAGCACCAGGCCGCCGATCATCGCGCCGGGAATACTGCCGATACCGCCCAGCACCGCAGCGGTGAACGCTTTCATCCCGGCCATAAATCCGATATAGGGGTTAATCACGCCATAGAACTGACCCAGCAGCACGCCGGCCACCGCAGCCATCGTCGCGCCGATGACGAACGTCAGCGAAATCACGCGATCGGTGCTGATGCCAAGCAGGCTGGTCATTTTCAGATCTTCCGAACAGGCGCGACAGGCGCGGCCCATACGGGAATAACGAATAAACAGGGTCAATGCCAGCATTGCCAGAAACGTCACCACCCAGATAGTCAACTGCATGGTGGTGATGGTCGCGGCGAAACCATTGCTTTCACCTAACACCCACTGGCCCTGGATCAGGCTGGGCAGCGCGACATCACGGGAACCTTGCGTCAGGCTGACGTAGTTCTGCAGGAAAATCGACATACCGATGGCGGAAATCAAGGCGATCAACCGTTTGGAGTCGCGCACCGGTTTGTAGGCCACACGTTCAATGCTCCAGCCGTAGGCGCTGGAAATCACAACAGCGGCGATAAAGGCTGTGCCAATCAGCAACCAGCTGGTATCGATGCCCATCATCATCAATGCGGCAATCACGATGAAAGAGACGTAGCTGCCGATCATGTAAACCTCGCCATGAGCGAAGTTGATCATGCCAATGATGCCGTAAACCATGGTGTAGCCAATGGCAATCAGCGCATAAGTGCTGCCCAACGTCAGACCGTTGAACATCTGCTGAAGGAAATAGAGGAACTGCTCGGACATACCTTAACCTTAGACATTGCCCCCGCAGCCTGACGGCTGAGGGGGCACGGTATTTTGGGAGTAATACG
Source organism: Musicola keenii (assembly GCF_014855505.1). Classification (NCBI taxonomy): domain Bacteria; kingdom Pseudomonadati; phylum Pseudomonadota; class Gammaproteobacteria; order Enterobacterales; family Pectobacteriaceae; genus Musicola; species Musicola keenii. Next base: position 117,926 of record NZ_JAAWVW010000012.1, on the reverse strand, counting down.
GGTTCGAACGGTTACTTCGCGTTAGAGGAAGTGCCGTCTGCGTGCCACTCGAATACGCCAAACTCAAACCCTTTCAGGTCGCCTTTTTCGTCCCAGCTCAACGGGCCCATTACCGTATCCACGGACTTGGCTTTCAGATCCGCTACCAGTTTGGCCGGTTCCGCCCCGCCAGTACGTTGCATCGCCGTGGTCAGCGACTGCAGTGCGGCATAGGTGGTCCAGATGAATGGGCCGGTCGGATCCAGTTTTTTGGCTTTCAGCGCATCGACGATCGGCTGGTTGGCCGGCACCTGGTCATAACGCTTCGGCAACGTCACCAGCATGCCTTCGGACGCAGCACCCGCGATGTTGGACAGCGAAGAGTTGCCCACGCCTTCCGGCCCCATGAATTTAGTCGTCAATCCGGCGGCGCGCGCCTGGCGCAGAATCTGCCCCATTTCCGGGTAATAGCCGCCGAAGTAAACGAAATCCACGTTCTCTTTCTTCAGACGCGCCACCAACGTGGAGAAATCTTTGTCACCCGCCGTCACGCCTTCAAACAGTACGATGTTCGCGTTGGCTTTTTTCAGGCTGTCCTGCACCGCACGGGCCAAACCTTCGCCATACTGCTGCTTGTCGTGCACCACGGCGATACGCTGCGGTTTAACCTGCTCCAGAATGTATTTTGCGGCAGTCGGCCCCTGATCGGAATCCAGGCCGGTGGTGCGCATAATCAGTTTGTAGCCACGTGTCGTCAGGTCAGGCGCTGTTGCTGCCGGTGTAATCATGAGCACGCCTTCATCTTCATAGATGTCAGACGCTGGCTGTGTGGAAGAAGAACACAGGTGGCCAATAACGTACTTGATGCCATCGTTGATCACCTTGTTGGCAACGGCGACCGCCTGTTTCGGGTCGCAGGCATCGTCATACTCGACACCCACCAGTTTGTTGCCGTTTACGCCCCCTTTGGCATTGATATCAGCGATTGCCTGACGGGCGCCGGTGAACTCCATATCGCCGTATTGCGCGACCGGGCCGGACATGGCGCCGACAATCGCAACCTTGATATCGGCGGCATTCACTACGTGGCTCATCGCCGCGGCCAGACACCCCATCAACAACACTTTACCTTTGCTTAATTTCATCCGTTTTACCCCATCTGTCATTTTGGAGATTGCTATAATTATTGGCAGTAACCGTGATTACTTGCTCTTTTTCTTAAGTAATAACGAGTTAGGCTCTGTTATAAGCAATAGTTTGTAATAAGACTTTATTATTCATGATATTAAACAGGAGTTTTATGCTGCAAATCAACTGAGATTCTCAGAAAAACACGGTGTAAACAGCATAAAATATCAGTCCTAAACGCCAGTATTTTTTTCATTTATGGTCAATTATTCTGCTTTTTACGTTGGCTAATGATCGATTACTCGAAAGATCGGTGGCGGAAAAAACATTTCCCCTGACAGCCGTAAGGGAAAAATTACACAACGCTTTTACTACAAGCTCGCTACAATATTCTTAAGGTTAATGAGGGCACAACGTATGAAACTCACGGTGGAACGCATCACAAAAATCAGCGCGCAGGATCGACACGACCTGTCTTTCATCTGGCCGCATCAGGATTTCGACATACTGGAAAAAGACCTGAACGATGATCACCGTTTGTTCGCCGCTCGCTTTAATGGCCACTTGTTGGCAGGCGTCATCGTCGAAATCGATAGCAACAGCAGTTGCGCCGAATTGACTGATATGCAGGTCAGAACCTCAACCCGTCGTCATGGCGTGGGCAAGTATCTGATAGAGGAAGTCTTGCGCGCCTGTCCCGACGTCAAGGAATGGTGGCTGGATGCAGCGGATCACGCGCTGGTTAGCGAAGATGTCATGGATAAATTCATGCATTCATGCGGTTTTTACGCCGTTTCCGGCGGCTGGGAATACATTGTCAAAACACCACAACCTGATGATGGTGCATAAAAAACGGCCGGAAATTCCGGCCGTTTTTTTACGGATATTCGCTGTCGGGCGATCAGTTACGCCTCGATTGCCGCGCGTAATTTCTTCATGGCGTTTTTCTCAAGCTGACGGACACGTTCCGCCGATACACCGTAATAGTCCGCCAGTTCCTGCAATGTAGACTTGTTGTCGTCATCCAGCCAACGGGCGCGAATGATATGCTGGCTACGTTCGTCCAATCCTTCCAATGCATAAGCCAGTTTATCGGCCGCGTGGGTTTCCCAGTTATCTTCTTCAATGCCATCGGCAAAATCGGACGACTTGTCTTGCAGATACAGCATGGGCGCCATCGGCTGACCCGGCTGAGCGTCATCGTCAGGTGTGGGATCGTACGTCATGTCCTGCGCCGCCATGCGCGATTCCATTTCACGCACGTCTTTGCTGGTGACTCCTAGCTCGCGGGCGACCAACTCGACTTCGTCTTGGTTAAACCAGCCCAGACGCCGCTTGGTTTTACGCAGATTGAAAAACAGTTTGCGCTGCGCCTTGGTGGTTGCCACCTTGACGATACGCCAGTTGCGCAGCACATATTCGTGGATTTCAGCCTTGATCCAGTGCACGGCAAAAGAGACCAGACGCACCCCGACATCCGGGTTGAAGCGGCGCACCGCCTTCATCAGGCCGATGTTACCTTCCTGAATCAGATCTGCCTGCGGCAGTCCATACCCGGCATAATTGCGGGCCACATGAATCACAAATCTCAGGTGTGACAGAATGAGCTGCTTGGCGGCATCCAGATCACCGTGATAATGCAGCCGTTCAGCCAGTGCCCGCTCTTCCTCCGCCGTCAGCATCGGATAGGCATTGGCGGCACGAATATAGCCTTCCAGACTGCCCTGGGGTACTAAGGCGAAAGTTTGCATATCTTTGGTCATTCCACCCCTCTCATTAATTAATCATGCCTGTTGTATATCACTGAAAGTATACCGACGGGCCATTGCAGTTTTTGTGCCTCAAACGGCATCAATATAAAAAAAACGACTCGCTGGTGGTTAGAGTGTGACTTATCGCACAAGTTCCACCCATTTTATCCATCTTAAAGTGCATATCAAGACGGATAACCGGCGATACGGGCCGCGATAACAAGGGAAAAATGCATACAAAAAATCAGATGGAAAAGGATTTTTCCCTTGTGTGCCATCGTTGACCACAAGGGAAGAGTATACCAAAAAACACTTACTCCGGTGTAAAGCGGCGTAAATGTTGTACGGTGGCAAGCCAGGCCGCCAGCCAGCCGATCATGGCGGAAATCAGGATCAGCAGCAGCGCTTCATCCCATCCCAGACCATGTACATTAAACGTCGTACCGAATACCGTCGCCACTTGCGACGCTGCGGACGCAAGCCGCCAGACCAACATCTGCGACAATATCAACGACAGCAAGGCGCCGCAGCCTCCCAGCAATACGCCGCCATTGAGGAAGGGGCGCAGGATAAAACCGTCTGTCGCGCCAATTAGCTTCATCACATTGATGGTCTCGCGTCGGCTGAAAATATTCAGCCGCACGCTGTTGCCGATCACCAAAAATACCGCGGCGACCATCAGCATACCGATGACTGCGGCAACCTGGCCGACCAACCCAGTCAGCGCCATCAAACGAGAGAACCAACTGTCGTCCATGCGCACTTCACCCACACCCTGAATGGCGGCGATGCGATCACGCAAAGTAGTCAGTACCTGATTATTCTGGAACGCCAGCCGAGGCGTTACTACCGCTACAGCAGGCAGCGGGTTCTCTTCCAACATATCCAGCGCGCCGCCGAAACCGGACCAATTGCGAAATTCCCCCATCGCTTCGTCGCGGGTCAGATAATTGACTTTATCAACACCCTCTTCCGCCCGGATTTTGGCGATCACTGCCTCTGCGGCATTGTCGTCGAGCGATTTATCCAAATAGACCGTCAGTTGCGGCGAGGGATACCACTGGGCAGCGGCCTGACTGGCATTTTTCCATACCAGATAGCAGATACTGGGCAAGGTTAGCGAAATGGCGATCACCATAACGGTCAACAACGTCGCCAACGGCTGGCGCAGCATATCTCTTAGCGTATTAGCCCAGGCATAGCGCCACTGTTCCTGCCAGCCGCCACTCAGCGATCGAGCACCGACGGCGGCGCGCTTCTCTTTACGCGGCTTATTCTTCACCATCATGGCCTCCCAGCATGCGCCCCTGAGACAGCGTCAACACCCGATAATTGCGACGGGAAATCAACCTGGTATCGTGAGTCGCCATCAGCACCGTGACACCCACACGGTTGAATTCCTCGAACAGACGCAAAATGCCTTCCGACAATGCATCGTCAAGGTTGCCGGTCGGTTCGTCCGCCAACAGCACCACCGGCTTATTGACGACTGCCCGGGCAATGCCCACCCGTTGCTGCTCGCCGCCGGACAGCTGAATAGGGTAACTGCGGGCCTTATCCAACAACCCCACCTTGTCCAACGCCGCGGAGGTACGACGACGAATATCCTCTGGGCTGGCGCCGGCGATCACCAGCGGCATTGCCACATTTTCGTATACCGTGCGATCCATCAGTAAATGGTGATCCTGAAAGATCATGCCGATCTGGCGGCGCAAAAACGGAACTTCCCGCTTCTTCAACCGGCTGATATCGTGGCCGCCGAACAGGATGTGACCGGCGCTCGGCCTTTCGATACCACAGATCAACTTCAGCAGGGTGCTTTTCCCTGCACCGGAGTGACCGGTCAGAAACACCATCTCGGCCGGGTGGATATGAAAATCGACCCCCTGTAACGCCTGGCGGCCGCCAAGATAGGCTTTGCTGACCTGTTCAAAACGAATCATCCGTTTTAATCCTCGCGGGCAAACAGTGCCTCAATAAAGTCGTCGGCCTTGAAGGGCCGCAAATCATCAATGCCTTCACCGACACCGATGTATCGAATCGGAATACCAAACTGGTCGGCAATCGCAAAAATCACGCCGCCCTTGGCGGTACCGTCCAGTTTGGTCAGGGCGATCCCCGTCAAGCCTACCGCCTCATCAAACAACCTGGCCTGACTCACTGCATTCTGTCCGGTGCTGGCATCCAGCGTCAGCATGACTTCGTGCGGCGCATCGTCGTCCAATTTCTTCATCACCCGCACGATTTTCTTCAGTTCTTCCATGAGGTGGGACTTGTTCTGCAAACGACCGGCCGTATCGGCAATCAACACGTCGACGCCACGCGCTTTGGCCGCCTGGATAGCGTCAAAAATCACCGATGCGGAATCCGCGCCGGTATGCTGCGCCACGACCGCAACGTTATTACGCTGGCCCCAAACCTGCAGTTGCTCTACCGCCGCCGCGCGGAAGGTATCGCCCGCCGCCAACATGACGGATTTCCCCTCGGCCTGATACTGACGCGCCAGCTTGCCGATAGTGGTGGTTTTTCCCACGCCGTTGACGCCAACCATCAGGATGACAAACGGCATTTTGCCTTCAATCACCAACGGCTCGTCCGCTTTCGCCAGAATGCCGCTCATCTCCGTTTTCAGCAGGCTCAGCAACGCATCTGCATCTTTCAACTGCTTACGGTCGGCGTGTTCCGTCAATCGCGCGATGATTTTGCGCGTGGTTTCCACACCCACATCCGCAATAAGCAGCTGTTCTTCCAGCTCATCAAACAAATCGTCATCGATTTTCTTGCCGCGGAACAATCCGACAAATCCGGAACCCAGGTTCTGCCGGGTTTTGACCAGGCTGCGCTTCAGGCGAGCGAAGAACCCTTCTTTTGTCGGGCGTTCCTGCTCCTGAGGCGCCGTCGATATCGCTACCGGCGCAGCCAGCGGTGCGCTCGGCGGCTCATCAGCTATCGCCGCTTCCGCGACGACGACAGCCTCATCGTGCACAACCGGACGTTCCTCATCCGATGCGGCCAACACTTCCGGCTCCGCTGGCGACACCGTTTCGGATATCGCTGTGCCAACCTCAGGTTCGGCCATATCCCGAAGTACGGAAACATCCTCGACAGCGACGGTCTCTGACACAGAATCCGCTGTTTCACCGGACTCAGCAGGCGCGGGCTCCGCCGTTACCTCTTCCGGGTTAGTCTCTTCCTGACGCCCCAATCCCAACCAGGAAAAAAATCCGCGCTTTTTCTCTTTCGCCATCGTGTTCTTGCGCTCCTGCCACCAATGCGGTTGCTCTATAGCCAATGAAATCAATAAAGCCGCAAGTTTAACACTTTCCCGCAGTCAGCAACACGCGCGACGCCACTATGGTCATGGACAATCTCCGTAACCAGGTGTGTCGCGCCCGCCGTTGCCGCCATTCGTGATCGCTGATTCCTTTTCCTCCGCCATGAGCATCGTTATCCTTTTCCACGCCAAACGCTGACAGGTGACGTCGCCTAAAATCCGAAAATGTAGGGGTAGGAGAAAAGTCCGCATTTCCGATAGCAAAAAAACAGCAGCGCAATCACAATGAATAGATATCGAAAGCGCTATTCTATTATTAGGTTAGTTTATTATTCCGGAAATAAAGGCCGCGGGAGCAATCACAGAAACAGAATACAGACCATTTTTTTCGTAAAATTCAGAGAAAATAAAATGCTCGACCTTACCCAAAATGACATCAAACAGATTTACATGTCGCTCCCGGTTGCCTCTTGTTTGATTGACAGAGAGCAGAGATATATTGCCGCCAACAAGAAATATGCTGAATTGCTGGGAAAAGATCTGTCCGAGATTGTCGGTAAAAAAATGCTCGACGTTATAAAACGCGAATACGCCGATAATGTAACAATGGATTTTATGTTACTGGATAACGGGTTAAAACCTAATGACCACGAGATAACATTCGGCGACAAAATTCTGTTCGTCGCCATCAGCCCAATCAGAACCGATGACCAGGTAATAGCCATATCCGTTTCCCTTACCGACATTACCCGACAGAAAGAAATAGAAAAACAGCTGGAACTGAAAAACCGGGAACTCGACAGGATAAATCGGAAAATCATGATCGATTCAGAAACCGATCCGCTGACATTACTGAAAAATCGTCGGGGGCTGGATAACTATCTCGCCCGATTGGTTAGTGCCCCACCGCAAACATCGTTTCCGCTTTCCATTGCCATCATCGATATAGATTATTTCAAACAATACAACGATATGTACGGACATATTCTGGGCGACGCCTGTATTGAGGCCGTCGCCGGCAAAATTGGCGAGGCAATCGACCACCACGGCGCCTTTGCCGCCCGCTTCGGCGGCGATGAGTTTATTCTGGTGTTCCCACATTTCCAGAGTGAACAGGCAGAAACGATCTGCCACCGGCTCCGTTGCAAGGTACAAGGGTTGGGTATGGAGCACCGGGGCAGCCCATACGGCTTCGTCACGCTGAGCATCGGCATATTCGGTACGGACGCTCTTCCCGATGGCACCAGCGCCGACATGGTAAAACTGCGCCTGCTGCAACAGGCGGACAACGCGCTCTATGAAGCCAAGCGCCGGGGCAGAAACCAGATATACATCATGCATTGACGTTTAATATAGACGCCCCAATGCCCATTGAACCCCATTAACGCGGAGAGTTGTTCGCCGGTTTGTCCGTTAAATCACACTCTGCGGCCAAAATTGTTCCCAGGTGATCCATTCTTCTTAACAATTAATTAGAATAGCGGCCCAACAACTCCGATATGTCGCCAATACTTGCGACGCTCAGTGAAACATCAGGTTATGGCAAAACATCATTCGACATCCGTTCCCGGTCAAATCCGCATTATTGGCGGTCAGTGGCGCGGCAGAAAACTTCCTGTACCAGATAGCCCCGGCCTGCGTCCCACCACCGATCGCGTGCGCGAAACGCTATTCAACTGGCTGGCGCCGGTCATCCAGCAATCCCGCTGTCTGGACTGCTTTGCCGGCAGCGGCGCCCTCGGTTTAGAAGCGCTGTCGCGCTACGCTGCTCATGCCACGCTGCTCGAGGCAGAACGCAATGTCGCCCGTCAGCTAACGCAAAACCTGGCGGTACTCAAGGCGGAAAACGCCAGCGTCGTCCATACCGACAGCTTGCAGTGGCTAGCCGGTGAAGGTTCGCCTTATGACGTGGTTTTTCTCGACCCGCCTTTTCGGCGTGGGCTGCTGGATGACACACTCATGTTGCTGGAAGCAAACGGCTGGTTAGCGGAGGAAGCCTGGATCTATATAGAAACAGAAGCGGAAAATCATGCGCTCGCCCTGCCTGCTAATTGGGCTCTGCACCGTGAAAAAACCGCAGGTCAAGTCGCTTATCGCCTCTATATCCGCCACGCTGCCGAACGCAGCAAGGAGCAATGATGATCGTATGGATTAACCTCGGCCGGCTGGTGATGCTGGGCGTGTGGAGCATTCTGATCACCAATCTGGTTCACCCATTTCCCCGGCCATTGAATATCTTCATGGTATTGGCCACGGTCTTCATGCTGTTGATGCACGGCGTGCAGTTTCTGCTGCTCAAAGCCAGCCAACCTAAGGATGCGCCGCCGCTCAGTCGGGGCCTACAATTGCGTTTCTTTCTGTTCGGCGTATTTGAATTGCTGGCGTGGCAGCGCAAACAACCGCCAATATCGCCGAAGCATCGCCGCTGAATCAGTAGACAGGCGCACATCAGTGCGCCGAAATCAGGAAGGCTGCGTAGTCAGGTTTTTTTGCCGGGCAGGAAAGGAAAGTGGGACACATTGTCGCCCAGTTCCGAAATCCGGGCGCTGCCCCGTTCACGTTCGGTCACGGCATCAATGCGAATCACCGCCTGTATGGGAATATAACTGCGGCCGACGCCGGAAAACTCGGTTTTCAGCTTTTCCGTCGTCGGATCAACCAGCACTGCGGACTGACTGTCGAACACAAAGTCAGCGATCTCAATAAATCCGAACAGATTGCTCTGCACCAGTTCCCGCACGTAAAGCTGATAGTTTTTGCCGTTATTCATAAACTGAATGCGGTACAGCACGGGTTCATTGCTCATTAAACAACCTTCTCCTCCGACCATGAGCCGGGTATCATCATCTCGTCACAAAACTGGGCGTTAACATAACATGAACCCCCGCTACCCGCATCAGGCGAGCCTTACCCTCTTATCCGACGGCGTTTTCCCTTAAATAAGGATGACTTATGCTCTGGTCTTTTATTGCTGTATTCCTTTCCGGCTGGCTGTACGTTGATGCCAGCTACCGTGGCCCGGCCTGGCAACGCTGGCTGTTCAAACCGGTTACGCTGCTGCTGATGATGCTGATGGTCTGGCAGACACCGACGCTGGGCCTGCAGGGCTATCTGGTCATCCTGGCTCTGGCCGCTACGCTGGCGGGCGATGCACTCTTGCTACTGCCGAACCAGAAAATACGCTTCGCCGTCGCAGCTTACTTCGTCAGTCATTTGCTCTACTGCGTCAGCTTCTTCGTCTCACAACTGTCGTTCAGTTTTTTCTGGCCCCTACCTGTGGCGTTGGTTGTCGTAACGACCTTGTTGCTGGTACTGCTGGGCTCACGGCTAAAAGAGGAGCGTTGGTCAGTTACCGCGCTGGTCATCATGACGGCGCTGATGGTCTGGGTAGCAGGGGAGCATTATTTTTCGCTCGGTTCGGATGCCAACTTCGCGCTAATCGCAGGGGCCGCCTTGCTGTTTATCGGGCACGCCGTCTGGTTGATACACCATTTTCGCTTACCGTTCCGCGCCCATCAGGCGCTGCTGGCCATGTGCTACTTCGGCGGACACTTCCTGATAGTCCGCGCGCTTTATATCTAAACAGATCCCGTAGACAGGCCGCCGAAGCGGCCTGTACAACCCAGATATCGCACCGGCTACACCCCTTTGCGCAATAGATAGCGATACGGCAGGCTATCAATGGTCTGCGCCAACAACTCATGCTCCATATAACGGCAAAACCCGGGAATATCGCGGGTCGTCGCGGGATCATCGGCGATGATCAGCAACGTCTGCCCGGTTTCCATCTGGCGCACGGCCTTACGAACCATCATCACCGGCTCCGGACAGCGCAACCCTTGTGCATCCAGTGTCCTATCCGGATTGGCAAAAATATCGCTCATGAACACTTCCGTCGTTATTCTTTGAAGTAAAACGGTGGATTTCACCACGCCGTCATCATTTAAACAACGCGGCCGCGCCTAGTTTACGCCACACATTATCAGGCGCAAACCACTGTAGCGACGCTACTGTTTTGCACAAAAATTAACCATTGCAAAGATAGGTCAATTGGGTATGATTCCGCCACGTTATCGTCAATAAGGGACGGCGAGAACGGGGCAATTTATCTGGGTTCCCTCACCCCAATAACCAAAAAGGTCACACCATGTTCCAATTTACTGCTCAACAGCGGCTGACAGCGTTGTGCTGGCTGTCTCTATTCCATATTTTAATTATCACATCCAGTAACTATCTGGTGCAGCTGCCGATTATTCTGTTTGGCTTCCATACCACCTGGGGTGCGTTCACCTTCCCGTTTATCTTTCTGGCCACCGACTTGACTGTGCGTATTTTTGGCGCACCGCTGGCCCGCCGTATCATTCTGACGGTCATGATTCCGGCGTTGCTGATTTCCTATCTGGTATCCGTGCTGTTTTATCAGGGCGGCTGGCAGGGGTTCAGCGCGCTGAGTCAGTTGAACATCGTGGTCGCTCGCATCGCGACGGCAAGCTTTATGGCCTATGTGCTGGGGCAGATTCTGGACGTACATGTCTTCAATCGGCTGCGTCAGTTGAAAGCATGGTGGGTCGCACCAGCAGCATCCGCCGTACTGGGCAATCTGAGCGATACCGTCGCCTTCTTCTTCATTGCCTTTTACCGCAGCCCGGATGCCTTCATGGCCAGCCATTGGACGGAAATCGCAACCGTGGATTATTTCTTCAAGATATCGATTAATCTGATTTTTTTCCTGCCGATGTACGGTGTCGCCCTCAACATGCTGCTACGCCGTCTGAGCCAGCGGGCCGCCAAGGCGGCGTATCAGGATCAAACCGCCTAACAGACACCAGACTGCAGCGGCGCCGACTCGACATCCGCAAGCACAGTCTAGGAATAACCGGAAAGTTGCCCGCCCCCTCTGTTTTCGGGGGGTAAAGACAGGTTTGTAACGATAAAACGCTTGTTTTTACCGCCCGGATCAGGTGCCATAACGCCACTGTTTTACCTGACCAAAATAAAGAAAGGATACCCATGCCGAAGTTAGTGAAATATTTCGGAATCGGGCTGCTGGCAGCTACGCTGGCGGCCTGTGACGGCAACAGTGGCAAAGGCAGCGTTAACGCGCCTGCATCGGCACCGGCCGCAACCGCCGCCGCGACGAAACCCGTTTCAGTTTCTCTGCTGGCGGGCAAACTGTCGTTCACGCTGCCCACAGGTCTGAGCGATCAGACGGACAAGCTGGGCAACCAGAAAAACAACACGCACCTGTATGCAGACCCGAGCGGCAAGCAGGCAATCATCGTTATTGAGGGCGAAGATTCACCGCTGGATCTGCCAACAATCGGTAAGAATCTTGAAAACCAGCAGCATGCACGCGATGCGAATCTGCAGGTTCTGAGCAACAAAGCGATCGACATCCACGGCCATGCGGCCCAGCAACTGGAAAGCGTCATCACGACCAGCGGACAGAAGTCTTACTCGTCCATCGTGCTCACCAAAGTGGATAACCGCTTGGTTACACTGCAAATCACACTGCCAGCCGATAACCTGCCACAATCGCAGACCGACGCCGGTAACATCCTCAGCTCGTTGAAAATCAACTGACAACAAACGCCTCTCAAGGCGGTGGTTTCGGGCTGACAACAAACGCCGGGCGGCTCCGTCCGGCGTTATTATTCCCCGGTCTCCACGGCCGCTAGCCCACGCCGGTAAAGTCGGATAATGATGCCGATACCTACCAATGTCAGTACCGCAGCCGCCAGATAGATATTGTCGACCGCCGTATACGCCATCATCACACCAGCAACCGGCCCCACGACGCCCAACGGCAGATCCAGAAAAATGGTATAGGTGGCCAGCGCGCTCCCTCGGTTCTGCGGCGATACCGCCTGCACCACCACGACGCCAAGCGCAGGGAAAACCAATGAAAAACCGGCTCCAGCCAGAAACGCCCCCGCTTCCGCGACCCAGGGATAATGCGCCGCCCATACCAGCAGCAGGCCGACACCTTCAACGGCAAAGCAGACCAGCGCCACCCGCAACCCGCCAAACCGATTGATAGCATTGGGAAACAGCAGGCGTGCGCCCACAAAAGCACAGCTGAACAAACTCAGCGTCAGCGCCGCGCCATCCCAGTTTTTACTGGCATACAACAGTGTGATAAAGGTGGAAATAACGCCGAACCCCGCCGAAGCCAGCGACAGAATCGCGCCATACAACCAGACTTTGCCGAGGACTTCGCGAAAAGGCAGTTTTTTACCCGGTGTCGTCTTCACTGTGGCGCGTGGCAATGCCAGCAACGTCGCCAGCGCCGCAACCACAATGATGACGATGGATAACAGGCGCAACCCGCCAAGATGGCTGATCCATACGCCCAGCGGCGCACCGATAGCCAATGCGCCGTAAGTTGCCACACCGTTAAGCGAAATCACCCGTCCAATATGCAGCGCCCCAACAGTACCCGCGCCCCACATGATGGAACCGGTACCGACAAAACTTTGCCCGATGCCCAAAATCAAGCGCCCGATGCACAGCAACAGCAGCGCCATCGCCGGCGAAGCGTCATTCCAGGCCGCGCCCACATAAAATACACCGCTCAGCAACACCCCCAGCAAACCCAGTAGAACGGCGCGTTTCGGCCCTTTTTCATCGGCGAATCGTCCTGCCTGCGGACGACTGAGCAGGGTAGAAAAATATTGCAGGCTGATCACCAAACCGGCCCAAAATGCGCTAAAGCCCAAATGCTCGTGCACATATCCCGGAAGTACCGCCAGCGGCAGCCCGATATTCAGATAGCTGGCAAAGTTAAACATCACGATGGACAGAATACGCAGACTAAGACGTAAACCGCCTGGGGCTGATTCCGACGATGATACTGGCATGGAAAATTGACTCACTTACCCTGGGCCGGCCTTGCGGCGGCTGGCGAATGTTCACGGATGAAGATTGCAGTATAAACAAGCTATTGACTGCTTTCAGCGCTCATTGATGCAATAGTGTGCTTTTCACTTTTCACACCCGATCAGTCGGCATACCCTTTTTCAGAAATTGCGCTCATCCGCAGATAATCCTGCGCGACCGCCTGCGCGCCGTTAGACGGATGTCAGTTATAATCAACCCGATAACACACGCGGGAGAACGCGAATGCCTGTCACGCCAGAACTGCCGCCGGCCGGCCCGGAAAAAACCGACGGAAAACATCATGCGGCGGTTCGCTGTATACAGCGCATTCATGCCGTACCGGCGATTGCCCATCTTGTGCGGGCGAGCGTCCGCTTCAACGATCGTATGGGAAGCCAGTTTAGCGCCGCCATCACCTATTTTTCCTTCCTGTCATTGATCCCCATCCTGATGGTGACATTCGCCGCCGTGGGCTTTGTGCTGGCCTCCAACCCCGATATGTTGACCCGCTTGCTCGAACGCATTGTCAACAGCATTAGCGATCCTAATCTGGCCCGCATGTTGAAAAACACCGTCCATACCGCCGTCAGACAGCGCACCAGCGTCGGGTTGACCGGTTTGCTCATCGCCCTCTATTCCGGAGTGAACTGGATAGGCAATTTACGGGAAGCTATTCGCGCCTTGTCGCGTGATGTCTGGGAACGCAGCCCGCACGAAGAACAGAAAATTTATTACCGCTATCTGCGGGATTTTATGTCGCTGATCGGCCTGCTGATCGCACTGGTGCTGACCCTGTTCCTGACATCCATCGCCGGCAGCGCCCAGGCCGCCATCGTCAACGCTCTGGGATTATCAGGCATCAAATGGCTGCGCCCCGCCATGACGCTGATTACGTTATTTATTTCCATCTTCGCCAACTACCTATTGTTCCTGTGGATCTTATGGGTGCTGCCAGGGCATAAACCGCAACGCGCCGCGTTGCTGCGCGGAACGCTAATGGCGGCAGTAGGCTTCGAAATACTCAAATTCGCCATGACGATGGTGCTTCCACAGCTTGCTACATCGCCTTCCGGCGCAGCTTTCGGCTCAGTGATTGGACTGATGACGTTTTTCTACTTTTTTGCCCTGCTCACCCTGTTCTGTGCCGCCTGGATTGCTACGGCAGAAAAGAAAAACGACAAAAAAGCGGGTGATCCGCCCAACCCCCTGCCACCGGCCGATATTTCACCGCCGCAGGCCTGATTCGGGATGCACCGTTAAGCACGCGCAAGCCCGGTTAAACAGCGGATAGCGCCATTTAATCGACCTAAATCATAAAAAAATTAAAACATTGTTTCACGCTATTGACTCCGTACGGTGTTCCGTTGAGACTGGCGCTAATTTCTTCCAGAATCCCAATCTCATCTCTCTTTTCAACGAGCCGTGTATGACTACTAAGAACATTGCCATCATTGGCGAATGCATGATCGAACTGTCACAGAAAGGCGCGGATATCAACCGCGGTTTTGGTGGCGATACGCTTAACACTGCGGTTTATACTGCGCGTCAGGTCAAAGCTGATGCACTCGCAGTGCACTACGTCACCGCCCTTGGCAAAGACACGTTCAGCAATGAAATGATCGCAGCCTGGCAGAACGAAAGCGTGAAAACTGACCTGATCCAGCGTCTGGATAACAAACTCCCCGGCCTGTACTTCATCGAAACCGATGACACCGGTGAGCGCTCCTTCTATTACTGGCGCAACGATGCCGCCGCCCGCTATTGGCTGGAAACACCGGAAGCGGAAGCCGTGAGCCAGAAACTGACGCATTTTGATTACATCTACTTGAGCGGCATCAGCCTAGCGATCTTGAACGCCAACAGCCGCGCACGCTTGCTGACCGTGCTACGCGCCTGCCGCGCCAACGGCGGTAAGGTGATTTTTGACAACAACTATCGACCGCGTCTGTGGCAGAGCCAGGAAGAGACCCGCCAGGCATATAGCGACATTCTCGCCTGCACGGATCTCGCATTCCTGACGCTGGATGACGAAGACATGCTGTGGGGCGCGCTGCCGGTAGACGATGTTCTGGCCCGTACTCACCAGTTCGGCGTCACAGAAGTGGTGGTCAAACGCGGCGCCGATTCCTGCCTGGTTTCCATCACCGGCGAACCCTTGTATGACATCCCAGCCATCAAGTTGCCGAAAGAAAAAGTGGTGGATACCACTGCGGCGGGCGACTCCTTCGGCGCCGGCTATCTGGCGGTACGCCTGAATGGCGGTAGCGCGGAAGAGGCGGCCAAACGCGGCCACCTGACCGCCAGCACTGTGATCCAGTATCGCGGCGCTATTATTCCGCAATCCGCTATGCCGGCCTAACGCCCGATACAAATGCCGCGCCAGATGGCATTCATCTCAACACGCCGGTTCCACAAAATGCGAACCGGCGTTTTTTCTTGCTGATATTTTATTGCAAATGACGATGTAAACATCGTGGCGTCCATAATAGCTATGGCGTAACGAGTTTTATGGCATACCGTTATATCTCAAGCATTTCATTTGTTAAATAAACACGCTGAAAGAGACATTTTCCTTTTTCATTGAAAATAATGAACCACCTGGCATGGACATAATAATCAAATCAAACCGCATGGCATTTAAATACATGAAAGTAGTGGATGGCATAGTCTGTCACCCTAACCAATTCGAGTTACAGAGAAATAAAAGCCCGTTAAATTCCAGGAAATGGCATCAATAAACACTCCGTGTGAATGGAGTGAGCCAGAGTATCTATCACTTGAAATATAAAGGGTATAATATATTGATACTGTATTAATCATAGGTAACGAGATTTATGATATGGATATTCAATCTATTGCTCATCTACCACCGACTATTCGTTTATATAACCAAACTCCTTATGCACAAGAAACCACGGCAACAGTTCTCTATGTCGAGGAGAATATAGCAATATTTGATAGAACTATTTTCTATGCGGAGTCTGGCGGACAGGTTAGCGACCGTGGATGGATTGGTGACAATGTTGTTATCGATGTGCAAAAAAAATTAGGTGAATTTCATTCAGTAAAAAATAAAAACATTCCTGTTCCCACCGTAAAAATAAATACGCGAATTATTCATACTTTTGCTGAACCGGTCAGTTTTCATATCGGTGATGTTGTGGATATGAAAATAAACTGGGAGCGGCGATATAACATTATGAAACACCACACCCTTTCACATTTTCTTTTCCATGCCATCGATAACTTTTTTAAAGAAAATAATTTCGATATGTTCTTAAAAGGATGTGCCATTGACGAAGAGAAAGCGACGTTCTCATTAAACAATGCTATTTCTGAAGAGCAATTTGAACAGATAAAAGCAGCGGTTGAACATGCATTCAATCACGACATCACAATACATATGTATCCGGAAGAAACAACAGACGAAATATTCTACTGGACGGCTAACGATATGGTTATCCCTTGTGGAGGCACTCATATTGCGTCAACACGAGAAATTGATGCTCCTTTTTACATTGGGAAAAAGTCCGGCGGCAAAAATAAAACGAAACTCTATATCAAGCTACATCGTTGAACCCAATATCGTTGCATGCCTCCGCCCATATCTGTTGTCCGGAAACGGGTAGGCGGTTTTCATAAACAACGAATCATGCTGAACGGAGGCCTTACAAATAATCGTTCAGCCAGGGCGCCATAACGAATAAATCGGCTGACAACATTAATTGCGGTAAAACCAACAAGGGAGCACAACCGTGCTCCCTCATGATGTTGCTACGGTGCTTTGACCGCATCCGGCGCAGGCGCAGCCTCTGCACCACCTTCCGGCACCATGATCCGCAGATAAGTTTCCTGCAAACCTTTCATATTGGCTTCCGGCTCGCCCTGGGGTTGTAACAATATCAGCGTCGCAGTCTGGGAAAGCTGTTGATGAAGTTCCTGATTGAGCGCCTCTAGCGTCACCGACGCCAGATAGACCTGACGCAATTTCTGATACTGCTCGGGAGCAATATCCACAACGCCGTTTTTCTGCGAGCGCAGCCGCTGATCTATCAGGATGTCCGTACTGGTGCGAGCATAAGTCGCAAACAGCTTGCTCAATTCGTCCGTCTTACGCGCCATTAGCACATCGAACTCAGCCTGCGACAGCCCCTTGTCGCGCAGCGCCAACAGCTCCTTACTCAGAAAGCTGATACCGTTGTCCAACGCATCGGTACTGACATTATCCAGATGGACAGCACATTGAGCACGGCCATACACCACATTACAGTCAAAACGGATGCCCGCTTCTTTCAACGCTGCATTTTTACTGCCGGTGAGCGCCTGCTGCATATGCCAGAACAGCGCTTCGCGCGCCAGATCGCCGTGCCAGTAACGAGCCAGCGCCTGCGAATCACGAATCGGTTTCCACGGCATATCCCAGACCAGCGACAGGCTATCCTGCCTGAGCGTATTATCCCTCAGGCTAATCGGCTCGGGCCGCATGGCAGCCAACGTCGGCATAGGCGAAGGCGTCCCACGTTTGCCCTCCAACCGGGAAAACGATTTATCGATCTGATCGGCGATAGCGCGGCTGTCGACATTTCCGACCACATACAGCGTCATCGCATCTGGGGTATACCAAGTCTTGTAGAATTTCGCCAACTGCTCAGCGCTCACTGGCGCTTTGACGGCTTGTCCCGGATCGTTCGCCAGCAACGGCGAACCTTTCAGCCGGTAACGCCAGCCAGGATCTTGTGGATTCGTCGGCGCCGTCGCTACCGGATCATTGATCTTCATCGCAGTTTCGATGCGCATATCGTTGATTTGCAGCTGCCCGGCGGTCTCCGCCAGCCACTTCAATGCATCCTTCAACAAATCCGGACGGTTATTCGGCAAGCTCAGGTTGTAGGAGGTGAAATCATAGGACGTCGTCACCGGGGGCAACGGCCGGGTTTCACTTTCGGATTGCTGCCAGATAGAGGGGAGCTGGCCGGCAGAAAAAGTATCCCGAGGCAGTAACGCAAGGCGGGAAATAAAGTGGGCGAAGCCGGTCTGCTGTACTGATTCAGCCAGCGACCCGGTATTCACCATCAGGCGTAATTCAATACGATCGCTGGGGCGCTGGGGGGTGGCAAGAAGCTGCCAGCTAAAGCCGTTATCCAACTTTCCCTGCTGCCAGGCTGGATCAGGTTGTAGCGCTTCAGCCTGCACGTTGCTGCCGACAACCGTCAGCAACATTCCACCAACGAAAAGACCTGTTCTGGTGCCCTGCATGTGAACCCCTACTTAATAACTATCCAATATGTGTTTTGTGAATACCGGCGACGTTTCTCCTGCCGCCGCACGTATCGTTCGCCTCACAAAGAAAGAGGGGGCGAAGTGTACCACTCCGTTAGACCGCATGCTTTCGTGTATGTCACCCAACAGAGTGAAATAATGGTGAAAAAATTGAAGGCGCGCAAATTTAACACAGATTGGAAAGTATTTACCCACGGTCTGTCAGCAGGCCGTGGGTAATCTGGCAGGACGTTCGAGTTGTCACCGCATCAGGAAGGACGGGACGCCGCTCCTGGGCCAGGTTCAACGTCACGGCCGGATAACACATCGTTCAGCTGTTTGGCATCAAGCTGCTTACACCATTTAGCAACCACCACCGTCGCCACGCCGTTGCCCACCAGGTTGGTCAGCGCACGGGCTTCCGACATGAAACGGTCGATACCCAGAATCAGCGCCAGCCCCGCTACCGGCAAATGTCCCACGGCGGAGATCGTCGCCGCCAAGACGATGAAGCCGCTACCGGTAACACCCGCCGCACCCTTAGAAGACAGCAGCAACACCACCAGCAGGGTGATCTGGTGCCAGATATCCATATGGCTGTTGGTCGCCTGTGCAATAAATACGGCAGCCATAGTCAGATAGATAGAGGTACCGTCCAGATTGAAGGAGTAACCGGTCGGGATGACCAGACCCACCACGGATTTTTTACAACCCAGTTTTTCCATTTTCTCCAGCATACGCGGCAAGGCGGACTCTGAAGAAGACGTCCCCAGTACAATCAGCAGCTCCTCTCGGATATAGCGAATGAACTTGAAGATGCTAAAACCGGTCGCTCTGGCGATAGAACCCAACACCAGCACCACGAACACAATACAGGTGATGTAGAAACAGATGATCAGCTGTCCCAATTGCACCAGCGTCCCCACCCCGTATTTACCGATCGTGAACGCCATAGCACCGAACGCCCCCAACGGCGCCAGACGCATAATCATGTTGATGATGCCGAAAATCACGCGGGAGAAGCTGTCGATCACGTCGAAAATCAGCGTTCCTTTATCGCCCAGACGGTGCAACGCAAACCCAAACATCACCGCAAACAACAGCACCTGCAGAATGTTGCCGCTGGCAAACGCGCCAATCACGCTGGAAGGGATCACATCCATCAAAAAGGGGACAATCCCTTGTTCCTGGGCTTTACTGGCATAGGTAGCCACAGCTTTTGCATCCAGCGCGGCGGGATCAACGTTCATACCGACACCAGGTTGCAGCACATTCACCACGATCAGACCGATAATCAACGCCAGCGTACTGACAATCTCAAAATAAAGTAAGGCCACCGCGCCGGTACGCCCAACGGCCTTCATACTCTCCATCCCGGCAATACCGGTGACAACCGTACAGAAAATGACGGGGGCAATAATCATCTTGATCAGTTTGACGAATCCATCGCCCAAAGGCTGCATTTGCTGCCCTAGCGCCGGGTAGAAATGCCCCAACAACACCCCGATAGTAATAGCGGTAAGAACTTGAAAGTAGAGACTTTTAAATATTGATATTTTCATAGTGACGTCCTTTGGATGGAAAGACACGAGTGGACAAAGAACGGAGGAAAGATGCCACCTGCGCTTGCGCCGGAAAATAACACCCAGGTAACAAGCTGGATACTTTTATAACTTTAGTTTGTAAACATCCGGTTAAAAACAAGAACTGAATCACATCAGCCGGCAAAGGCGTTAAAACATTGCGTTAATTATTCAATAACAACACCCATCATGTTTCTCTTTCAGAAACACCGGCAACCCCTTATGACATATCAAGTTTGGACATAAAACAGGGATATTTTCGTGAACCGGATCACAGGTAAAAATCAGGTTAACAATAAGTAACGCCGAGCCAGTGACACCAATCACGCACATCGCGATTTTGTTTAAATGTACGCATCGGTTAAATGCACACACAAGGAAGCACGCCGGCATTCTGACGAATGTCGCCAACCCGACGCAAAGGGGAAGCAGGCTATCAATAGGCGATGGGCGCGCGCTCCCATCGCGAAAGGAAACATTATCGGCCGCTGGCGATATAGGCCAACAGGTGCAGACTGGATGAGTAATAATCCTCCGACGCATTCAGGCTGGCCGGAATATCGCCGGGGCTGCCCATGGTCAGATCGCGGATCGCCAACAACCCATCCCGCATGCTGTAAGGCGCGGTATTGTTATTGAGTACATCAATCCATGCCGGCGTATTCAGCCGGGAGTAATTACGCCAGTAAAGCTGAAACGGCACCAACGCCAACGTTTTGGCGTCATACCAATACAGATAGAGGGGGATGCGAATGGCATCGTAGCTGAAACGGGGCGGCCAGTTGGTTGCGGGCGCCATGGTGCCATCCGCATTCAGCGCCACCCAGTCCACCGGCAGTTCCACCTTGCCGAAACGCATTTCGCCCAACAACGCCAGCCCATCGTCAATCAGCTGACGCCAGGCCTGAAGATGGCTGTGGCGCGCGAAATCCTGCCAGGCCGGGAACAAAAAATAGGATGGATTGAGAATGACATAGCTGTTCTTGTTAAAACCGCTGGCACCCGGCAACATCACGGTACGCCCGGCAAATTGCACCACGTTGCGGGCCAGGATCGCTTTCTGAATGACATCCGAGGCCAGCAGATAACGGTTCTCCTGCCACTTCTCCCCGGCTTTCAGTAAAGCCCAGGCAATCAATACGTCACCATCCGCAGCATTGTTCCGATCCATCACCGGATTACTCTCCATCGGATTGTAACGCCAATAAAACAGACCGCTCTTGTTATCCTGCAAATGTGTTTGCGTCCAAGTCCACAGGCCGTCAAACGCACTCCGATCATTAAAATACACCGCCATGAGCATGGCGAACCCTTGCCCTTCCGTGTGACTGATATTCTTGTTGCCGGTATCCAAAATCCGGCCGTCCTGAGTCATAAAACGACTTTTGTAGCTGTCCCACCCGCTTGCCGCTGACGCTGCCATACTGAACCACATCATCAGTAACACCATGCCAACACGCCATACCGGCTTGATCATGACTCGCCTCTTATCCGATTTTGATAACGAAACAGCAGAACGGCGCCGTCCTCCGCTTCCTGGTAAGCCATTGGAACCTGTTCGCCTCCCCCCTGCAAGCGTAACCAACGGGAATACATCCCTTGCAGCACTGCGCCCATCGCCAGACGCCAGTGGTTGCCGCTGGACGATTGTCCGGCGGCAGGCAACGCGATATGGATAATCTCCAACCGGTTATCATACGGACGAAGATCCACGCACCCCCAGTGGAATTCCGCCAGTACGCTGTTGATGGCTTGCTCCAGCTCGGCAACGGTTTCCACAATAGGCAGAGGGTAACGCTCCGCCAACTGCGCCCCCATTTGGGACAAAAACAGCTGGCTCTCCTGCTCGCCGGCATTCGCCATCATGCCGTTAACGATAATGTCAAACAGATCGGTCCATCCCGCCTGACGCTGCTGTTGGAGATAGTAGTTCATGGCATGCACCTGTAACTCACTCATGCTTATTTACCCCCAAGCCCGTAACGGAAATAAAGCAGAGCCGATGTTTCGTTGTAATTGCCGAACGTGTCATAACCCAGCTGCCCGCCGACAGTAACGTCTTTGGTGACACGATAGTCGGCACCGAGATGCACGTTGTAGCCAATGCCACTCTTGCTGTCGCCGGCATAATGAGATTCCTTGGCGAAACCGTTAGTCACCGCGTCGTCAAGGAACGTCTGCCATTCCGGATTATTGGGGAAGTAATCGCTCTTATCGCGGGTATAGGACTGATACCCCACCGAAACACCCGCTTTGAGGTTCAGGTTGTCATATCGCTGGCTCCACTCAATCGGGAACGAGACCGACACATAGTTCTGCGGGCTGAAATAACCGCCCTGACCATAGCTGTAGTAACTCAGGTTTTTATCGAAATCCATCCAGCTCAGGCTGATCCCGGTTTTCAGCTCGCGATCGCGCTCATGCACCGGGCGAACATAGGCGCCGGCATTGGCCATCAACGCACGGTTACTTTTCACATTCTCGCCCAGATAGCTATAGGCGCCGACACCGCCGTAGAAACCCGCATCGCCATTGTCATAACTCAGCAACGCATTGCCGCCGTTTTTAGTGACCTGCCCCCAATACCGGCCGGTAAACGCCTCTTTCTGACCGACATAGGAAAGCAGGCTGTCGGTAACGGCCCGACGCTCCCCCGTCAACACCAAGGTCAGGAAGTCCGACAGCTTGGGCGACCACTGCACGCCGCCGACAATCGTGGTCAACTCCTGCCCCAACGGCGTACTGCCCAAGTCCAGCTTGTAGTTCTTGCCGATCAGCGCGAAGTTCAGCTCCGTCCCGGTCACTTTCTGGGAGTCCGTCGAACTGGTGGTCGCCGTATTCACATCAGGTTTAGTGGCGGACGACAACGAGCCGACTATCGAATTAATATTGTTACGCCCGCTGGCGGTAAGCGGATTCAAGTCATTGAAACTGACGCTGGACAGCCCAAGAGTGCTAAGAATGTTTTGATACAACGTCGCATTCGTCGTCTGCAATCCATTGATGGTATCAACCATGTTCTGTACCGCAACTGCTCCGGCGCCCGCGCCATAACGCCGGTAAGCGTCCCCACTGGCGTTGCCCGAACTCATGGTCATCGGCGTCGCGGTAAAGTTGATGCGCGCATCGCCGAAAGTACCGCTCGACCAGGTCAACGGCGCTTTGATTTCATTCAACCGGCTCAGGCCGGATTCGCCGTCGCGGCTGCGCATCTGCACCCCGGCCTGCGCCCAACCGCCGGTATCGCGATCGATATCGTCCATCATGCGGGTGATCTGGTTCAGCGTCTCTTCCTGCTGGGACGATACGGAGGTGGAGGCCAGTTGAGTATCCCCTGTCGCCACGCCGCTGGAGCGCTGCCACGGCATCACATTGCCATAGGACGACGTCGTCGGTGTCCGGCTGGCGGCGGTGGCCGCAGCACGGCTGCTTTCCGACGATGATCGATAAATAAAGGGGTTGTCCGCCACCGCCAAGCCGCCAATCGTCGCCCCGCTGCCGTTGCCCGATACCGCCGCATTATCCAGCCCGACCGCCTTCGCTCTGGCGGTACGCAGATAGGACATCGCTTTGTCTTTATCGCCTTCGGCGTCGGCCACCCGCGCTAACAGCAACAAGCGTTCCGGCGTCTGTTCGCCCTGCAGGCCATTCGTCAACGAACGGGCCCGCTGCGTATCATTCTGTGCCAGCGCCACGTTGATGGCGCCGATGCGTGCATCCTGGGTCGGCGTATCATTCGCCATCAGATAGCTATAAACCTCTCCCGCCTCTTTCGTCATCTTGCCGGACTGGTAGAGACGCGCCATCGCGAACATCAGATCAGTATTCTTCGGATCACGCTGCAACGCGCGCGCCAGCATATCGTAAGCCGCTGCGTACTGTTGATCCTCACGCAGACGATCCGCCTCGCGGATAACATTGCCATTGCGCAAACCTTCCAGCTGCGTCGGCGTACTGCGCGCTATCAGCTCCGGCTTGTTCAGCCACGCTTGCGCTTCATTCACCAACCCGGCCTGATTCAGCACGCCGATCTGCGCGGCATATTCACCCGCGCCGCCCTGCACCCCACGTTGCATGTTGCCACGCACCACCGAAATCGCCGCGCCGGTTTCACCGGCCGCCGCCAGCGCCTGCGCCAGCTTACCGGCATCCACCGGGTTTTCCGGTGGCGCAACCGTCAACGCCCGCAGTGTGTTGGCGGCCGCGGCATTTTCGCCGCGGGACAGATAAACCTGCGCCGTCGCCATCTGCAAATTGAAATTGACCCGCTGCGACAAATCGCGCACCGCCTGGTTCTGATTACGCGGCGGAATGCGCGTCAATAGGGAACTGGACTGCTGCCAGGCTTCGCTCTCGCTGGCGAACAGCGCGGCGGCATACAGATCGTCCGGGGTCGCATTGGGGCGCTGTAAGGGTTGCATCAGCGTCGCAGCCGACGCGGTATCTCCCTGTTGCCGATAAATACGCGCCAGATCGAGCCGCACCCAACCATCGTTCGGAAAACGCTGCATTCCCTGCTGGAGTAAACCGATTGCCCGGGCCGTATTCCCCGCCGCCAGTTCCTGTTTCGCCTGCGCACGCAGCGGATCGCTGACTTCCACCGGCTTCGGCGTCACGCTTTGACGCACGCTTGCCGGCAGCGCCGCCAGATAGGCATTGGCCTCCGCGCTACGGTTTTGCTGGCGCAGCACGTAATACAACCCTTCTTTGGCATTGCGGTTTTCCGCATCGCTTTGCAGCACGCTGCGGTACATCTCTTCCGCTTCGGTAAACCGGTTGCTGCGCCGCAATACGTCGGCACGGAACAACTTCGCCGAAATGCCCTTCTCGCCGGACTCCTGCGCCAATGGTTCGCTGATCGTCAATGCCTGCGCGGCATCACCGGATTTCATCGCCTGTTGTGCGCTATTCAACTGAGA
Organism: Musicola keenii; assembly: GCF_014855505.1. Classification (NCBI taxonomy): domain Bacteria; kingdom Pseudomonadati; phylum Pseudomonadota; class Gammaproteobacteria; order Enterobacterales; family Pectobacteriaceae; genus Musicola; species Musicola keenii. Next base: position 93,154 of record NZ_JAAWVW010000012.1, on the reverse strand, counting down.
ATAAAAACGGGCATCGTCAGCCTGCTGTTGGCGTTGAGTGCTGCTCTGCCCACCCTGACGGGCGGCGCGAGCCAGATAATCCGCCGAGGCCTTAAAGTCACCGCGACGCTGGGAGACATACCCCATCCCCGCCAGCGCATCGGCGTCGTCGGGGTTGGACTTCAACGCCTGACTGAACGCCTCCTGTGCGGTTTGCAGGTCGCCGTTATTGAGTGCGGTAAACCCTTTGTCTTTCTCGTTACCGCCGATGTTCTTGCGGTAATAATCCATCACCGCTGAATCCTGTGGATGACGCTGTTGATAGACCTGATACAGCGAAGCGTCTTCCGATTTCGGCCCGAGCCACAGCAACGCTTGCCGCATGGCGCGATCCGCTTCGTCATTGCCTGATGCCAACCCGCTGAGGATTTGCAGGCCCTCGCGTCGCGTCGGCTCCTGATAGGTTAGCGCTTTGCCCAACGCCAGCGTGGCGTTGGTATCCTGCGGGTGAGACGCCGAAAACTCCCGCAGATGGTCGATCGCTTGCGGCAGCAATGTCCGGTCGCCCGCCATGGTCAGGTAGTATTCCGCCGCCACGCTGGCGGGCGGTTGATTGCCGACAAACAGATTACGCCAGGTCTGCAACGACGCCGTAATATTGCCGCTGCGCGCCTGCTGACGCGCCAGCGTTAACTGCGCCTGAGGAATCGTCGCCGCCTGTTTGGCGTTATCCAGTGCCGTCAGCCGGGGATCTTGCGGCGATACTTTGCTTAAACGATCGCGCCACTTCGTCGCCTCCGCGTTATTACCCGCGTTCTGGGCGTATAGCGCCATCAGGTACAGCGCCTGCGGGTTATTGGCGTCCACCATCAGGATTTTCTGCAATGCATCCCGCGCCAGCTCGTCATGCGAGCGCTGATGCCAATAGTCAGCCTGGTCGAACAGCGCCTGTACCGCCGGATTGGGGTCGGCCGCCAGCGCAGGCAGAGCCAACGCGCCGGACACCATCACACTGGTCAAATACCCCAACCGTCGAACCCTGGTATTGAATGTTGTGATTTTCATAGGAGATTCGCTTATTTTTCCGACCCCGAATACCGCTGCCGGGTATTCAACCGACGATGAATCTGACGCTTCAATACGCCAGCCAACCCCAACCCTAAAACCAACGCCAGCGCCAATGCAGACAGCGCCAGCAGTACCGCATGCTGATTGGCGTACCAGACCAGCATCATGTACCAGGGCATTTCACCGCGTGGGAACTGCGGCCCAACCCGGAAACTGTGCACGCCATTCTCATCGGTAATGATGGCCGCGTCGCCGCGGATGCCGGCATTCAACGCACTGACGTTCAAATCGCTGTGCAGACGCAACAATTGCTCGTCATTGCTGGCCGTCGCCATCACCACCACGCGATCCGAGCTCCACGGCGAGCGATAACTGATAAAACCACGCCAGGCTTCATTGGAGGAAAAATAACGGTCGGCATCCATCGGTGAACGCTCCCAATCCCCCGTCAACAAGGCCAGTAATTTCGGCCAGGCGCCCAGCGTATTAGCGCCCAGCGTGTGCCCGCTGATACGAAACGGCGAACCATCCAGCAGCGATTGGGGGAAGCCCGACTGCTGCAACGAGGACACCACCAGCACATCGCTGTTGCGCAGTTTCTCGCGATCCGCATCCGAATTGGGCAAACCGAAGATAACGCGATTATGGTTCAGGGTAACGCCGGTGCTGTCCCCGGCGCGCCCCGCCAGATCCAGCGCCAGACTGATTTCCGCATCGGAGGGTTTCTCCGGCAGCATGATCACTGTCTGGGCGTAGTCCGCCAACCGGGAGAACGGGAACGCCGCCCCCACGAAATAGGACAGATTCGGCAACAGCGTGAAATGCCGCGTATCGGTCAGATCGATGGATGCGCTGTCCTTAATCTGGCTTTTGATATTGTTGTTGAGCAACACGTTGCAGGGCGCATCTTCGCGGGCACGAATATCGAAATAGAGCTGAAACTGGTTATAACCGTAAATCAGGTACGGCTCGACCTTCAGCAGATAACTTTCCTGACGGCTGTCGCCGCCAATCTGACGCCACAGATGCTGCAAAGCCCCGATCTTATTCACCGTCAGATTGCGCAAAAAAGTGCCGTTCAGGGTCACGTTCAACTGCGAGCGGTCTTCATCAATCCAGTTTTCTGCAGGAAAACGGTAATCAATCTGCACCGGCACCGTTCCCCCGTCCCACAAGAACAGATCCGGCGCCGCGCGGAAGTTAATACGCAACGGGTCATGCCAGATGCCGCTGGTGGTCATGCTTTGGTCTTTGCGTAACAACTCGCTCAGGCGAACCGGACGATCGGTGGTAATCCAGGTCGGTGCGTCATAAGCCTTGCGAAACGGAATGGTCTGCGGTGCTACCGCCAACGTGGAATCATCCAGATCCAGCGGTTGGCTAACCAAACGGTACGCGGCCTGACGCAATTGCCCCTCATCACGTCCCAGCACCAGCATCAGCTTGTAGACCGGGTTGTCCGGATTATCGATCAACTTGAGCGTCGGCCCGGCGGCATCCGGCAGCGTCAGACTGCCGATTTTCTGCCCCGGCATCCCGAAAACGATACCGTTCTTCTCCGGTAAAGCATCGTGCAACGCCGGGAAGGAAACGCCATATCCATCGCGCTGAATCCCCATCCAGGACGCCACCAGCATCGCCGCGCTGACCTGCGCCGGCGAGACATTCGCCGGGAACACCATCGGTACAATGGCCGGCGTCATCTGCATGTTATCGATAAACGGACGAGGGAAATTCGCCAGCCGGGTACCGATGTTCAATTGCTGGCCTTCCAGCTGCAACGATGTCGTCGGCAGAATGGTCACGTTATAGCGGGCGGCGCTGTCGCGTTCGCACAGCAGGCGCTCGGCGTCATTAACGCGAAAACTGAGGTTATTGCTGGAGACCACCATCGCCGCCGGGATATCCAGCTGGTAATTGGCGGTTTCGCCGCCGCTGGCGCTATTGAGAGGAATGGTGCCCAGCGGTTGCCCGTTCAGCATCATCTGCATGGAGGTATTCAGCGCCGCCAGCTCGGGAGAAACACGCAGGGAAAGATCCAGCCGGGCGTTAGTGATGACCTGATCAGCCGGAAGCGTAAAGACGATCCCAGCCTGCGCTTGTCCGCCCGCCAGCGTAATCCCGTCCAGTTGCCCCATCTGCGCAACGGTAATCGCACTGGCCAGTGGTTGGTAAGCGCCTGCTCCGCTGCTCTGTAACGCCAGCCAAGGGACAGTGACCGGCGGCGTGGTCGTCGCTGGCGTAGCCTCGGCGGCGGCGGGTGCCGGTGTTGACGCCGCTATCGGTGCCGGTACCGGCATCGCTGGCAAGGATGAAACAGACGACGTGTTCGACGGCATAGTCGGCAAGGATGAAGCCGCGGGCGTGTTCGTCGGCGTAGTGGTAGTCGGCACAGCGGCAGAGGTGGCCGCCGAACCGTGGGCGCTGTCGCCGCCTGGGCTTAGCATCTCCGGCAACCGTTCCTGCGCATCGCCTTCGCCCGCCGCCAGCGCCCAACCGGTCGCCAGCGTCAATACGCTGCCGACGCACACTGACAATAGGGTGTTGAGAATACGTGGTCTCATACCGGCATATCTCCCTCATTAGCCACCGATGCCTTCTCGGAAGCGGCTTTTTTCCGCCGGAAAGTCAGCAATGCGCCGAAAAAGTCGTAAACGGTACACACAATCGCCCACAACGAGCGCAACGGGTTATCCTTCGGCCACGGCGTGTTCATCCACGCATCGGCACGCGACAACACCACACGCACCAGTGCCCGACGATGGCTCAGCGGAATATCGTCAAACCGCAGGCGGATGATTTCGTCATCCGTCGCCACGGATTGCACCGGGATACAAATCTCGCTGGACTGCACCAACAGTTCGATGGCTTCGATCTCGTCATGCTTGTGGCGCAGATCCGGCGCTTTAATCTGCGCGCCGCCCATTGACAGGTTGATGGTTTTGGAACGGGAAGCGATACCGCTGGCGTAATGGATAATGACCGGCATATCCACATCGATACGGATGGTTTTGCGTACCTGTTTGGTTTCACGCGCTACGGCGATGGCCGCCAGCAGAATCAGCAAGCAGAACGCCGCCCATCCCATATTCAACGCCACGACATACGGGTCAACATTGAAATATTCGTGGGCGAACATGCGCGTAATCCCTGCCGCCAGCCCAGCCACCAGCAGGAAAGCGGTGATGATGTGAGGCCGCACGATACGGAAGTCAAAGAACCCTTCATCCAGCAGGCCGCCTTTGTCGGTCACGTTAAACTTGCCGTGCTTCGGCGAAATCAGTGTAACCAAGGTGGGAATGACCAGATGGAACGACATCACCGCTTCATAGATTTCGCCCCAGAAGCTGTAGCGATAACGGCCATTCATGCGGGAGTTGACATAAATGGACATCACCAGATGCGGTAAAACATAGGCAAAAATCATTTCTGCCGATGAATGGATGATGTTGAGATTGAAGAGCAGGTACGCCAACGGCGCCGTCAAAAACACCACACGCGGCAAGCCGAACAGGAAATGGAGCATCGCGTTGAGATAACACAGGCGCTGCTGCCAAGTCAGACCGCGCCCCAGCAACGGGTTATCCATACGGAAAATCTGCGTCATGCCGCGCGCCCAGCGGGTACGCTGGATCACGTGCAACACCAGACGCTCGGTCGCCAGACCGGCCGCCAGCGGGATGGATAAGAAGGCGGATTTCCAACCGCGGCGCTGTAACTTCATGGCGGTATGGGCATCTTCCGTCACGGTTTCCACCGCAAAACCGCCGATTTCATCCAGCGCCGCGCGGCGAATCACTGCGCAGGAGCCACAGAAGAAGGTGGCGTTCCAGGTATCGTTGCCCTGTTGTACCGGGCCGTAGAACAGCGAGCCCTCGTTCGGCATATTGCTCGCCAGACGCAGGTTGCGCTCAAACGGATCCGGCGAATAGAAATAGTGCGGCGTTTGCAGCAACGCCAACTTGGGATCCGACAGGAACGGGCCGACCGTCGCCTGTAGGAAAATGCGCTTCGCGACGTGGTCACAATCAAACACGCAAATCAACTCGCCCTGAGTCAGCGTCATCGCATGGTTGAGATTACCCGCCTTGGCATGAGCGTTGTTGTTGCGGGTGATATACCCCACCCCCGCCTGCGCGGCGAATACCGCGAACTCGTCACGCTTGCCGTCGTCCAGCAGATAAACCTTCATTTTGTCGCGCGGGTAGTCGATACACTGGGCGGCCAGTACCGTGTCTCTCACCACGTCCAGACTTTCGTTATAGGTGGGAATATAGACGTCTACCGTCGGCCACAGGCTGGAATCTTCCGGCAACGGCTCGATCGTGCGCTCCAGCGGCCAGGTGGTCTGCAGGAAGCCAAGTATCAATACCACCCAGACATACAGTTCGGCGGCAAACAGCCCAATGCCAAGCAACGCTTCGATTTCAGAATTGAAATGCAGGGTTTCGGTGGCGCGCCAATAAATATAGCGGGTGGACATCAGCACCGACAAAATAACCAGCACAACCGAAATTTCACGGCGCTTGCTGAACCCCAACAAAAACATGATCGCCATACTGACCAGACCAAAAATATATTGTTTCTGGCTATCCATCGGCGTAATGACAATCACGATCGCTGCAGGCAAAAGTACCAACAACAGCACATAAAACAGGATCTTTTTCATAGATTATCCTGACAGAGATTTAATGAAAAAAGTCTGTTAAAACAGGTATTTATAATAAAATCAAAGAAAAGGTCGTTAATTCGACTTTTTAGCCGGTTTTAAAATCGGCGTGGACTTCGCCATTACCTATTTTAATATCCAGCACGGACGCAACCCGTTTACCGATCAGCTCAATATCGAATGCCGCCGCCGATACCGGATTGAAATCGAAAATAGATCGTTGTGATGCGTTGGCCTCTGCGACGCTTTCATCCCGATGCACGCAACCAATCAGCTTGTCCGCCATCCGCTGTTGCACGAACGACGTCACCTGACTGCTGACCGAACGACGGTTATCTGTCTGATTCAACAACAGGTAATAGCCTTTTTTGTGGTTCAACTCTTCACCGGTGAGTTTATTCCCTTCAATGTGCGGAAATACCGAGAGCGAGGCAGTATCCGCCAGCATGACCACCAGATGCAGGTCGGCCAGATTCGTCATCGCCTTCAGCGCGGGGCCTGGGCCAGGAGGAAAATCCGCCACCACCACCAGCCCCGGATAATTCATCACCGTGCTGAGCCCTCGTTGCAGAAATAGCGGATCGGTTTCCAGGCTGTGTTCAAACGCCAGACGCTGTTCTTCCGTCACGTCGCCGTATGGCAGCAGGAAAATATTCTCGTCCGTCGTCAGGATCGATTGACTCCAGTCCGCCACATCGCCCGATTTGGCGACATAGCCGCGGGTATCGGTCAGCGCGACGCCGAAATGTAGCCGCAGCGCGTTTTGCGGATCAAAATCAATCGCCAACACTTTGCTACCGCTACGCGCCAGCGTATAAGCCAGATTGGCTGCGACAGTCGTCTTACCAACGCCACCTTTAGGGGAACAAATACAAATCAACGGCATGATGCGATCTTCTTCAGTAGTGGTTCCAGCGGCATATCTTTCGATACCACCGAACTTGTTGGCTTATTATAGGCGCTGAACAGACTCCGAAAACGGGGGGGTTCTGGCGGTACGTCATGGCGCGCGTTTTGGAATAGCGGCTGTTCCGGCAAAGAAACGGGCGTAGGAGCCGGCGCAGTCGACATTAATGGAGGGCTTGCCGGTATCACGGGCGCGGGGTCAACCAACGGCAAAACCGCGCTCACGATCCTTTCCGGTTCAGGCAAGGGCGCATCATGCGATACCAGCAAAGCATCAATCTCGCCGATCAACGAGCGGGAGGACTCAACGGCGCCGGACGTCCTGACAGCCGCATCACTCACCCTGGCCGGCATCATCGGCGTAGCAAGGTGCTCAAACCTGACTCGCTCCGCATGTGCGACATTGGCGGGTTCACCACCCAGTGTAACATCTTGATGTTCTTGGATTTTTAACAATGACCTGACAACCGGCCAGACCGCCGTTTCCGGCTGCGATATCGGACCGGACATATCCCTGAACGTGATATCTTTTATACGGGCTTTGTCCTTAAAGCGCTGCATATCATCATAATTTTTCATGTTATTGAAATATCCTCAGAAGGATAATTGACGAATGAAGCACTGGATCACTGGGCGAAATACAGGCCATGAGTCTATTATTTATACCCATATTTAGACATGAGGTAAATTACCTTTTGATAAAAAACAAAACCCAGCAACATCAAATTCATTTTTCAGTATTGAAAATTACATAAACAACAATTTAATAATAAAAAATGATATATACCATCCATGAAATACCGCGTCATATTCTAATGAATATTCTTTTTTTTCATGAGAACTTGTTTACCACCCTCTCAACAATTTGTTGAATGCTCTAATAAAAGCAATAATACAAATAAAAAACTCTTAGTTATGACACATAAATAAACTTAAATAGTGCTATAAATCCCATAAAAAAATCTCCTTCTGAAACAGAAGGAGACGCTGCTAGCGAGAATATGAATTTATTATGAATATCGAACTCGCTTCAAAAAAATAAGCCGCGACCCGAACAGATTGATCAACAATCCCAGCATCACCAACAAAATACCGGCCAGTTGCACCCAGGATAACGTCTCGCCCAACAACAACATGGCGCTCAACAGCCCGACGATCGGCACCAGCAACGACAGCGGCGCCACGCGCCAAGTGTCATAACGTGCCAGCAATCGCCCCCACAGCCCATACCCAATGATGGTTGACAGAAAAGACAGATACATCAACGCCAGCACTGTAGACAGGCTGATGGTTGCCAAACTTGCTATTACCCGTTCTCCGCTTTCAAACCACCATGAACACAGTAAAAACAACCCGGCTGGAATCAACGCACTCCAAATCACCAGCGACATGGCGTTTACCGCATACCGCTGCATAATCTGCCGGTTGCAATGGTTGCCGCAGGCCCAGGAAAATGCAGCCGCCAGCGTCAGCAACAACGCGGTCAGCGTAATGCCGGACACCGAAATCGTGCTGCCCTCCGCCAGTACCAGAATCCCTCCGGCGGCGGCAGCCATGCCGACATACTGATTCCAGCGTAACGATTCGCCAAAGCATAAACCGCCAATCAGAAGTGTGAAAAACGCCTGAGCCTGCAGAATCAGCGAGGCGAGCCCCACCGGCATACCTAATTTTATCGCACTGAATAAAAAGGCAAATTGGCCAAAACTGATGGTCATACCATAGGCAGCCAGCCAGCGCACAGGCAAGCGGGGACGGGGCACCAGCAAAATGGCCGGGAATGCCACCAGTAAAAAACGCAGCCCCGCCAGCAACAATGGCGGCATATGCTGTAACCCGACTTTTATCACCACAAAATTCACGCCCCATATCACCACCACGCAAAGCGCCAGCAACCTGTCTTTTATCGTCATCGTCTTTTCCTGCTCTTCATGAAGCGCTCACCCACGCCGCGTTTTAACAACGTTACTGATAAAACAGGCCGGCCGACAGACACAGACGCAGGAAATCACAGGTAATACAGACGAGCGCATGGATTACGCCTCGCCCCTGCTACGTGACGTATGACCGGTATAGAATGAGTGCTCCAGCCATAACGATGCGACGATGAGGCGCCTATGTCCCGAACCCAGCGACTACTGACTCTGGTTCAACTGCTGCGAAACCACCGGTTTGCCGTCCCCGGCCCGCAGTTGGCGGAGCAACTGGGCGTCAGTTTGCGCACGCTTTATCGCGATATCGCCACATTGCAGGAGCAGGGCGCCACCATCGTCGGCGAGGCCGGCCTGGGTTATGTGTTGTTGCCCGGTTTTACCCTGCCGCCGTTGATGTTCAGCGAAGAGGAGATCGAAGCGCTGGTGCTGGGTTCGCGCTGGGTCGCCAGACAGGCGGATCCCCGTTTGCAGGAAGGCGCCCGCAGCGCATTGATGAAGATAGCCGCCATCTTGCCGGATACGCTGCGGGAAACGCTGGACGCCACCGCCTTGCTGGTCGCCACGCCGCGCGAAAATACTCCGGATACCGTCGATATCCCGTTGTTACGCCGCGCCATCCGCCGCGGACGCAAAGTCACGGTACGCTACCGGGATCGTCAGGGACAAGAGTCGGAACGTTGCATCTGGCCCTTTGTGCTCGGCTATTTTGAACAGGTACGCCTGGTCGGCGCCTGGTGCGAAACACGCCAGGCTTTCCGCCATTTCCGCACCGACAGCATCCTTACACTACGGGTGGAAGAACAGACTTACCCGGTACCCCGGCGTCGTTTGCTCAAACAATGGAGCGAACAGGAGGGGATCCGCCTGCCGTTCTAACCTGGTGATCCCCTCTACCTCAATACAGACAATTCCCGACACTGCTGACAAAAACTGTCAGCACTTCAGGCTAAGGTTTGGGCGCGACACATTCCTCAACGCTCAAGGAGTTCACCATGACCGATGCTCACTACATACTGCTCTATGTTGATAATCCGGCTCACAGCGCTCACTTTTACCGCCAATTACTGGAACAACCGCCGTTGGAGCAATCCCCCACCTTCGCCCTGTTCGCCCTTAAAACAGACATCCTGCTCGGACTGTGGTCAAAACACACCGTTCAGCCCGCACCCCGGCAGGAGGGTTTCTCCGGCGAGCTGGCGTTTCGCCTGAAAAACCGGGCCGATGTCGATGCCTGCTACGCCCGTTGGATCGAGCAGACAGTGACCATTATCCAAACACCGCTAGAGATGGATTTCGGTTATACCTTCACCGCGCAGGATCCGGACGGCCACCGGTTGCGCGTATTCACTTATCTGGAATAAACCCGGCTGATGCCAATACCTTGCCGGCGGGTCGCCCCGTCGGCAGACGGCATTGCACGCGGTGCGATGTTCAACGTACTCTGTCCACCTCAATGCCGCTGCCTTTAGGTTGTTTTCATGTCCGCTATGCCCCGTTATCGACAAATAGCCGATCATTTCATTCAGGCCATCCGTTCAGGCACATTGCCCGCCAACCACCGCCTACCGTCGGTTAGGGCGCTGGCGCAACAGCACGGGACCAGTGCCACCACCGCCATGAAGGTGTTACGAACGCTGGAGGACGAACATTTCGCCGTCGCCCGTCCCAAATCCGGATTTTTTGTCGCGGCAACCACCAGCGCTCTTTGTATAACGACACCGCCGCAGCCGGTAGCGTTACCGGCGCTGGACGAACAGATGGCGTTGCATCTCTCGCTGGTAGGTACGGAATGCCGGGTACGTCTCGATCTCGCCAACGGCGATAACGCGCTCTACCCATTGAAAAGAATGGGACGGCTTATCCGCCAGATCAGCTACGCGGATCCAATGTTGCTGGGCAATGACGTCAAAGGTAGCGGCTATCTGCCGCTAAAAATAGAAATTGCTCGCCGGGCGCTCGACTACGGCTGCCATCTGGCGCCGGAAGACATGCTGATCACCAACGGTTGTATCGAAGCGCTGTCGCTCTCGCTGCGGGCGGTCACTCAGGCGGGCGACGCCGTCGCCGTACAATCGCCGTGCTATTTCGTACTGCTGCAGATGCTACGCAATCTGGCGCTGCGGGTGGTCGAAGTCGGCCCGGACGTCGACGGCCATGTGGACGTGGAACAGTTGGAATCGCTGTTCGCCACACGGCAGGTCAGTGCGTTTATCTCCCTGACCAATATCAACAATCCGCTCGGCACCAGCCTGCCGGAAGAGAAAAAACGCCGTATCGCCGCCGCCGCGGACCGCCATGATATCGCGCTGATTGAAGACGATACCTTTGCCGATACCGCCTTCGGCGATCGGCGTCCGTTTCCGCTGCGGGCCTACAGCCAGAATGTGCTGCTGTGCAACGGGTTTTCCAAAACCGTCGGCCCCGGCATCCGCATCGGTTGGGTCAGCAGCGCGCGCTGGCAGCGCAACATCGCCGCACTGAAATTCACTTCCACCATGGGCACCTCCCTGACACCGCAGGTCGCGCTGGCGGAACTGCTGCGCAACGGCGGTTACGATGCGCATCTGCGTCGGTTGCGGCGCGAACTGGAGCGCCAGATTGCCCATTTACGCCACGCCGTTTTACGTTATTTCCCGGCCGGCACCGTCGTCTCGCAGCCGGAAGGCGGTTATGTCATCTGGGTGACGTTACCACCCGGTTCGGCCTCATCGCGCGAACTCTTCTCCCGGGCGCGCCAGGCAGGCATCGGTATTGCGCCGGGGCATATTTTCGCCAGCGACAATCGCTATGCGCGGTGCTTACGCTTGAATGCCGGTTTCGGCTGGAACGAAGAAGTGCATCAGGCCATCAGGCTGCTGGCACAGTGGGTAAGCGAGCGCTAACACGGCGGGTGGATTCGACGAGGGAAATGCACGACAACCGCCCGACCGGCGTCATCTTTGTGTCGGCGGGCGACGGCGGAAATAAGACATCCCCACGGTTCCCGCGCGGCCGGGCTTGCGTGACCAAGCCCGGCCGCCAGACAAGATTTCAGGCGGGGATTATTCGACCGGCGCCGCGTTCCGTTCTTCTTCCTGCTCAACCGCAAAGCAGGCCACCCGTTGTTCGCCGTAGCTTTTCAGCGGCGGCTGCAACTGGGTGCAGGTGCCGAAACGGTGCTGGCAGCGGGCGCTGAACGCGCATCCCGGCGGCGGATTCAGCGGGCTCGGCAACTCGCCGGTCAGCTTGATGCGCTCACGGCGGGCCGCCGGGTTCAGGCGTGGCGTCGCCGACAACAGCGCCTGCGTATAGGGATGGCGCGGATTGTCGAAAATCTGCGCCTTGCTGCCTTTCTCCACGCAACGGCCGAGGTACATCACCATCACTTCGTCGGCGATATGCTCCACTACCGACAGGTCATGGGAAATGAACACATAGGACAGCCCCATCTCCTGCTGCAAATCCATCATCAGGTTCAGCACCTGCGCACGCACCGAGACGTCCAACGCCGACACCGGCTCGTCGGCAATCACCACATCCGGCTCAAGCATCAGGCCGCGAGCGATGGCAATACGCTGACGCTGGCCGCCGGAGAACATGTGCGGGTAGCGATCGTAGTGTTCGGTTTTCAAACCGACTTTCGCCATCATCGTCAGCGCTTTTTCACGACGTTCCGCCCTGCTGAGATCGGTATTGATCACCAGCGGTTCTTCCAGAATCTGCCCGACCTTCTTGCGTGGATTGAGCGACGCATACGGGTTCTGGAACACGATCTGGATCTTCTGCCGCCGCAGCTTCTGCGCCGCCGGATCCGGTATCAGCAGATCCTGACCCTTGTAGTACAGCTCGCCGTGCGTCGGGGTTTCGATCATGGTCAACAGACGGCCAAGCGTCGATTTACCGCAACCGGATTCCCCCACCACCGCCAGCGTTTTGCCGCGTTCCAGCGTGAAAGACACGCCGTCCAGCGCTTTCACCAGCCGTTCCGGGGCGAACATCCCCTTTTTAACTGGGTAGTATTTTTTCAAATCAATCGCTTCGAGCAGGTACGGCTGCCCGGCGGCATTCATGGTCTGGCTCATACGGTTGGCCTCCCCGCATCATCCAGCGGTGTGTGACATTTCACCTGGCGGCCGGGGATATCCCGCAACGCCGGTTCTTCCTGACGGCAACGATCGCTGGCATACGGGCAGCGTGGATTCAGCAGGCAGCCGTTCGGCCGGTCATACTTGCCCGGCACCACGCCCGGCAACGACGCCAGACGGGATTTATCCACCGCAAACTCCGGCAGCGCGCGCAATAACGCCTGGGTGTAAGGGTGACGCGGCGCATGGAAAATATCCTCCGCCCGGCCCGATTCCACCACCTGCCCGGCATACATCACGATGATGTGTTGCGCCGCTTCCGCCACCAGCGCCAGATCGTGGGTAATCAAGATCAGCGCCATGTTCTCTTTCTGCTGCAAGTCCAGCAGCAGTTCGATGATCTGCGCCTGAATGGTCACGTCCAGTGCCGTCGTCGGCTCGTCGGCGATCAATAGCTTCGGCCGGCAGGCGATCGCCATGGCGATCATCACGCGCTGGCTCATCCCACCGGACAGCTGATGCGGAAACACATCCAGCCGCGCTTCCGGGTCGGGGATACCCACCTGATTCAACAGATCGATAGCCCGTTGACGGCGGGTTTTACGGTTGCCGCCCTGATGCACCTTGATGGCTTCCATAATCTGGAAACCCACGGTGTAACACGGATTAAGGCTGGTCATCGGATCCTGGAAAATCATCGCCACTTCCGACCCGACCAATTGACGCCGCTCTTTTTCAGACAGCGTCTGCAAATCGCGCTGGTTGAATTCCAACCGGTCGGCCATCACCTTGCCGGGGAAATCAATCAGCCCCATGATCGCCAGCGAACTGACGGATTTGCCGGAACCGGACTCGCCGACGATGCCGACCACCTGCCCTTGTTCCACCTGATAGCTGATACGGTCTACCGCACGAAACGGCAGCCCCTCGTCGCCAAAGTGAACGGACAGTTTCTCTACGTTGAGTAACGCCATCTCTCTACCTCTGTTACTGCTTGAGTTTGGGGTCGAGAGCATCACGCAGGCCGTCCCCCATCAGGTTAAATGCCAATACCGTCAGCAGAATCGCCAGACCGGGGAACGTCACCACCCACCAGGCGCTCTGCGCAAACTGCAGCACGTCGGAGAGCATGGTGCCCCATTCCGGTGTGGGCGGCTGTGCGCCCATGCCGAGGAACCCAAGCGCAGCCATGTCGAGAATGGCGTTGGAAAAACCCATTGATGCCTGCACGATCAGCGGCGCCAGGCAGTTAGGGAAAATGTTGACGAACATCTGGCGCAATGCGCCGGCGCCCGCCACACGGGATGCCACCACATAATCGCGATTGACCTCCACCAGCACCGCCGCGCGCGTCAGGCGCACATAATGCGGCAAAGAGACAAAGGTCAACGCCAGCGAGGCATTGACGATGGACGGCCCGAAAATCGCCACCAGCACCAGCGCCAACAACAGGCTGGGCAACGCCAGCATGATATCCACCAGACGCATAATGGCCGCGTCAACGGCACCGCCGAAGTAACCGGCCACCAGCCCGAAGACGATACCGAGGATCAACGACATCACCACCACCAGGCAACCGACCAACAGCGACAGGCGCGCGCCATACATCAGGCGCGACAGAATATCGCGTCCGACATCGTCGGTTCCCAGAATAAACTGCCAGCTGCCGCCGTCCTGCCATACCGGCGGGTGCAGCAAAGCGTCACGGAACTGCTCGGCCGGGGAATGCGGCGCCAGCACGCCGGCGCCCAGTGCCAAAACCAGCATGATCGCCACATAAACCAGACCGACTACCGCGCCTTTGTTGCGTTTAAAGTAGTGCCAGAATTCCTGCAATGGGGTCATCGGCGCCGGAGCATTGACCACCGGCTCTGTAACTTGACTCATTTCCGTCTCTCCCCTTATTTCTTGTGCCGGATGCGCGGGTTGACCACGCCGTACAGCAGGTCGACCAGCAGGTTCACCATGATGATCATGGTGGCGACCAGCAGCACCCCGCCTTGCACCACCGGGTAATCACGGCGTTGCAGCGCGTCGATCAGCCAGCGCCCCAGGCCCGGCCAGGAGAAAATGGTTTCGGTCAGAATAGCGCCCGCCAGCATGGTGCCGACCTGCAGGCCGATCACCGTGACAACCGGCAGCATGGCATTGCGCAACGCATGAACCACGATCACCCTCAGGCGGCTCAACCCTTTGGCGCGGGCGGTACGAATGTAGTCTTCCCCCAGCACTTCCAGCATGGCGGAACGGGTCATACGCACGATCACCGCCAGTGGAATGGTGCCCAACACTATCGCCGGCAAAATCATGTGCATGATGGCGTCCTTGAAGTCGCCCTCGGCCCCCCAGATCAGGGTATCAATCAGCGCAAAACCGGTCAGCGGCAAGGCGTCGTCCAAAAACACGGTATCGCCCATACGGCCAGACACCGGCGTCAGGTTGAAGTGCACCGACATCAGCATGATCAGCATCATGCCCCACCAGAAAATCGGCATGGAGTAGCCGGTCAGCGCCACGCTGACCGCAGTATGATCGAAAATGGAACCACGCTTGACCGCCGCCAGCACACCGACCGGAATCCCGACGATCACCGCGAAAATCATGGCGCAGACGCCCAGTTCCAACGTGGCTTTGAAACGTGGCACAAACTCGTCCCATACCGGAATGCGGCTTTTGAGCGACATCCCCAAATCGCCGTGCAGTACGCCATTGATGTAATGGAGATACTGTTCCCACAGCGGTTTATCCAGGCCCAGCTCCGCCATTAATTGGGCGTGACGCTCAGGCGAAATTCCGCGCTCCCCTGCCATGATCATCACCGGGTCGCCGGGGATCAGATGCACGAAAGCGAAAGTCAGCAAGGTGATGCCGATAAACGTTGGGATAACCAACCCCAAACGTCGGAGTATGAACTGCAACATATCCCGAACTCTCTGTATAAAACGCCCGATGGCATACACCATCGGGCTTGTCATTGCTCATCATGGCAAGCCTGGTTCGGCGCTTTCTCGACGCCCGCAGGTCTTTACCTGCATGGACGCTGTTGCGAAACAAGGCTTAATCGGGCGAAGGAACCGCCCCCATTGATTGGCTGAAAACCGAAGCTCTCAGGAAGCAACAGGGGCGATAGCACAACGGCTATCACCCATGAACGTAACGTGACGGATGATTAATCTAATGATACGTGGTTGAAGCTATGCACGCCGCGCGGCTCAATGACATAGCCTTTCACGTTTTGACGGATCGGTTCGTACACGGTGGAGTGGGCCACAATCAGCGCAGGCGCCTGATCGTGCATCACCATCTGAGCCTGTTTGTACAGCTCGATACGTTTAGCCTGATCGGAAGTTGCGCGCGCCGGTTGAATCAAATCCTCAAACGGCTTGTAGCACCATTTGGAGTAGTTGGAACCTTTCTTCGCCGCGTCGCAACTGAACAGGGTGGCCAGGAAGTTATCCGGATCCCCGTTATCGCCAGTCCAGCCCATCAGCACAGTCTGGTGTTCACCGGCTTTGGCGCGTTTCAGGTACTCACCCCATTCGTAGGTGACGATTTTGGCTTTCACGCCGACTTTCGCCCAGTCAGCCTGAATCATCTCTGCCATACGACGGGCGTTCGGGTTGTACGGACGTTGTACCGGCATCGCCCACAGGTCAATCTCGAAACCGTTTTCCAGACCGGCTTCCTTCAGTAACGCTTTGGCCTTGACCGGATCGTAAACGTAGTCCTTCACATCGTCGTTATAGCCCCACATCGTCGGCGGAATCAGGTTCTTGGCCGCCTGGCCGGCGCCCTGATACACCGCGTCGATGATCGCCTGCTTGTTGACCGCGTAAGTCAGCGCTTGACGCACTTTCACGTTGTCCAGCGGTTTCTTCTCGACGTTGTAGGACAGATAACCGACGTTCAACCCCGGTTTCTGCAGCAAGTTGATGTTTTTTTCCTGCTTCATACTGGCCAGATCCGCCGGGTTCGGATACGGCATGATCTGACATTCGTTTTTCTGCAACTTGGCATAACGCACAGAGGCATCAGGTGTGATGGAGAAAACCAGACGATCGATACCCGGTTTGGTGCCCCAGAAATCGTCGAAACGCTTGTAGAGGATACGGGAATCTTTCTGGTACTGCTGCAACTGGAACGGGCCAGTACCGATCGGATCCAGGTCGATTTTTTCCGGCGTGCCGGCTTTGAGCATCTTGTCGGCGTACTCTGCGGACATAACGGAAGCGAAGTCCATCGCCAAATCGGCCAGGAATGGCGCTTCAGCGCGGGTCAGCTGGAAGCGAACCGTGTAATCGTCCACTTTTTCGATCTTGCTGATCAGCTCCGGCATCCCCATGCCTTCAAAGTATTCGTAACTGCCGCCGGATACCTTGTGATACGGGTGGTTGGCGTCCAGCTGACGCTGGAAGGAGAACAGTACATCGTCCGCATTAAGCGTGCGGCTCGGTTTAAATTCTTTGCCGTCCTGCCACTTCACACCTTTACGCAGGTGAAAAGTATAGGTTTTGCCATCTGCACTGATGTCCCACTTCTCAGCCAGACCCGGTTCAATCTCCGTGGTGCCGCTTTTGAATTCCACCAGACGGTTGTAAATGGGAATCGAGCTGGCATCAAACGTGGTGCCGGAAGTAAACAACTGTGGATTAAACCCTTCCGGCGAACCTTCCGAGCAATACACCAGTGTTTTCGCCTGTACGCCAGCGGCTACGGACAGCGCCAGCAGACCAAGGCTGAATTTCAATACCCTTGATTTAATCAGGGAGTTAGCCATCTACGTTAGCTCCATTGTGGATGTTGTGTGTTTTAGTCAGACCTATTGTTCTTATCGAGGCGGCCTGTACTTATATCGTCCCGAAGGCGCGAATAACGAAAGAGGGAATGACACGCAGCAACGTGGAAAAAGACCGCCGCCTTGCCCCTGGGTAATCGTTTTCACCCTAGGTACTCCGCCAATCTCCTCCCTGTAAACGCCATCAATGTGTCAACAGATCACAAATCCGTCAATATTACATGTTAGGATTTACAAACCTAAATCACAAAAAAACAGAAGAAAAATCAGGCAAAAAAAACACATTAAGTTGAAATTAAAAGCCATGAAAATAAATTTCATTGATATAAAAAACCAAAAATAACCTAAAAATTACGATTATTTCCCTTAAAAAAACCATACGAAAATTGTCTTGAATGGTTATTTAATGAGCATTATTTATTGTTAAAAAGGTTAAAAACGAGTGAAAATACTGACAAAATTGGTTTTTCCATGATGTATTTCTATCATGCCTGTCACACCCTCCTCACTATTTACGCATCATAAAAAAACCCGATAGTTGATGGCAGCAAGACATTCCCGTAGCCAGGGTCTGCTGATGAAGTGAATCCTTATCACTGTATGTTATCGGATTAACAAACAACCGGGCGAATGGGTGGGGTACGTTAACACCCACAAACCACTCGTGGAGTAAGCGTATCGGGGTGTTCTCACTTGCCGCGTGACAAGGCGCTTAATGAGCCCGGTCTTAATGGGTCAACACCAGCCGTGTTGTCCCGCAATTCGAATTATTCGGGGTATATACCCAAAACCATTCGAGTTGCAGGAAGACGGCAACCGAGTGAATCCCCAGGAGCTTACTCAACTAAGTGACTGGGGTGAGCAAGGGCAGCCAACGCACCTGCGACTTGAGGTATGACGGGTATAAACGATTTGGAGAAAATAAGAATAAAAATAGGGAGCAACAACAAGTAAAATATTTAATTAAGTTTTTTAAGTTTCAATTAATTTGGATAATTACCTTGCTAAGGTATTGCTTACTCACTTTCAGGATACCTCTTTTATTTAAATAACCCTCCATCGAAGCAATCAATTAACTTTAATTAGAAAAAAGGCAATTAAGTTATTTAAAAACGAATTGCCGACGGGTTCACAAATCTCTCATTCATGTATTCTATGACTATTATTTTTAACATTTGATCATGTTAGATTACCCATGGATTTTATATAGAAAAATAAATAATTCCTCATTATTGGTTGTGTTTCTATTGCTTGTGCTATGCGCTCGTAAACGCGATGAAACGGCTTGCCGGGACGATCGCTTTTCTCTGTACCATGCCGCTACAACAGGGTGAATATAATGAAAAATGCAAAAGCTGAAATGATGAGCGAAAATATGCTCGCCGCTTCCGCACCAACAGGCTTTAGCCTAAATAAGATCCAGATTGGGTCTGTACCGTTTATTCTTTTTCTGGCTATCGGCGTCATTGTGTTTATTGCCGCCTATGCCGGATATCTGCCTAAAAATATGATCGGTGGATTTGCCGTGATTATGACGATGGGTTTTTTACTGGCTCATATCGGCCGGCTAATTCCCGTACTTAAAGATGTTGGCGGCCCCGCTATTCTTTGTCTGATGGTTCCTTCCGTGCTGGTTTATTTCCATATGTTCAATGCGAATACGCTGGATACGGTTAAGCTACTGATGAAGGATGCCAATTTCCTGTATTTCGTCATCGCCAGTCTGGTCGTGGGCAGTATTCTCGGTATGAATCGCGTCATCCTGATTCAGGGTATGGTGCGTATGTTCATTCCGTTGGTCATCGGCACCTTTACCGCCGTCGTCACCGGCTTGCTGGTCGGTAAAGTGTTCGGCTATACCTTCTACCACACCTTCTTCTTCATCATCGTTCCGATCATCGGCGGCGGCATCGGCGAAGGCATTCTGCCGCTTTCGCTGGCTTACTCGTCCATTCTCGGCCAGACGCCGGATGTGTACGTGGCCCAGCTAGCGCCGGCTGCGGTTGTGGGTAATATTTTCGCCATCATCTGCGCGGGCGTACTGGCTCGCCTCGGTACGGTACGCCGCGACCTGAACGGTAACGGCAATCTGGTGCGCAACGCCGACGATAACGCCATTTTCTCCGTGAAAGAAGCGCCTAAAGTCATCGATTTCCACCTGATGGGCGGCGGCCTGCTGTTGATCTGCACCTTCTTCATCGTCGGCGGCTTGTTCGAGAAGGTTGTGCACATCCCCGGCCCGGTTCTGATGATCCTGATCGCGGTCATGTGCAAATACGGTCGTGTGATTCCGGAAAGTATGGAAACCGGCGCCAACAGCTTCTACAAATTCGTTTCCAGCTCACTGGTGTGGCCGCTGATGATTGGCCTCGGCATGCTTTACGTACCGCTGGAAAGTGTGGTGGCCGTGTTCTCCGTCGGCTATGTGGTAGTTTGCGCGTCCGTCGTGATGTCCATGGCGCTGATTAGCTTCTTTATCGCACCCTATCTGAAGATGTACCCGATTGAAGCCTCTATCGTGACCAGCTGCCACAGCGGTCTGGGCGGCACCGGCGACGTCGCGATTTTGTCCGCGTCCAACCGCATGTCCCTGATGCCGTTTGCACAAATCGCAACTCGCATCGGCGGTGCATCCACCGTTATCTGCGCCACCCTGCTGATGAGCTGGATCATGCGCTGATTCCGCGTCCGTTGACGGCGCCCGCCGCCGTCAACGTTCCTCTCTTTCTCGCCCTTCATACCGTCATTCCGCACATCGCTTGTCGACACACCGCACCACCGCACTGTAACCATTTATATTGGTTATCGTTCTTGCTCTCAGAGCCGGCCCCCTAAGCACCATTGAGCCGTCGGATGGACGCGAACCACGCGAAAGCCGGAGCGTACACACCGTGTGGGAGATTCAGGGTGCCGACAACGCAAACAACCTATTGGGATGGGCTTTTAATGCCGGACGCATACGCCAATGAGACAGAAAAACACCGGGATGCCCATGTTTCGGTTTCACACGGATGCGCATCTTCAGATGCGAGAAAGCCAGGCCGAACGGGCGTTCGGATAACACAGCGTAACCGCCGGTGATGACATCAGGGAAGGGATAAACCACGGTTTTAGGGCCACTGCGAGTGGCCCCGTGATTATTCGCAATACTGGCGCAACGCATCCTGTTTTTCCGGCAGCAACCGGTAGAGATAAACCGGACGACCGGTGGAACCGTAAAGAATGTTGGTTGCCAAAACACCGGTTTCAGCCAGATAGATCAGATACTTACGGCAGGATACGCGAGAAATGCCGATCGCATTGGCCAGCATTTCGGTCGAAAACTCGGTGTTCTCGTTGCTCTCGATCCACTCGCATACCGTGCGCAACGTCAGGCTGGTCAGCCCTTTGGGTAATTTCTTGCGCTCCGCGACCGGGCTGCCGCTGGTGCGGCGGATCAGGTTATCGATATCCGCCTGCGCCACGAAGTCCCGGTGTTTGAACAGATTAGCTTCTTCGCGGTAAGCGGTCAGCGCCTGCTCAAAACGGGCGAACTGGAAAGGCTTGATCAGATAATCCACCACGCCGTAATGCAGCGCTTTTTTGATGGTGTACACATCGCTGGCCGACGAAATGATGATCACATCCGTGTGTTCGCTGAACTCACGGATGGTCGGCAACAGATCCAGACCGTTGTCCTGCTGCATATAAATATCCAGCAGAACCAGGTCTATCTCGCAATCCGGCTGCATCAGCAGATTCCGCGCCTGCTGCAGCGTGGGCACCGTCGCATAGCAGCTAAACCCCGAGACCTGGCTCAGGTAACACTTGTTCAACTCCGCCACCATAGCGTCATCGTCTACGATCAGTACATTAATCATGGTCAAACTGCCTTGCCTGATAAGGAATAATTACGAAAAACTGAGTATAAACATCCGGTTCGGATTCAAAATCAATGGTACCGCCTATTTTCTCCAGACTCTGCTTGGTCAGATGCAGGCCGATACCGCGTCCGCTGCCTTTGGTCGAAAAACCTTCCTGATAAATATGCTGCTGTACATCCAATGGAATGCCGGGGCCATCATCGCTAACCGAACAATGCAGACAATTATTGCGATGGTGGAATGTCACGACGATTTCCCGATTTTCCAGGCCAGCCATGGCATCCATCGCATTCTCGATCAGATTGCCCAGTACGGTAATTAATTCATTCGTCACCTGCGCGTCATCCGTATCGGGCAGCAGGCTATCCTCACTGATGGACAACGTAATACCCAGATCCCTGGCGCGGTTGATTTTACCTAACAGAAAGCCCGCAATCACCGGGGATTTCACTTTGCGAATGATTGAACCGATTTCCGTCTGATAATTATTGGCGGTTTTCAGAATATATTCTTCCAACTGCGGGTAATATTTTAAATGCAGCATGCCAAGTATCACATGCAACTTATTCATGAACTCATGGGACTGCGCCCGCAGCGCGTCCGCATAATAGGAAATGCCGGTCAGGCGTTGTATTAACTGCCCCACCTCGGTTTTATCGCGGAAGGTGGCGATAGCGCCGATAATATCCCCATTAACCACCACCGGTACGGTGTTGGTCAGCAGTAAATTGCCATTGAAATTGATCTCTTCATCTTGCTGCGGGTTGCCGGCTTTCACCACTTTTTCCAGATTCATCAACGCCGGCCAGTGACTGATATCTTTGCCTATCGCCAGTCGTTCTCCGCCATCATGCTGATTAAATAGCCGTTTGGCCTCATCATTGATGATGGTGATGCGTAAATCGGTATCCACCGCCACCACCCCTTCCTTGATTTGCTTGAGCATGGCATTGCGCTGCTCAAACAAATTCGAAATTTCAAACGGCTCGAACCCCAGCATGATGCGCTTGAGCGCTTTAACCAGAAAATAGGTGCCCAACAGACCGACCAGCGCGCCGAACAGGATAGTCCAGGGGATGATCCAGCGGTTTTCATCAATCACCGATTGCACACTGGACAACGAAATCCCCACAGCAACCACGCCGATTTGTTTGCCGTTCTCATCCAACACCGGTGTGAACACGCGCAACGCCGGATCCAGCACGCCACGGTTCACCGCCGTATTCTCCAGCCCCAGCAAGGCGGGATAAAGATCGTCGCCAATAAAATGACGCCCGATCAAATCCGGTTCGGGATGAGAATGCCGGATCCCATCCATATCCGTGACGATGACAAACAGCAGATGGTTGCGACGCCGCACCTCTTCCGAAAACCGCTGAACCCGCATCGGGTCGCCGATATCCTTCAGGTCATTGATCACCACGGGCGCCATCGCCACTGTGCGGGCAATGGCGAAAGCACGGGCTTTGAGATGGGTTTCCGTCAGTTCACTGATACGGAAAAACAGCAGGGCGTAAACCACCAGCAGAACCGAGCCGATCACGGCCGATACCATCAGAATAATCGAAGTACCCAGTTTCAGCGGTACCTTCTTCTTACCCATGTTGCGCTCCGGAATAGTATTATTATCCCGCTATATTAACCTTTTCATTCGTCCGGTTCGCTGAGATTAACCACAATCCCGTCATCGTTTATAAAAAAACCGACGGCAATATCAAGCCGATGGATACGAACGATGAACTATTATCAGTACCCGCTCATCCGTTATCCAATAAATGACGAATCATCTCCATTTTTAAATAACTCATCACGGCTCGTTGGGGCTTCCTTGATCGAGATCAACGGTATCCGACGGGAAAATAGCATCATAATGACCTAAAAGGAGTAATACGTCGGAAATATCGAGAGATAACAGTAAAATAATACTGATTAAACCGAAAAATGCTCTGGAATGTTTTTTAACTTAAAAAACTAAAAAGTAATTAATAAATACGGTTGGTTTATTCGATTTTCTGGAAATAAAAACCAATTCGTTAGTTAATTTTTTGATTCAATTGAATTAATTATGAATTATTTATTCTCAGACGGCGGAAACGATGCAAATAGAGGACATCCAACCACCATTCCGTATCGAGAATAACATCGTCCATACTTGTTTCATCTGAATCAGAGACAGGATCTTAAGGCAAAAATCTTTCACTGATTTTGGACTCGTTCATCAGGAGGCAATATGAAACGCGGGATATCTCTACTGCTGCCCATCATCGTGGCAGTTATCCTGTTATTGATTCCCACGCCAGAAGGTCTGGCACCACACGCCTGGCGATTCTTTGCCATCTTTGTCGGCGCGATAGTGGGGTTAATTCTGGAACCGCTGCCTGGCGCCGTTATCGGTATCGCCTCGGTGGTTATCATCTCTCTGTTCAGCCCATGGGTACTCTTCAGCCCTGAACAGGTGGCTTCACCTAAATTCCAGATGGCGTCGCAATCATTCAAATGGGCTGTTGCCGGTTTTAGCAACTCCACCGTATGGCTGATCTTCGGTGCCTTCATGTTTGCCGCCGGTTACGAAAAAACCCAGTTCGGTCGTCGTCTGGCGCTGATTCTGGTGAAATACCTCGGCCGCCGGACACTGACGCTGGGCTACGCGATTACCTTCGCCGACCTGCTGCTGGCACCGTTTACACCGTCCAACACCGCACGTAGTGGCGGCACCATCTACCCGATCATCTCCAACCTGCCGCCGCTGTATGGCTCCAAGCCGAACGACCCCAGCGCACGCAAGATCGGTTCCTACCTGATGTGGGTCGCCATCACCGCGACTTGCGTGACCAGTTCCATGTTCCTGTCCGCACTGGCGCCGAACCTGCTGGCGCTGGCGCTGGTGAAAAGCTCCATCGGCATGAACATCTCCTGGACCAACTGGTTCATCGCTTTCCTGCCGCTGGGCGTATTACTGATTCTGACTGTACCGTTACTGGCCTACTGGCTCTATCCGCCTGAAGTCAAAGTCAACGATGAAGTACCGCGTTGGGCGCAGAGCGAACTGGAAAAACTGGGCAAGCTTTCCCGCAACGAAATCCTGCTGCTGGCTTTCGTCTGCCTGGCACTGGTGCTGTGGATCTTTGCTACCGCCTGGATTGAACCAGCAATGGCGGCGCTGCTGGTCATCACGCTGATGTTGTTCACCGGCGTGCTGGAATGGAAAGACATCACCGGCAACAAAGCAGCCTGGAACACCTTCGTATGGTTCGCCACGCTGGTTGCGCTGGCCGCCGGTCTGACCGACGTCGGCTTCATCGCTTGGCTGGGCAAACTGGGCGCGTCCCTGCTGGGCGGCATCAGCCCAAGCGTCGCGACCATCGCGCTGCTGATCGCGTTCTACGCTATGCACTATCTGTTCGCCAGCACCACGGCGCACACCACGGCGCTGCTGCCCGCCATGCTGGCCATCGGTTCCGCGATCCCCGGCATGAACATGACCGTCTTCTGCATGATGTTGCTGACATCTTTGGGCGTGATGGGGATCATCACCCCTTACGGCACCGGCCCAAGCCCGATCTACTACGGTAGCGGCTACCTGCCGGCCAAAGACTACTGGCGCCTTGGCGGCATCTTCGGAACCTTGTTCCTGGTACTGCTGATTGTTATCGGTTATCCGTGGATGCTGATGATGTTCTAACCGGTGATACTCTCATCGGCTAAAGCGGCTCCGGCCGCAAGGCAATAAAAAACGGGTAGCGCAGTCGCTACCCGTTTTTCGTTTCAGCGGTTATGCCTGTCCGGCATCCACCACCGTTTCCCGTTCGGGTGAACGGCTACCGATAGCGATACGCTGCGGCTGTAACGCCTGTGGCACTTCCCGTACCAGATCAATATGCAGCAACCCATTCTGGAACTGCGCTTCGGCGACATGCAGATGCTCCGCCAACGTAAAGCCCAGCGTAAACGGCTTGAACACCAACCCCTGATGCAGATACTGCACCTTCTTCTCCGGCAGGATCGGGTTGCCCTTGATCGTCAGCCGCTGGCCTTCCACTTCGATATCCAGTTCGGACTGGCGGAAACCGGCCAACGCCAACGTAATGCGATAGTGATTGTCGTCGAGCTTTTCGATGTTGTACGGCGGGAATTCCACCGCGTCCTGGCTACCCATGGTGCCGGCCAATTTTTCAAAGCCAATCCACTGACGCAGCAGCGGGGATAAATCGTAATTACGCATGATCATGACTCCTTCTTGGAAGCGAGATAGCATCCCGACGCGCATGGCCGGGCCGTCCCCGTTAGGCGAACGTGTTTACATGTCGCGCAGCCGTCGGCCGCGCAAAACCATTATTTGATTGCAATACGGCGCGGTTTCAGCGTTTCCGGCACCACGCGCTCCAAATCGATATACAGCAGTCCGTTTTCCAGATTGGCGCCTTTGATATGAATGTGTTCTGCCAATTGGAATTTACGTTCGAAATTACGCTCGGCGATGCCCTGATAAAGATAATTGCGTGGCGTGGCGTCACCGCTGTGGGCACCTTTGATCGTCAACATGTTGTCATGCGCGATGATCTCCAGCTCGCTCTCGGCGAAACCGGCGACGGCAATGGCGATGCGGTACAGATTTTCGTCGACCAGCTCGACGTTATACGGAGGATAACCGCCGTTACTCTGGTTCTGACCCGTTTCCAGCAGGTTAAACAGACGGTCGAAACCAATGGCGGAACGATACAGCGGGGAAAAATCGGGGTTACGCATACACATCTCCTGAACATCAGCGAGGTTGTCATTACAGCCTTCCATCGGGACAGGCCCTCAGCCGGAAGAAATACCCGCATGCGGCATATCTCTTTGTCGGCCTGATAATCAAAATGGCGTCGTATTTCCGACTTTCAATATCCAGAAATAAAAATGCACGATTCCTGACAGTCGCTATCCCCAATGCGACAATAATCACATACACTGAACGCAGAGCATTTTTTGCAAAATAGCCGGGAGATAACCGGCCACGTCTCTTCTCAGGGTAACATGATGGCCATACTGAAACGTGTGTCACTGTTGTTCGTACTGTTCAGCGTCATTTTCATCGCGTGCAGCGGTTGTTCCAGCGTAATGACCCACACTGGCGGTGAACACGGTTATTACTCCGGCACCCGGGCCAGCATGACCATGCTGGAAGACGACGCCACCGGCTGGGTGATGAAACCGGCACTGGCGGTTGACCTGCCCTTCTCCGCGATGCTGGACACCATGCTACTGCCTTACGATTACTACCGTACCAACCGGGAACAACACACCACGTCCGCGCGGGATCGTCTGGATGAGTACGAACGTCAGCGCCAGGCCACCAATGCCCCCCACTCCACGCCGCCGGATACGCAGAACGTCCGTCGTCAGTGATGCTGCGCCTGCTGGCGGTGGATCAGCGTCATGGGAATAACCGCTTTATGCGGTGACATCTCGCCGTTCAATGCCTGCTGCATCGCCGCGAAAGCCTGCTCTGCCCAGGCGTCCTCGTTCTGCCGCATCGACCAGATTTTATTCGACAGGAACCCCAGCATGGCATGCTCGTCAAAGGTGCCGATATTGATGTGCGCCGGAATATAGCCATAGCGCTCCCGCACCACGCTCAGCATCCCTTCCAATACCGGCAGCGACGACGCAATAAACGCGGGCGGCGGCACGTCATGCTGCTGCAGAAACTGTTCCATCATCTGCATGCCGTCTTCACGGCGGTTGTGGCTTGCTTCCAGCACCTGAGGCGTCAACCCCGCCGTCTGCACCGACTGCTGATAGCCCAGCAAACGGTCGCGGATCGCCGGTTGCCGCGCATCGCCCGCCATAAAAAACAGCGGTGCGGCGGGTTGCTCCGCCAGCATCGCCTGCGTGAGCTGCGCGCCACCCTGCAGGTTATCGCTCATCACCAGCGGCAGGTGTTCGATGCCGAAATCGCGATCCATCAGCACCAGCGGACGCTTCACGACCCGCGTATGGTGCTGCACCGATTGCAGGGATGACGGCACGACGAACAGCCCGTCCACATTACGCTGCAGCAACGCCTCCACCAGTTTGTTCTCATACAGCGGATCGCTGTAGGAACAGCTGATCATCAATTGATAGCCCACTTCACGGCAGCGGGTTTCCAGCTTTTCCGCCAGCGTGGAAAAAAACAGGTTGGAAAGACGGGGAACAATCAGCCCCAGCGTATCGGTCTTGTTCAACTTCAGGCTGCGTGCCACATGGTTAACGGTGTAACCGTGTTCGGTCACATACTGGTGAATACGTTGCTGGGTTTTGGCGCTGATGCGGTACCGTTCAGCTTTTCCATTAAGTACCAGACGAACGGTGGTGATGGAGAGGTTGAGCTCACTGGCAATCTGTTCAACTGTTTTCGCCATGAAACAGGATATCCATAAGGAAACTGAAAGATTTCCAGTGTAGCTGATTAACTAACTCGACGCAGCTTAAGCAGGCCGTTCCCTGGCCGCGATCAATAAATCACAGGTCTTTGGTCATATCGCGCTGCGAGGTTTCCGGCGCTTTCCAGGCGGCGAAAGCGGCCACCAGCGCGGCGACGGTGACGTATGTGGCCACCAGCGTCCAGGATTCGTTATCCAGCGAAGTCAGCCCCTTGGCGATGAACGGCGTGAAGCCCCCGGCCACGATAGCGCCCAGTTGAGCCCCGATAGACGCGCCGCTATAGCGCACTTTCGGGCCGAACAGCTCGGTAAAGAACGCCGGCTGTACCGAATTGATCGAGTTGTGCGCGATGTTAATCAGCAGGACATACCCCAACACCATCAACCAGAAGGAACCGCTTTCCAGCAGATAGAAGAACGGGAATGCCATCGCGGCGGCGCACAGCGCGCCAAAGATGTAGATGGGACGACGGCCGACCCGGTCAGACAACGCCCCGAACAGCGCGTGCATCGGAAACGCCAGTACGCAGGTCGCCATAATCACATTGAGCATGGTCTGCTTCGGCACCCCGAGCTGGCCGGTGGCATAGGAAACGGCGAACACGGTTGCCAGGAAGAACGGCACGCTTTCGGCGAAACGCAACACCATGATCAGGCAGACGCTGC
Organism: Musicola keenii; assembly: GCF_014855505.1. Taxonomy (NCBI): domain Bacteria; kingdom Pseudomonadati; phylum Pseudomonadota; class Gammaproteobacteria; order Enterobacterales; family Pectobacteriaceae; genus Musicola; species Musicola keenii. The sequence continues at coordinate 64,803 of NZ_JAAWVW010000012.1, read as the reverse complement.
GCCACTGGGTACGCAAGACTTCCACCACCGGGCTTTGCCGACGCTCCGGCTCGGCGCTTTTCGCCTGTTGCTGCTGAACCTGCTGGAACACCGGCGTTTCATCCACCTTGCGGCGCATATACAGGCCCACCAGCACCAGCGCCACACTGAGCATGAACGGCACGCGCCATCCCCAGGACATCAGCTGATCTTCCGGCAGCACCGACACCGCGGCGAACACGGCGGTCGCCAGCAACTGTCCGGAGAAACCGCCGGTCTGCGGGATGGAGCCCAGCAAGCCGCGCCGATTGGCCGGCGCGCTTTCCACCACCATCAGCATCGCGCCGCCCCATTCGCCGCCCACCAGGAAGCCCTGAACAAAACGCAGCACCACCAGCAGGATCGGCGCCCAGACGCCAATCTGGTGATAGGTCGGCAGACAACCAATCAGGAACGTCGCCATCCCCATGCCGCCAAGGGTGATCAACAGCGTCAATTTACGTCCGAGGGTATCCCCCATATGGCCGAAGAAAATCCCTCCCAGCGGACGCGCCACAAAGCCCACGCCAAAGGTGGCGAACGACGCCAGCATCGCCGTCATTGGACTGACCGTCGGGAAAAACAGTTTGCCGAACACCAGCGCGCTGGCGAGGCCGTAGAGCAGAAAGTCGTAAAACTCGATGGTGTTGCCTATCCAACTCGAAATCACCACACGGCGAATATTAGATTTATCGTGAAGCGCCTGATGGCGGGATAATTCAACGGAAATCGACATGATATTCCTCGCTTTATAATTTACCGTCCTTCAGGCAAAACCATCCGGACGCCGCCGGCTCAAGGCTGGCGGAGGGTGTAGGGTACAGTTTTTTTCGGGCTGCGCCAGACGGAATGCCTTAGGGTGCGACGCAGCACGGGTTATTACCGGGTTATCACGACTGTTTGCCGAATTTCAGCGCACAGTAAACGATATTTTTTCGATTCCAGGTGTAGGTCACATGCAAGGTGTCGCCATCGGCAATGATGGCGGGGTAAGAAAATTCTCCGGGCTCCTGTTCAAGATCGATAAGGTTTTCCCAATGCTCACCGTTGTCGGCGGAATAAGCCGCCGTCAACGGATAACGGCTACGCCAGTTGCCGGTGACTGGGTTATAGACCAGCACCAGACGCCCCGCGCCGAGATGAACCACATCGATACCGCTGTTGTTGTTGGGCAGCGCAGTGGCATAGGCGTCACACCAGCGGCGCCCATAGTCTGGTGAATCGCTGCGGTAAATCGCCCCACGGGTACTGCGCATCAGCACATGTATCCGCCCAGGCGCAGACTCCCAGGCCGAGGGTTGGATAACGCCGTCCCACTGAAAAACGCGCGTCAGGTCGTTTTCCCACAGGGCGGCTTGTTCCAGCCCCTGCCAGAGCGCATCGTGCTGTCCATCGCCGGGCACCTGATGGGCCAGCGGGATCGGCGTCGCCTGCCAGTGTTCGCCTCGGTCGCCACTGATATCCACGAAGGCATCCCAGTGGCTGGCGTCCTCGACGGAGCCGGGCGCCAGCCACTCGCCGTTGGACATCACCAGCAATTTGTTCTTTACCGGCCCGCGCGGCGCGCTGTCGCCGGGCACCAGCATCCGGGGTGCGGCCCAGCTTGCACCGTCGTCGCTGGAGACCATCACCCGGGTTTGCCAGTGGTGTACGTCCACTCCGACTTTGTAAAACAGCCACAGCGCCCCGTCCTGCCGATGCAACACCGGATTCCAGTGCGGTAAAGCGTCCTCCCAGGCGATGCGAACCGGCGTGTGCCACTGTCCTTGCTCATAATTCGCCAGCCAAATAGCGGTATCGCCGCTACCTTCTTTTTCGCCGGCGAACCAGGCCGCCCGCAGCCGCCCATCGGGCAGCGCGGCGATTGTCGAGGCATGACAATTGCCGAAATAACGGTGATCCGCCGGCAGTACAAATTGCTGTTTTACGGTTGTCAGCATCATAAAAAACCGTCCTTACGATGACAGAGGGAGCGCGTTTTCCATCGACTGGCCGAGCCGAACCATGCTGCGGATCGCTTCCGGAAAGAAGCCGTCACGATAGGCCGCGCTGTTGCGCACCCGGCAAAAGTGGGTCGTGAAGTTACCACATTGCTGCTGGAAGTGCTTGGCGCAGGCCGGATAATCAAGAAACTCCGCCAGCGCCGCCGTTCCCAGATAATCCGCCAACCGTTGGGCTAATTCCGGTTGTTCGCGCCAGTGCTCGTACAGCCAGACGTACAACTGCGGATGGAAGTTCGCCATCACACCGCTGTACGCCTTGACCCCGGCCTGCAAAGACGCCAGCAGCGTCTGGCTGTTGGCGTTGGCCAGATTCAGCCGCGACCCTTGGGTCAACGCGACGCGACGTTGCAGCGTGGGCAGATCGCAACAGGTGTCCTTGATAAAGGTGTAGCGTCTGCTGGCGGCACACCATGACACGGTTTCATCCGACAACAGCCGTTTGTAAGGGTAAGGGCATTCGTAAATACCCAAATCCACCTGCGCGGGCAGCTGCGCCGTCAGCGCCTGCAGGCGTTCGAGCGCCTTGCCGTCAGACTCTCCGGCCAACGCCAACCGGTTGCTGATCAGGATCACGCCGTCTACGCCGGTTTCCGCCACCCCGCCCAGCTGATCCACCTGCTGGCTGGCGGCGCTGGCGGTATGGCCGGAGGCGACGACCGGCACCCGGCCATCCACCTGCTCGACGATAAAACGCACCAGTTGGCGAGTTTCCGCATCGCTTAAGAAAAACATTTCGCTGGACTGACAGGCGGCGAACAGCCCGTGTACGCCCGCCTTCAGATACCACTCCACCAGCCGCGACAGCGACGGATAATCGATTTCACCGCGATCGTCGAACGGGGTCAGCATCACCGGCCAGATGCCGGTGTATTTATCTTCACGGTTGTCATAGCTCATGATTTACTCCGCTAGCAGTTGATGAGCGGCACCCGCCGTCCAGACCTTGATGCCCTGCGTCAACGCCTGGGCGACAAACGCTTTCAGCACCTCCGCCAGCATGTCTTGTGCAACGTAGGCCACCGTCAGGTGATTACTCTGATGGCCCGCCATCAGATCGTCCCGGTTTACGCCGTCCAGCTGCGCGTTAAGCAACGGCCACTCATAGTTAGTGGCACGACGGCGGCGCTCAAACTCGGCCTCCGGCAATTCCACCGCCGTACCGGTGCCGATATGCATCACCACCTGCGTGCCTTCGTAATGCGCCCGCGCCCAGATAAAGCGCCCGGCTTTGCCCTGGCCGGCAATGGTGGAGCCGCCATACGGGAAGAACATCGGCGGCTGACGATAACCGGTGGCACCCGCGATACCCCCTTTCAGATGTGCGAAAGGCACCGCGCCGGAGATCTCCAGATCCCAGTAGAAAACGCCCTGGTACTCGCTGCCCCAGCGGATATCGTGCAGGGTGGTCTCCGCCGGCAACCCCAGCCCTTGCAGCAACTGCCACAGCATCACCTGCGGAATGGCACTGCCCATGTCCACTTCATTGATGCACGGGATCGCCACGCCGGGACGAATCGGGTTGCCCTGTTCGTCCGGCAGCGGGAAACGCTCCGCATTGCCGATGGCGCCTTCGGCGAAATCAGACGCAGCACAGCTATCCTTCAAGCCCTGTTGATACTGCACGCCGACCGCCGACAACCCGAAACGCTCGCTAAAACGCGCCATGGCGATCATCATTGCGCACTGTTCCAGTACCTGATCGCGGGTTAACTGACGGCTGCCGTCGACGCCAAATTCAAAATGCATACCGCGCTCTTCATACCACTGCAGGCAACGCTCGCGCAGTTCGTTCGGCACTTTCGCCATTTCAACCAACAGCGCCGACTGCGACAGAGACTCGATCGGCATCCCGATAGCGACCATCGCCTGCTGCGGAAACACACCGTTAATCATGCCCATACAGAAGGTATCGAACAGCCCGACGATCGCTTTGTGGCGCAGAATATATTCCCCCACCTCGCGGCCGACCTGCCCGGCCGGCGTTGCCAGCACCGGATGAGCCGATGACACCGGGCGGAGATAGCCGGTTTTATGGTTGACGGCGCCATCCCGTAGCCAGGTGGCAAGCCCCTGACGAAACGTGTCGTCCTCAAAGGTCTCCGACCATAACCGAGAGTAGTGACGGCCCAGACTGGTCAAGCAACCGGCCATACACAGCATGCCCACCAACCCCGGCCAGGTACCGTCGAAATTAGCCAGCAACAGAACCGGCCCGCGGTGATGTACCAGCGACGGCGCCAAATGGTGGGAATATTGCCAGGCGGTCAACAGCACGATCACCGGCGCATCCGGATCGATGGCGGCGAATACGGCGCTGCCCTCTTTCTGGCTGCTGATGAAACCGTGTCCCCGCTCGGCGTGCACCGGATGGGCGCGTTTCATGCGGTATCCCAACTGTTCCAGCGCACTCTGCAAGCGGCTTTCGAATGTCTGCTGGGTCGGCCAACAGGTCACATTGGCGGATTCCCGCAGATCCGCATTAGTAACCAGCAATACCTCGTGCGTATCCGCGCTCAGCCTGCAGGGAGAAGCGGGTAGATTCAGTGTCAACATCGTTTACTCCTGGTGTCCGTTCCGGCCGCGCCGGAGGAAATTCGGCTATCAGCTACGCCCCATCAGCTGTAAGGCCGACTGCTGATAGTCATACATCTGCAAATAAATCCGGTACTTGTCGTCATGAAACTGTTGCATGGTGCGATCAGCGAGAATGCGTTCGCCGGGCCGCACCAGCGCCGCCGCCGCGTCCGGCAGTGAGGCGTAGGCGCCGCAGGCCACCGCGCCGAGTAACGCCGCCCCCAGCGTCACCGCATCCTCCTCTCCCACCAATTGGATATCGCAGCCGGTGATGGCGGCGTACTCCCGCAGCCATAGCGGATTTTTGGTAGCGCCGCCGCACATCACCAGCCGGGAAATGCGGTGCCCGGCCTGATTCAAGGCATCGATAATGTGTCGGGTGCCGTAGGCGATCCCTTGCAGCGTCGCCAGATACAACCGCGCCAGCGCATCCGGCCCTTGTTCCAACGTCAGCCCCATTACCATGCCGCGGGCGTGGGGATTAGCCCGCGGTGAACGGTTGCCGTGATGATCGGCGAGTACATGCAGATGACGGGTCGGTTGCGGTTCGCGCTGTTCCAGCGCCGCCACCCACGCATTCAGCACCTCATACGGGCTGCGCCGTTGCCGTTCAGCCAACGCCGTCAGTTCCGGCCACTGCGCATGCTGGCGCAGCGTCCACTCCACCAGCGCGCCGGCCGCGCTTTGACCGCCTTCGTTCAACCACCACTGCGGCAGCATCGCGCCCCAGTACGGCCCCCACACGCCGGGCACGTCCACCGCTTCCCGGCTGACCAGCATGTGGCAATTGGAGGTACCGCTGATGATGGCCAGGCTGCCTTCCGGCTGGCTGCCCACCAGCGCTAGCCCGCCGGCGTGCGCATCGATGATGCCGCTGGCGACCGCGACGTTTTCCGGCAATCCCCAATCGCGGGCGACCGATTCCGCCAACGTGCCGGCGCATGCCCCCAGCGGCAAAATGCGGGATGGGATCTTTTCCCGCAGATCCGTCAGGCCGATAGCCTGCAACAGGCTGTCGCTGAAGCGCGCTTCGTGCGCCAGATAGTTCCATTTGCAGGTCAGGGTGCAGACACTGGCCGCATCCGTACCGGTGGCGCGCCACACCAGATAATCCGCCAGATCGAAAAAGCGCCGCACTTGCTGGTAACGCGCCGGGAAATGGCGCTTCAGCCACAGGATCTTGGGCAACTCCATTTCAATGCTGACCTCGCCGCCCACATAGCGCAGCGCGTCATCGCCGGTGGCGTTGATGTCGGCGGTTTCGACGCCGGCGCGATGATCCATCCACATGATGATGTCCCGCTCGGCGTCGTCCTGTTCCGCAACAGAGACCGGCTGGCCGTCAGCGCCTACCGCCACCAGCGAGCAGGTCGCGTCAAACCCGATGGAACGCACCCGAGCTGGCGCGATGTCGGCACAACGCAACGCTTCCCGCACACATTCGCCTACCGCTCGCCAGATATCCGTAGAAGATTGCTCCACCACATGGGTACGGGGATGAAACTGTTCTATCGGCCGCACCGCGAACGCCAGACGCCGACCGCTGCCGTCAAAAATGCCGGCTCTGACACTAGCCGACCCGACATCCACGCCGATGAAGCAATCGTCATTCATGATCAAACCTCTTTGCTAATTCGAGTTAGCAATGTATTCAAACCATGATTAAGGTGACAATGTTTTTTGATGTGAACTGTGAGGATGATCGGTGAATAAAAAACAATCGATTGAAACAGAAGGGGTTTATTTCGCGCTGATCCGAGGAGAATACAGGCTCTCGGATCAGGGACATAATCTGGATAGATCGTCTGCTCTGATGCTGGCGATCAAAAAATAACACATTGATTTTTCATAAAAATAAAAACATTACCACGCTACTTCCACCACAAAAATCTGGTTGCAGCCGTCAATATCCCGCAAATAGGCGATACGGGAACCATCCGGAGAAAATACGACGGCATCGCTAACCGGCGGGATATCGCTGCGCGGCGTCTGCCGGATCACACGACCGCTTGCCATTTCACACACCATGATGCTGTTATCGCCGACAAACGCCACATATTCACCGCCGGGATGCCAGCTGAAAGCAGATTGCACCGGCCAAGCGCTCTGCGTCACCTGACGGGGTTCCCCGCCATTCGGCGAAATCGTCCACAGTTGCACAATACCGTCGTCATCCCGCATCAGAAACGCGATCGCACTGCCGTCCGGCGCTGCGCGCAACCAGTGGCGCGGCTGATTGACTACGCCGGGATAACGGCGCCCGGCGCTGAACGTCAGGCGTCGCTGACACACACCAGCCGGCGGCGCGGGCAATGCGGTTTCCGTGCCGCCCAGCGGTTGTTCGCCGGCGATGGCATAATCATCCAGATTTTCCGGCAGATCGACGATAAACACCTCCGGTACTTTCTCGCCGTCGGCGGACAGTGTGTCGCCGATAAATGCCAGCGCCCAGCGCTGACGCATGCCATCCGGTCGCAGATAGCCATGCACGCCCACCCAGCCCTCTTCATACGCGCGGTTGATGTCGTCGCTGCCGGGGGATGGATTAGGCGTCGTCCGACTGACCAGTACGCAGTAATGGCTACCGTCATGCTCGCGAGGATGCCGTCCGGGGGCGGCAACCGGCCGCAGCGGCACCGCAACGCCGACGTTGCGCAAATCCAGCGCCGGGTCGCGCTCGTGCAAGACGTGATCGTTGTAAGTAAAACTCAACCGGCTGCCGTCCGGGCTGAAAACATGTACATGGGTTCCTCCGCGCAATGCGCCGGCCGGATAAGGCGGGGTGATCACGCAGGCATCCAGCGTCACAGCCTGCTCAGGTGTCTCTTCCTGTACAATAACGCCGCGGCGATGGTGAAAATCGTACTGCCAGTGTTCATCAGGATGCTCCGGCCCATGAATAAATACATAACGCTGCGGCAGTATCGGGCTACCGGTCGCCACTCCCACATGTGCCCCCTGTCCAGCACGATAGATAACCGTTTGCTGACCCGTCTCTACATGGATTTTTTCAATGGTCAAACCTGTAAACAAAGATCCATGCGGCCTTACATCGTAAATCACCCAGTTACCGTCAGTTGTCCAGATATTAATATTGGTTAACTGATGTGAAACGGTATCAAACGTTAACTGTCGTTCTTTATTCATAACAGATTCCCAAATATGACGTTATTAATTGGCACATCATAAAAAAACGCTCAAAAAAAGATAAAAACAATAAAAATCATTAAGTTGTTTACAAAACCTGACTGTATTTTCATTCAAAAAAATAGAAAGATAGCCTCAACAACCTCCGTTTTCCACGAAGGCCAGTCAGGCGTAATCTTTGCGTCATCGAAAGGACAAACGCCTTTCACCCGACAACCCGGTTATGAGGAAAGACAACATGAAAACTGCAAACACCATCGCTATCGCCGCTGTACTCGCTACCGTTTCATTCGGATCATTCGCAGCGAAATCCGTAAATTATGAACAAGCTGAGCAATTACAGAAAATCGGCGCCGTTTCAGCAACCGCTCACGATCTGAGCTCACTGGAAACGAAGCTGGCCAGCAAAGCCACCGAAGCCGGCGCCTCCGCCTACAGCATCACCTATGCCGGCGGCGACGACACCCTGCACGGCAATGCGGTGATCTACAAATAATCGCCCGGTGCTTCAACCCTCACCCCGGTTTTCCTGTGTCCGAAACCGGGGTTTTTTATTTCTGTATGATGTGAAGCGTGGCGACGGGAGGTATGAACCCCCACGGTCTGCCAGCTAACGGCGAGCTATCGCAAAGAAGAAAGGCACAGCAGGTTACACCGCATTCAATACGAACTTCTCAATCGCATAGGCTACGCCGTCTTCACTGTTGGAACGGGTCACAAACTGACTGGCCGCCTTGACCGATTCGATGGCATTCCCCATCGCAACCCCCAACCCGGCATACTCAATCATCGCCAGATCATTTTCCTGATCGCCCAGTGTCATAACCTCGTCACGGTTCAGGTTCAGGTGCTCCGCCAACATTTTGACGCCTTCCCCTTTGTTGACCCGTTTATCGAGAATCTCCAGGTAATAGGCGGCGCTTTTCATGATGGTATAGCGTTCGAATGCCTGCTGTGGAATGCGGGCGATGGCAGCATCCAGCCGCTCGGGCTCATCAATCATCATCACTTTGGGAAAACGCAGGCCAGGGTTCATTTCCTCAACGGCCCGGTATTTCAGCGGCATGCCGGTCAGGTGTGATTCGTATACGGTATAAGCGCTGATATCTTTGTTGGCGGTGTAAACGTAATCGAAATCCAGCGCATGGAAATGGATGTTCAACTCGCGGGACATGGCTTCAAAATAGAGATAGTCGTTAAAGCTGAGGGTGGTCTGCGCGATGCAGTCGCCGTTCAGCGTACGCTGAACCAGCGCGCCGTTATTGGTGATGCAATAATGCCCGTCTTGTCTCAGCGCCAGTTCGCTCAGGTAGCGCTTAACCCCGATGAAAGGGCGACCAGTCGCCAACGCGACGTACACCCCTTTTTCCCTGGCAGCAGTAATCGCGTGCTTCACCGCCGGCGATATCTGATTCTGCGGTGTGAGTAAGGTACCGTCCATATCAATTGCAATCAGTTTTATTGCCATCGTTTTTACCACTCCCCGATGAATTTACCGCATGCTAGCGCAGTTTCGCCGCCGAACTCCATAAAAAACCCGATTAACCAATTTCAGTTATTGGTTAAAGAAACCCCTCAAAATGCCGATGCCTTAAAGTGTGATTTATTTCACATATAAAAATTACTTCAATAAAACATCTTTATATTACATCGCAACTCGCCGCTTTATTTGAATCGTCTTCCTTACGGGAGTGTATTTATGTCCAATGCCTTAACCCACTACTCTGCCGACGCGCCCGCGCCGATATCTGCCGCCAACAGGAACAAGCTTTCGACCCGAGCGCTGGTGCTGATTACCACAATATTCACTATCGTGTGCGGTTTCGCCGTGGTGCTTGGTTTTCTCATTTGGCAGAGCAGCCAGCAGCAAAAAGCCAGCGCCCAACAACTGTTGGAACAAATGTCAACAACCAATGCGTATGCGGTACAGGGCCAAATCGACGTCGCCTTGTTCACTGCTCGCAACCTGGTTCAAAGTGTGACGACTTTACGCAGCGAAGGATCGCCAGACCGCGCTACCGCCGAGAATTTGCTGAAAAATGCGCTCAAAAATAATCCATCACTGCTATCGATGTCACTCGCATGGGAACCCGATGCATTTGATGGTAAAGACCAGCAATACGCCGCACAGCCGGATCAAGACCCCAAAGGCCGGTTCGTTAAATATGTCGACCGCGACAACGCGGGAAACATCGCAATCCACAATCTGACCGACTACGAAACCCCAGGCAGCGGCGATTACTATCTGTTGCCGCGCAAGCTGCAAAAAGAAGTGGTACTTGAGCCATACAGCTATCCTTACAACGGCGTTAACGTGCTGCTGACCTCTATCGCGGTGCCGATCATGATTAACGGCAAATTCTACGGTTCCGCTACCGCCGATTTCTCGCTGGAAACGCTGCAACAGATGGTCGGCAGTTTCAAACCGTTTAACGGTACGGGCTACGCCACCCTGTTCTCCCCTTCCGGCGCATATTTGTCCCACCCGGACAAAACCCGGATCACCAAAAAACTGGAAGGCAATCAGCCGCTGATGGATAGCATTACGTCGGGCAAAACCTATAACAGCGAGCACTTCAACTCGTTCACCAACACCTGGATGATGAACGCTTACAGCCCGGTCAATATCGGCAATACCGGAACGCCCTGGATGCTGGGAATTACCGTACCGGTGGATGTCGTGATGGCGAACGCCATCAAACAGCGCAATATTGCGTTGATCATGGCAGTGCTGAGCATTGTGGCGGTATCGCTGGTCATTTCCCTCGTTTTTACCCGCAAAGTGCTGCGCCCTGTGGGAGGAGAACCGGTGCTGGCAGCGGAAATCGCGCTAAGAGTATCCCAAGGTGATCTGACCCACGCCATCCCGGTACAACCCGGCGATACACACAGCATTTTCTATGCTATGGCGGTAATGCAGCAGCAGTTGCAGGAGATTGCCGGGCAGTTGCTTAACTCCAGTGAATCGGTCAGCCACGGCGCGGCGGAGATTTCCGCCGGTAACGTCGATCTCGCCGCCCGGACGGAGCAGCAGGCAGCCGCGCTGGAAGAGACCGCCGCCAGCATGGAACAAATCACTGCCACGGTAAAACAAAATGCCGACAACGCGCACAACGCCACCCGTTTGACCCATAACGCAGAGCAAATTGCCCAGCGCGGCGATGAAATCGTCTCACAAGTGGTCAACATCATGGGCGGTATCAACGAAAGCTCGCGGAAAATCAGTGAAATCACCGGCATCATCAGCAGTATCGCGTTCCAAACCAATATTCTGGCGCTGAACGCTGCCGTGGAAGCCGCCCGCGCCGGCGAACAGGGGCGCGGTTTTGCGGTAGTCGCCGGCGAAGTCCGCAATCTGGCGCAGCGTAGCGCCAATGCGGTGAAAGACATCACGACGCTGATCAGCGAATCGGCATCGCGCGTCGAGCAAGGCGTCGGTCTGGTGGAAAATGCTGGCGTCACTATGCGCGACATGCTCGCGGCAGTGACATCGGTTAAAGACATTATGGAAGAGATCGTAGCGGCGTCCGACGAACAATCCCGTGGCATCAGCCAGGTTACGCAAGCGGTTCACGAAATGGACGGCGTGACCCAGCAGAACGCCGCGCTAGTACAGGAAGCCACTGCCGCCGCCGCCTCGCTGGAAGATCAGGCCGGGCAGTTGACCCGGTTAGTGCAGGTTTTTCGGCTGTCATGAGAGAAAGCCGCCGCGTTGGTATTCGCGCGGCGGCTCGCCACCATCGCCTGGCGGCATCAGCAATCACCACCACCCGAGGAGGTGGTTTAAGGCTGACAATAAAAAAGCATGACTTACGCCATGCTTTTTTAATTATTGAGACTGCGTCTACAATTTGAGAGCGTTATTCCTCATCATCCCGCAACGGAACGATCAGCATATCAACATGTACGGTGTTGATGAGCTGGCGGGCGGAAGACATCAGCTTGCTCCAGAAATCCTGATGATGACCGCATAGCACCAAATCGACGCCATACTTGCGGATCGCGTCTACCAGAACCTGCCCCAAATCACCGCTGCCACTCAGCGTTTCCGCTATCGGATAGCCGGCATTGTCGGAAAGCTCTTTCAGGGCATTATGCGTTTCCTCGGAAATACGTTGCTGCATATCGCCCAAATTGACATCGATCAGCCCGGTATAAAGATCCGAATAATTCACGTCCACGTGAATTAAAGAGATTTTTGCATCATATGGCCGCGCCAGGGAGACCGCCTTCTCAACCAACACCTTACTTTCCGGCGACAGATCAACCGCAATAAGGATGTGTTTGTAAGCCATAGTTAAGCTCCTTCTGTAACGACTAACTGGTAGGGTCAGCAGATATTCATATTGCCAATCTGACACCGAATGGTGGAATTATCATAACACCCATGAAATTCAGGGTTATGTTCAGCAGATCACAACGCCGCACATATTCGCGATTGGCCCGGAAGGCGTCGGTATCCGCCGTCAACAACCTTAAGTTACCGTCATACTGCGCCGATAAAAACATTATCGACACGGATTCTCCGCCTGAAGACCGCACTCCCGCAATCACTCGATGAAACCGTCATTGCCGGATGCGAGTCTTATTAGTGTAGTTGAAAAATACGGGACGCCAGTTCGGCAATGCGGCATAAGGACGTCCCCGGCTTCAGGCAACGAGTTCTGCACGAACCTTGATGATTGAATGGAAAAAAGGCGAGTGGCTCTTCTACAATGAAGATTGAGGCGCTTCCCTGCCGTTACCGGCAGAACGCTTCAGGAAAAGGGAAGATGCAGGTAAGAGAATAAGGCATGCGTCCTCGCCCTTCGTGAGGCGACAGCCGGATAACATCGCGTAAACAACGTGTGGCATAAATATCCACAGGCATATTGTCAACGGGATCCGACACATCCATGTGCCTAATGGATAAAAACCGGGAGGGGAGCATGATGATTAATACATTTGCGCTTTTCTGGGCCTTATGTGTCGTCTGTGTCATCAACATGGCGCGATATTACTCTTCGTTGCGCGTACTGCTCACGGTGCTGCGAGACTGTGACCCACTGTTGTACCAGTATGTCGATGGTGGTGGCTTCTTTACCTCTCACGGTCAACCCAGCAAACAGCTTCGACTGGTGCGGTACATCTACACACAACGTTACCTTGACCATCACGACCCGGAGTTCATCCGCCGTTGCGAACGGGTACGCGGTCAGTTCATTCTGACCTCAGCCCTTTGCGGGTTGATTGTTATCAGTCTCATCGCGATGGCGATCTGGCACTGATGGCACGGCTTCGACGTCAGAATTCAGGCGTGATTCCCTTCATTAGCTTTCTATCGTAGATAACTGTAAAAACGCCAAAGGCGACCGCAAGGTCGCCTTTTCTTCTTTGTTCGCTACAGCACAACATACGTCAGATCAGCTTCAACGCCATCCAGTACAGTACCCCGGAAAGCACCATGGAAACCGGCAGCGTAAATACCCACGCCAGCAGAATGCTTTTTACGGTTTTCCCTTGCACGCCACCGCCATCAACAATCATGGTGCCGGCTACCGCAGAGGAGAGTACGTGAGTTGTGGATACCGGCATACCGGTATAACTGGCAATACCGATGGACAGCGCCGCCGTTACCTGAGCGGCACCGCCCTGTGCATAGGTCATGCCTTTCTTGCCGATCTTCTCGCCGATGGTGATGGCGACACGTTTCCAGCCCACCATAGTGCCCAACGACAGAGCCAGCGCCACAGCCACGATAATCCATAGTGGCGCGTATTCCACCGTATTGAGTAAATCGTCGCGCAGGTTTTTCAGCAGACGTTTGTCGTCCGTTTTGGTTTCCGGCAGTTTGGCGATTTTATCAACGCTATCAGAAATACACATCAACAGGCGGCGGGAGCGCGCACGGTCGTCGCCGGAAAGATCGTCATAGCTTTTGATGCCGCCCAGCAGGCCCATTGTGCGTTCAATGGCAATCATGACGCGGGAGCTATCACAATGGAAATCCGGCGTGCCGACAACCGGCATCGCGCCAGCCACCGTGGCCGTTCCCGGCGCTACGGGCGCAGACAAGTCGATAACATGCGATAACGCCTGCCCATGCGCCTGATAATACTCTTGCAGGTTGATCACGGCATCGCGAGTACGGCTGATGTCATAGCCGGAAGCACTCATATTCAGGGCAAACCCAGCCGGCGCCACACCAATCAACACCAGCATGATAAGGCCGATACCTTTCTGACCATCATTCGCGCCGTGGGAAAAACTGACCCCCACCGCCGACAGGATCAGCCCGGTACGTGTCCAGAACGGCGGTTTACGTTTGCCATCTTGCTTCTCACGCTCTTCCGGCGTCAGGTGAATACGCTGACGCTTCCTGGTATTACTCCAGTAACGGCGCAACACAAACACCATCAATCCGGCCAGGATCATCCCGACAATCGGTGAAATAATCAGCGACAGGAAAATGCTCACCATTTTGGGAATATTGAGCGCATCCACCACCGAGGTGTGGTTAACCAGCGCGTTGGTCAGACCGATGCCGATAATGGCGCCGATCAACGTGTGGGAACTGGATGCCGGTAGCCCGCAATACCAGGTACCGAGATTCCAGAGGATCGCCGCCAGCAGCATGGAAAACACCATCGCCAGTCCATGTGCGGAGCTGACATTCAGCAGCAGATCGGTGGGGAGCAGATGGACAATGGCGTAAGCAACGCTTAGCCCACCCAGCAATACGCCCAGAAAATTAAACAGCCCCGCCATGACAACCGCCAATTGAGCACGCATAGCTCGGGTATAAATGACGGTCGCCACCGCGTTGGCGGTGTCGTGGAAACCATTAATCGCTTCGTAGAACAGCACGAACAGCAAGGCAAGGATCAACATCAGGCCGGTGTGGAAATCAAGTCCGGCAAATAAATGTAGCATAAGTGTTAGGCCAGTTAGTGGTCATGAACGCGGCGCATTATCCGCGACAAGCGGGGGTCTGGAAAAGCAAAATATGACATTATTTTGACTTAATTTGCGTCATTTTCGCGAACGCCTTTTCGTTACTTAATGAAAATCAACGCATTATTCTTTATTACCAAATCCTGCATTTTGTAACCACGCGCCGATGCCTGCGCCATAACGCGGCGTCGCCCGCTTCCCAGCGTGTTTGGCTGCGCATAATGCCGCAACAGCGCCTATAATGGCCGACCGCCGACCGCGGGGTTCAGCCAAAAATCAGTCAATGGGAGAAGTGAAGTGGAACAGTTCGACGTCGTCGTCATCGGCGCGGGCGCAGCCGGGCTTTTCTGTGCAGCGCAAGCGGGCCAGCGCGGTTTGCGGGTACTGCTGGTCGACAACGGTAAAAAACCGGGCCGCAAAATCCTGATGTCCGGCGGCGGGCGCTGCAACTTCACCAACCTCTATACGGAACCCGCCGCCTATCTGTCGCAGAATCCGCATTTTTGCAAATCCGCGTTGGCGCGTTACACCCAGTGGGATTTTATCGATCTGGTGAATCGGCACGGTATTGCTTACCACGAAAAAACCCTCGGTCAGCTGTTTTGCGACGACTCCGCGCAGCACATTGTCGATATGTTGATAAAGGAGTGCGAAGTCGGCAAGGTGACGCTACGCATGCGCAGCGACGTGCTGTCGGTGGAAAAAACCGATCAATTTCTTATCGGGCTGAACGGCGGACAAGTCGCGGCGCCGTCACTGGTTGTCGCTACTGGTGGGCTTTCTATGCCAGGGCTGGGCGCATCGCCATTCGGTTATCAGTTGGCGGCGCAGTTTGGATTGAATGTCCTGCCAACCCGCGCCGCGCTGGTGCCGTTGACCCTGCACAAACCGTTGCTGCAACAGCTTCAGGCGCTTTCCGGCGTGTCCGTACCTACCGTGGCGAGCGCCGAAGACGGCACAACATTCCGTGAAAATCTGCTGTTCACACATCGCGGGCTGTCTGGCCCAGCCATTTTACAAATTTCCAGTTACTGGCAGCCGGGCGAGTTCATCACCCTTAACCTGTTGCCCGGCCAGGATCTGGCCGCCCTGCTGGACGCGGAACGCCAGGCACATCCCAACCAGAGCCTGAAAAACACCCTGGCGCAGTGGTTGCCCAAACGGCTAGTGGAAAGCCTGCAAGCACTGGAGCAACTACCGGATATCACATTGAAACAGCTCAACAAACCGCAATTGACTCAGGTGGAAACTACGCTGCAACAGTGGCAGCTCCAACCCAATGGCACCGAGGGCTACCGGACGGCGGAAGTGAC
This sequence comes from Musicola keenii, assembly GCF_014855505.1. NCBI lineage: Bacteria > Pseudomonadati > Pseudomonadota > Gammaproteobacteria > Enterobacterales > Pectobacteriaceae > Musicola > Musicola keenii. The sequence continues at coordinate 48,815 of NZ_JAAWVW010000012.1, read as the reverse complement.
GCTGGGCGGCGTGGATACTCGCGAGTTGTCGTCAAAAACCATGGAAGTCAACAACGTACCAGGCCTCTACTTTATTGGTGAAGTGGTGGATGTCACTGGCTGGCTCGGCGGCTACAACTTTCAGTGGGCCTGGAGCTCTGCCTGGGCATGCGCGCAAGCATTGATACCGCAAGATAAATATCCACCGGCCCACGGTTCTTAAGCATCCGCATCAGGGGGTTGCACGGTACCCAGACGATGTTTTCCCGCCTGATATTCCTGCAGCCACCCCGGCACATCCGACGCTTTCATCGGGCGGGCGAACAGATAACCTTGTGCAATACGACCGCCCAGTTTGCCGATCAACGCGCTTTGTCCTTCGGTTTCCACCCCTTCCGCCACTACCTCCAGTTTCAGGCTGCGGCCAATGCCGACCACCGCTTCAACCAACGCCTGGAGACGCTCTTCGGACTCACACTTGTCGATAAAACTACGGTCGATTTTGACTTCAGTCACCGGCAGGTTCACCAGATTAGAGAGATTGGAAAAACCGGTACCGAAGTCATCAATCGAAACACCAATGCCGTTGGCGCGGATACGATGCACCACAGCCAGCATATCCGGCGTCAGCGCCATCGCGGCGCTCTCGGTAATCTCGATAGTAAGGCGCTCGCCGGTCAGGGAAAAATTTTGCAGGATTGAGGTGATCGTCTCCGGCAGATCGCGATGAAAACAGAGCGGAGAAAAATTCACCGAGACCACCGGCACTCTCGCCCCAGCGAGATCCCACAACGACAGCTGACGACACGCCTCGCACAACGCCCAATAACTCAGGGCTTCGATCTCGCCGATATCTTCCGCCAGCGCAATAAATTTACTGGTCGGGACATTGCCGAAGACGGGGTCGTACCAGCGGGCTAGCGCCTCCATACCGTACAACTCGCCACTGTCCAACCGAATCTGGGGCTGATAATAAAGCTCCAGCTCGCCATTATTGATGGCGCGTTTAAGCGCACCGCCCAATAGCAGCCGCTCGCTGGCAGCCACATTCATGTCGGCGCTGAAAAACTGATAACCACCGCCGGCTTCTTTGGCGCGATACATCGCAACTTTCGCGTTATCCAGCAACGTCTCACGATTACTACCGCCCTCCGGATAGTGGCTGATCCCCACGCTGGCCGACAGGCTCAACCGGTGCCCATCCAATTCGACCGGCTGGTTGATGGTTTCACGTAACTGCTCCGTCATCAGCGATGCCCGATGCGCTGAACAGTCCGGCGCCACGATCACGAAACGATCGCCTTCCGGCCGGCTCAGCCACTCGCCTGCACGCAAAAAAGCCTGCAGACGATGCGTTACCGCCACCAGCACCCTATCACCGGCTGCATGACCAAAGGCTTCATTGATATCCTTGAACCGATCAAGACCGACGGAAAACAGGGTGACTTCTCTTGTTGGCTGCTGGGAAAGGATGTCATCGAGATAACGTTGCAGATGGTATTGATTGGGCAGGCCGGTCAGCGGGTCGTATTGCACCAGTTGAACCATACGCTGTCGATTCTCTTCCTGCTCTATCGCCAGCGAGCACAGGTGCGTGCAGGCATCAATGATGCGTTCATGAAACAACGTCGGCTGCCGCAGTTCGCGGGAATAGAATGCAACCGTTCCCGCCACGCTGCGGTCGCGCCGCCGTATCGGATAGGACCAACAGGCGCGTAAACCATACGCCAGCGGTATCTGGGAAAACATCGTCCAACTCGCATCATGCTCGATATCGGCGGCCACGACCGGTTCACCGCGCCAAGCGGCCGTACCGCAACTGCCGACACCATCGCCGATCGCCATGCCGGAAACCTGCTGGTTGTAAGCATCGGGCAATTGCGGAGCCGACCAATGCCGTAGTATGCCGCGATGATCGACAGTCATGATGGACGGTATGACATCCGGCACAATCTCCGATACCTGCTGACAGATGTAATCGCCCAGTTCGGCAAACGACAGGCTGCTCACCAGCGCACCAAGAATATCGCGCTCCAGACTGCGGAACTGCTGTTCCTCGGTGATATCGGAGATAACGTTGATCGAATACCCGTAGAATTCGTCGTTTTCGTCGTCGATCAACGGCGAGCTCGCCATTCGCCCAAAAGCCTCCCGGCCATCCCGACAGCGGATCGCCACTTCGGCCTGCCCCCTTGAGCGCCCCCACATGACAGACATCTTTTTCCCGGCACTATCCTGATTATCCAGGGAATATGACATGATGCTGTCCAACGTTTTACCGACGATGTCTTCAAGCGCGTAACCGTACAACCTGCTGAACGAATAATTGACTCTGATCACCCGGCAGGCGTTGTCCAAAAGCATCACCGGACGTTCAGCATTATCGATCGCCAACATCGTCAGGCGATTTTGCCAACGCGCTTCCACATCCAGGGAAACATCCCAGGCCATCAGCATACAATACGCCCGGCCATTAACCTCGACCTTCGACAGCGGTAGCCTGCCCCAGAACTGGCCGCCGTCTTTGCGCTCAAGCAACCATTCACACTTCGTCTTCGCCCCAGCCGTCGAAGCATCCTGATTACCATGGATAGCATCTAGGTAGGCCGGACGACAAACCGGTGCCAGCAAAGACACCACGGGACGGCCCAGCATTTCCTGACGTTCGTACCCCCAGAGGATTTCCGCAGCACGATTAAACAGCAATACGCAGCCAGCATCATTAATAAGGACAACGGCGATTATCGACTGTTCCAGCGCTGACAGTAACACCTGCTCACTATCAGGAATCGTTAAGTATTCCATTCTTTCGCCTCCACTCCACTAATAGTGAGATCCTTATTTCACAATAGATTGTGGCTCTTAACGTCTGAAAATCTCTTAGAAACATAAAAAAAAATGAACAATATTGAGCTAAAGACGTTTAATTCGCCATCATTCTGATAAATACATCCACGTAGCGGCCGATTAAATAAGATCTCATTTCTTTTCTTGGATACTTATCACGCTTTTGTCATGATGTTTACCGAATAAGAACAATAGCTAATAATCAGTAATATTTATTTGTGTTTTATAAAAATACCATGTAGGCAAAATCATTTATCGATAATCTGTTCACTGCCGAAATAAGAAAACTCCACATCCGACATCGCCCGCTTATCCCGAGAGCTGGAAATTGGAAATAATGCCGGAATATCTCTCTTATCTCCACCGAAGATCATCGCTGTAAAAACAAGCACTACGTCACCACCCAATTTGACGCCAAAACATAGGATAATACCGTTTCCTCTGCTTATTTTGTTTGACATTTCACATTAACAACATGTTTTCCTTAACATTATTTTTACTACAAACCAAGGGAAAACAACTTGTGACGCCAGGCTGGGAAAACGACGCTCAATCACGTTCACCGCATTCATACAACTATGGTGGAAAATCTGTCGGGAATACGACGGTGATGAGTGACGATAAGAAAACGGCAAGATCGAACGACCATGAAAAGTGTACTGTTATTCCCCCCAAAAGCGCCCTCTATATCAGTGGGAATGCAGCCTGGTCAGTACATCGACTTGCCGGATATAACCGATATGACAATCATGATAATCGACAAAACCCCTTGTACCAGACGGCGACGAATTCTTGTTTGCAGATATTTATTCATCGCACTTAACCGGCCATCGGCACTGCCGCAAAAATAAACCCATAAAACAGGAGTTATCTTTATATTCCAAACAGGATACCCGTAATTATTGCTAAAAAATAATCGTCTTAATTGAACAATAAATTCTTATCGATCGGTATAACCTATAGAAAAGGAATAATTAACGAGAAGCAGTAATAAATCAAATTCTAACCAAGAATATTTTTAACTCGCGCTAATTGCTGATGCGGAAAAATTTTCAGCTACCTCACTTCCATTACACCCCCTAAACCCATCGTTAAATTAACCATTGCAGACATAAAATTTTCATATCCATTGGCAAAGTCACACCATAAAAAAATTAATTCATTGATTTAATTAGATTAAAAAGACTCACCAATCGACTGAAAGTTCTTCGAACAATACAACCGCCTATAGGCAAAAAACCAGCGACGCTGGCATGATGAAACACTGGCGCCGAACAGCTCATCCATCAGAAAACGAAATCTGTAAAAACAACGAGATGCATATCATGTCCCACACCATTCATGGCAAAACGCTGACGCAGTGGAAAACCGATTTCCCGTTGCTGACCGACCTTATCAATAAACAACCGGTGAATTGGTTCAATCCGGCCACGCACCGTCTGAACGTTGCATTGCACGATATGCCGCTAAGCGCCGCAGATGTGGCCGATGCCAGTCGACGGCTGCAACGTTTTGCGCCTTTTCTCATGCAGGCGTTCCCAGAGCTGGAAGCAAGCCAGGGTATTATCGAATCCGAACTGATACCGATTCCGGAATTTGCCTATGCGCTCGCCGGGCAATACGGGCTGACACCGCCTGACGTTTTACTGAAAAAAGACAGTCATCTGCCGGTTTCCGGTTCGGTCAAAGCCCGCGGCGGTATCTACGAGGTACTGTTCCATGCCGAGCGGCTGGCGATGCAACAAGGTTTACTGCGCGAAAGCGACGACTATCGCCGCCTGCTGGACGCCGACTGCCAGCAACTGTTTCGTCGCCACCGGGTCGCGGTTGGTTCAACCGGCAATCTGGGGTTATCAATCGGTATCGCCAGTGCGCGTCTCGGCTTTGACACCACCGTACATATGTCCGCCGATGCCCGACAATGGAAAAAGGATCGCCTGCGCGCCCACGGCGTGCGCGTTATGGAATACGCCGGCGACTACGGCCAGGCCGTCGCGCAGGGGCGCCATGAAGCCGATAGCGACCCTACCTGCTATTTCGTGGACGATGAAAACTCCACTGCATTGTTCCTCGGCTATGCCGTCGCAGGTGAGCGATTGAAAGCCCAGTTTGACGCGCAAGGACGGGTTGTGGACGAAGAGCACCCGTTGTTCGTTTATCTGCCTTGCGGCGTGGGCGGCGCGCCCGGTGGTATCACGTTCGGCCTGAAGCTGGCATTCGGCGACCATGTGCACTGTATTTTCGCTGAACCCACCGAGTCGCCCTGCATGTTACTGGGCGTCTACACCGGGCAGCACGACCAGCTGTCGGTACAGGATTTCGGCATCGGCAACCACACCGCTGCGGATGGGCTGGCGGTCGGTCGGCCGTCCGGCTTTGTCGGCCGAACCATGCAACACTTGATCGATGGCTATTACACGCTGACGGATGAAGAGATGTATGCGCTGCTGCATCTGATGGACATCACGCAGGGTATCCGGCTGGAACCCTCGGCGCTAGCCGGCGCGCCGGGATTTGTGCGGCTACTGCAGGAAACGCAGGGATACCGGCAACGATCACCGTTAACCCCGCAGTGCTGTCAGCAGGGGACGCATGTGATTTGGGCGACCGGCGGCGGCATGGTGCCAGCGGAAGAAATGGCGGCTTATCTGGCGGCCGGCGCTGCCTGTTACGGGAAATAATCATGCCTCTGCTGGCCTTCACGCCCCAGGATTATTACCGGCTGCCGCGCTGGATAGACACTCCCGAGCTCAACATGCTGTGGGGTGGGCCGACTTATGATTTCCCTCTGACGGAAGCGCAGATCGCAGCGCATCTGGCCAACCCGCAGTTTGTCCCCTACCTGTTCAAGCATCGCAGACAAATAGCCGGTTTTATCGAAATCAGCCGGGTCGAGCCCAGACACTGTCGGCTCTGCCGGGTCTTCATCGACCGGGCGCACCGCGGTCACGGTCTGGCCCGCGTCATGTTGCAGGAAGCGATCCGCCAGGCCGAGCAGCGTTTCGGTGCCCGCGTCATTTCTCTGGCGGTGTTCACCCACAACCACGCCGCACTGCATTGCTACCGCTCGCTGGGGTTTAAAACCTACATGCTCGAACAAGCCACCCGGCAGTTCGACGGACATCCGCTGGAACTGGCCAGAATGCGCTTGACGCTCTAAGCCCGGGCTGGCTGAGCGCCATCGTCCGCCGAATCGAATCCGTCCATGCGCAAACGCGCAACGTGCGTGGCGTCTGTCGGCCTCGCGGGGCTAAGCGTCCGTGTTCGCCGGCGTGCCGCAATCCGGGCAGAAGTGGAAAAACGCATTCTTTTTCAAACCGCAGCCGGTACATTGCGACAACAACTGCAAACCGCAATGCATACAAAACGTCGGCGTATTGCCGTTCTGTAAAATCAGCGGGCGATCGCAGCCGGGGCACTGATTGCGTGCCAGCGCCGACAACGCAGCCTCGTAATGGATGGACTCCTTGCGCTCCTCCTGCGAGGCCGTCTGCTCCTGCCGTTTCTGCTCCAGATAAAGCTGCAACCGGTGCAACAACGCCCGGCCGCCGAAAAACGTCAGCACGACGCCGACGCCATAGCGGATATAGCCGCCAAAGCTGGGCAAATAAGGTACCAGTTCGACGAAAAAGCCGAACAGCGCAAACAGCATGAACCCCCAGACAAACGGCCATTGATTGCTGCGGCGATAACGGCGGAACAGTAGGATCGCCACCGCCAGCAGCGGGCCGACAAACGCCAGCCGAATAAAAAAGGCCTGCAATGCAGCGCGATCTATCGCCTGGATATAACGGGCGTCCGCGTCCTGCTGCAGTTGAGCCAGCGCCTGAGTCACGGGGCTGATTTGCGCCTGCAATTGCCGTTTCTGTTTCTGTAAATCGCTAAGCTGCCCATCAAGCTGTTTTTGCAACGCCAACAGCCGATCAAGCTCACGGGTACGCTTGATCACCTCAGGGTTCTGGTCGGTCAGCTCAGTGCTGCTGCGCGTCACACGCCAGTTGTCAAAACTGGCGCGGGCCTTGGCATAATCATTGCCGGCCGTTTCACGCTCGTCCTGTTTTTCCGACAGCGCAGCATCCAGCTTCTGACGTGCCTCCTGCAACGGCGCCATCCGCTGATTCTGCACATCAACCGCCGCCTGATCGACAAAGCTGCTGCGCACCGGCTCATCGTTCAGCGACGGCAAATCTTCCAGCACGCCGGAGCTAATCATGATCAGGAAATAGGCAAACAGCAGCGCTACTCCCCATTGTCCCAATCGGATCAGGCGCTCCGGCCCGCGTAACGGTTTAAATGCTCGCATGGTTATTCTCACCAATCAGTTTTTATCGTTCAAAACGCATCCGCGGCGTCCAGCGGATATACACCAGCTGCGCCAGCAACTCGACCAGCGTTTGCGTCACAACCACCGCAGGCATCAGCGGCATCGCCCCCGGCACCGTCAACGCCAACGGCAAAATCACCAGCGCATTGCGGGTCGATACGCTGAACACTATCGCACGAGCGGCGGGCGCATCTAGGCCGAACCCCCGCGCCACCATCCATCCTACCGCCGGCATCGCCATGGCAAACAACAGATAGACCGGCAGAACCTGTCGCACGGTTTGCCCCGCCATCGCCAACTGCGGTGTCACAAACGCCGTCACCAGTACCAGCACGACGGCCGTGGCGGGCACCGGCAGTATACCGAGCCAGATGTTGATGCGCGCGCCGGTCGGCGAACGGTTGCCCCAGCGCTGGCACAACCCGGCCAACCCCAGGGGCAACGCAATCAGCGTCAGAAACGCCGCCAGAAACGGCGCGCCGCTGACGGCGATCGCCGCATCATGAAACAGCAGGGTCAGCCATACCGGCAGCAACAGCATTTGCAACAACAGCAGCAACGGCGTAGCGGCCAATAGCAGACGCGAATCCGCGCCGCCCAGCCCGGAAAAAGTCACCACGTAATCCACACAGGGGCACAGCAGCACCATCGCCACGCCGATCGCGACCACCGGCGTCAACGCCACCCAGTGCAATAATCCAGCCACCAGCAACGGTACGGCAATGAAATTGGCGACGCACAGCGCCAGCAAAAAACGGCGATGCCTCAACGCTTGTCGCAGTCGGGACAACGGCAATGGCAGAAAAGTTGCAAACAGCATCAGCGCCAGCGCGGGATTGATGGCCTGAGCCAGCCCGTCTGGAGGCGGCCAGACCCAGGCCAACAGCGCGGCGGCGATCATAGAAGACAAATAAAGGGCGATTTGCCGGCGATCCAGCCAGCCACTCCACGCAGAAGTCGGTAATATCGGCATCCGAGGTTAACTGAATGTGAGAAATACTCCCGACTATGCCATCAATCCCGACCGCGCACCACCGACGGCATCAGGCGCCCCGTCTCGCCATTGACGAATATCTTGTTTTTTCATTGACGGACGTAAAACATCCACGTCATGCTTGGCCCCGGCGCCATATTGCTTACAGAATGAAAAACATCCCGCGCCTCTTATACAGAAAAAACATTCATCTACGATTCGAGCTCGCTTACTTTTATAGCAACACTGAATTTGTTGACTGAGGATCCACTATGTCACTTACGCGCAAAGTATTAACCGGTCTGCTGCTGGCCTCGTTGCCGCTACTGGCCCCCCAGGCTGCCTCCACTTCATGGAGCCTGGAAAAAGTGGTGGAAATCAGCCGCCACGGTGTACGCCCGCCGACGGAAGGCAATATCAAAACCATTCAGGAAGGTACCGGTCGGGAATGGCCGACCTGGCTAACCCGCTATGGCGAATTGACCGGTCACGGCTACGCTGCCGCAGTGCTGAAAGGCCAGTATGAAGGCAGTTATCTGCGCGAAAACGCGCTGCTGACCGGCGCTTGCCCAGCCTCCGGCGAAGTATTTGTCTGGGCCAGCCCGTTGCAACGCACGCAGGAAACGGCCATGGCGCTGATGGATGGCGTCTTCCCCGGCTGCGGCATCACTATCCGCGGTGCGGCAAGCGAAGAGCAGGACACGTTGTTCCACGCCGACGACGCCGGCGTCACGCTGGATGCCGAGCAGGTTCGCGCCGATTTGCAAAAAGCGATGCAGAACAAAACCGCAGCCCAGCTTCAGACCGGTTTCAAACCGGATATCGAACGCCTACAACGCGCAGTTTGCCAGACCGACAATAAACCCTGCCCGGCTTTTAGCGCCCAGTGGGAAGTCAAAGACGGCAAGAAAGGTTATCCGGTACTGAGCGGCCCGGCGGCATTGGCCAACATGGCGGAGACCATCCGTCTGGCGTACAGCAACAACGCGCCGCTCAGCCAGGTGGCTTTCGGCAATGCCCGCAGTGCGGCCGACGTCGGCGCGCTGATGTCGCTGCTGACCGTCAATTATGATTTCACCAACGATCTGCCCTATGTCGCCCGTCGCGGCGCCTCCAATCTGCTGAACCAGATCGCGCTCTCACTGTCGACACAACCGCAGCCGGACGCCCCACCCGCCGCCAAATGGCTGCTGTTTGTGGCGCACGACACCAATATCGCCCAGTTGCGCACCCTGTTGGGGTTCACCTGGAAACAGGCGGAATATCCGCGCGGCAATATTCCGCCGGCGGGCAGCCTGATTTTCGAGCGTTGGCGCAACAATCAGTCTGGCGAGCGTTTTCTGCGCATCTACTTCCAGGCGCAATCGCTGGATCAGATCCGGGCGTTGACACCGCTGGACAGCGGCAACCCGCCGTTACGCAGCGAATTCACCACCGATGGATGTCAGCAAACCGAAGTGGGGACGCTGTGCCCATACGACGCGGCCCTGCAACGTCTTAATGACGCCATCGATCGCACCGCGTTGCTGCCGGTAAGCTATAGTCGCTAAGAAAACAGGCTGCAACCTGGCAACGCCCCCCCCGCAGCGATGCCCTGCGGGGGTGTTTTTTTAACGTCCGTTACGTCCGGCGGCGACCAGCGCCACCAGCGACAACGCCAGCGCAAACAGCACCACCGCCGGCCATCCACCCAACCGCCAGGCCATCATGGCGCCGGAGGAACCCAGCGCGCCGCCGGCAAACATCCCCCCCATAAACAGGGTGTTGATGCGCCCCCTGGCTACGTCCCGCAAGCCGTAAATGACATGTTGATGGGCAATCAACGCGCTTTGCACCCCCAAATCCAGCAACACCACGCCGACGATCAACCCGACCCGCGACGGCCACAAGCCGAACACGCCCCAGGACAGCAGCGTCAACGCGACGCCCGCCAAAATCACCGGCCGATCCCCCAGGCGATCCGCCAACCGTCCGGCCATCGGCGCCGCCATGATCCCCGCCACGCCGATCACCCCAAACAGACCGGCCGCCGCCGCACCCAACGGGCGATCGCCGCTGGCGAGATAGAGCGCCAGTATGCTCCAGAACACGCTGAATGCGGCAAACAAGGCCCCTTGTACTAAAGTGGCGCGCCGCAGCGCCGCCTCTTCACGCCATAACGTCAGCAGCGACGACATCAACGACCGATAAGAAAGCGAGGACGACGCCGGCAAACGCGGCAACATCCCCCCCATCAGCGCCGCGCCAGCCAGCGCCAACGGAGCACCCAGCCAGAACATGGCGCGCCAACCCGCAACGTCCGCCACCAACCCGGCGAGCGTCCGGCTCAACAGAATACCGCTCAACAATCCGCTCATCACGGTACCGACCACGGCGCCGCGTTGCCCCGGCGATGCCAGCGCCGCCGCCACCGGCACAATCTGCTGGGCAACCGTCGCTCCGATGCCGGTTAATACCGAGGCCACCAGCAGCGTCGCCGCCGAGGGAGCCAGCGCCGACATCACCAACGCCAGCGCCAGCAACAGAAACTGCCCGGTAATCAACCGGCGACGTTCATACTTGTCGCCCAGCGGCACCAGCAGCAACAATCCGGCGGCGTAGCCTAGCTGGGTCGCCGTCGGTATCAACGCCGCCGCATCGCTGCCGGGAAAGCTGGCGGTCATCAACCCCAGCATCGGTTGGTTATAGTAAATATTGGCCACCGCGACGCCGCTGGCGGTCGCCATGGCAAAAATCAGCGGTTTCCCCACTCTGGTTTCAACATCGTTCGTTATCGCACTCATTTTCAATCCCCTTACTGGCAGGCCGTCGAACCACCCGGCGGTGTAATACGGCACAGCATAGGCATCCTCACTCCCGCGCTGTAGAGAGGGAAACACCATAAGATTTATGCCAGATTGGAATAGCTGATGAAATTCAGACGATGGGCGATAAACAGCCAGCGACGAACTCGGTGAAGGCCCGCGCCCGGGCTGAGGTCAGGCGGCCGCCGGGATAGACCGCCCACAGCGTCATGGTGCCGATCTGCCAGTCATCCAACACAGTGACAACCCGGCCATCGGCCAGTTCGGGCGCGAACATCCACGCCGACGCAATCGCCAGGCCATTCCCCGCCAGCACCGCTTCCCGCATCCCTTCGGCGGCGGAGGTACGAATACGTCCGGACAGCGTGACCCGACATTGTTGGGCTCCGCGGCTGAACAGCCAGTTCTCCGGCGTAGACGATTGCAAATACACGATCGCGTCCTGCTGTTCGATCTCCGGCGGCGCGGTGGGAACGCCATGCGCGGCAAACCAGCCGGGAGTCGCCAACAATTTCATCGGCGACTCGGCGATACGTCGGGCCGTCAGCCCCGAATCATGCAAATCCCCTAGGCGCAGCGCAACATCGATACCCTCAGCAATCAGGTCGACCGGGCGATCGTCCAGCAGCATGTCGACCTTCAGTTCGGGATGAAGCGCCATAAATTGGTGTAAACGGGGGAAGATATGTAACCGGGCAAAGGTGACAGGCGCCGATACGCGCAGCCGACCGGACAACGGATTACCGCCGACGATGCTGTCCTGTGCGTCACGGATCTCGGTCAAGGCCGGGGCAATCCGCTCGTACAGTCGTTGGCCCGCCTCGGTCGGCGTCAGCCCTCGGGTCGAGCGCAACAGCAGCTTGGTCGCCAGTTGCTGTTCTAGCTGCATCACCGCCTTGGAGACGGCCGGCTGCCCGATACCCATGCGGCGCGCTGCCGCTGAAAATGAACCGCATTCATACACGCAGACAAAAGTTTCCAGCGCTCCCAGACGATCCATCTCCCCCTCCGCTTAATCGCCCTCGGCGTATGCCGTATTCTCCAGCCGTTCCCGCCGTAACCCAGGCAACGCATTCGACAGCAGAAACAGCCCCCCCAGCAGTACCAGCCCCGCGATCAGCCCATCGTTGCCATACCCCTGCATCAGCGCACCGCTCACCAGCGGCCCGCTAAAACTGCCCGCCCCCCACAGCAGGCCGAACAGCGCATTCATCGCCACCAGATCGATGCCCTGGAACCGCTTGCCCGCCCGTACCAACGATAGGGTATAAATACTGCCCGCCACCGCGCCCAACAAAAACACGTTAGCCCAGACCCATCCCGTACCATAACTGAGCGGCAGCGCAATAAGCATCAGGACAAACAGCCCGCCGCAGCACACATGCACTCGCACCGTGCCAAGCCTGTCGGATAGCCAACCCAGCGGCGCCTGCAACAGCGCATCGCCGACAAACAGCACCGTCACCAGCAGCACCGCCAGCCGTTCCTCATAGCCATGCGCCATGCCATACAGAGGCAACATGGCAAGCACGGCGCCATCAAAAAACGCGAACGCAAATACCGCGACAACCAGTGCAGGCGCCGCCAACGCCAGAGAAAACAGATTACTGCGTCGCTGCTCAGGCTGCGCCACACCGGAAAACGACGCCAACGCCGTGATAACCAGACAGACTCCATGCAGCGCGAGAATCAGCAACATGCCGTGCGCATCGCCCGGCCCGCCAAGCGCGATCAGCAACGGCCCCAACAGCTGCAACCCGGTAAACGCCGTGGCGTACAGCCCCACCAACACGCCGCGATGGCGCTCTTCCGTACAACCGCTCACCCAGGACTCGCCGATAACGATGATCAGCCCGCAGAAAAAACCCATCAGAAAACGCGGCGCCAGTAACAACCACACATTATCCAGCCAAAACGACAGCCCCAGACAGCACCCCATGCCCAGCGTCGATATCATCAGCAAACGGCCAATCGGAATACACATCGCCACCCGCGCCGCCGCCAGCGAAGAAACAAACACTCCGACGGCAGGCAATGCGGCGACCACGCCAATCAACGCGGAACCGTATCCCAACGCGGTCAGCTTCAGGGAAACCAGCGGAATCGAGTACCCCTGCGCCAAGCCGACCAGCGAGGCACTGATCATGACAGCCAGGATTGCCATCAATGGGGTACTGCGACCAACGAGCATGACACCTTCTCCGTCAGGCGACCCGCCGCACGGCGGAACGCAAAGTTCAATCCCAATAGCGTCTCCAGCAAAAGAGACAAAGCCTGGCACTATAGCCGATCGCCACGGCCCTTGCCCGATTTCAGCGCACCTCATACGCATCCGCCATGTGTTTTATCCGGGCGGCAATCAACGCCGACCACACGCCCGACAACCGCATTCCCCCCCTGAAGAGACCGATGCCACAACGATGCTGATGTTTTTTATCACTCTTAAGTCTCTCTTAATCCTGACTGGATAGCATGTCATTCATTGAATCCAGTAGGACACCGTCATGAATGTCAACGTGCCGTACCATCTGTTTTGGGCTGATACGTCCGACAGGCAGGCATGCTGTCGCCGTTTCATGCAGCAGGCGTATCAGCGTGAGTTCAACGCCGTCATTCCACATTATTTGCCCTACCAATTGGGCATGACGGCGAATGACGGTTCCCTGGTCGCCGCCTGCGGCGTTATGCCGGCGACCGAAGGGCGCCTGTATCTGGAGAATTATCTGGACGCGCCGGTTGAGCAGCTTGCCAGCCGGCAAGGGCTTGCCCTCGAACGGCATCAATTGGCGGAAATCGGCAACTTTGCGGCCGCAGACGGCGCCAGCGCCCGCATCATGTTCGCCGCGATTTGTCTGGTGATGAACCACAACCGGTTCAAACATATTGCGTTCACCGGCACCCGGAAATTACGCAATATTTTCGCCCGATTAAACCTGGACACCGTGCCTCTGGCCGATGCATACCCGGACGCGCTCGGCAGTGAGGCCGAGAACTGGGGGAGTTACTACACCCAGCAACCCCGGATCATGCTGGGCGATTTGGCGCACGGATACGATAGGCTCAGCAAAAGCAGTTTGTTGCTTTCACTGTTTGCTTCGATTCCTTCATTTCCCTTTCGATTTAAGGAACTGAAACATGATGCTATTTACCGCTATTGAACGTCAGGCCCGCATCAATCCGACGCGCATCGCCCTGAATAACGGCACTCAGCAACTGACTTATCGTCAATTGCATGAACGTATCCGTCAATTGGCCAGCACATTGATAGAACAGAACATCTCCCGTCTGGTGCTGCAATTAGACAACTGTATTGATTGGGCGCTGATCGATCTGGCTTGCCTGAAAGCGGGCATTGTCCTGATTCCGATGCCACTGTTCTTCAGTGCCGAACAACAAGAATGGGTACTGGAAAGCAGCGGCGCCGATGCGCTGATCGGCCCGGCGCGCCCAGGTTGGTGCCCTACGCCGATCGGCTCACTACCGCTTTATCGACGTACCCCACCGCAGCGACCCGCGCTCCCGGACGGCACCGCCAAAATTACCTATACCTCCGGCACCACCGGCCAGCCCAAAGGCGTCTGCCTGAGTCTACGCGGTATGGAACGCACCAGCGAAGCCTTGGCCGAACAGGTGTCGTCGCTGGGTCTGGCTCGCCATCTCACACTGTTGCCGCTGGCGACGCTGCTGGAGAATATCACCGGGCTCTATGTCCCCCTGATGCTGGGAACGGAGAGCGTCATACTGCCGCTAAAACAGGTGGGCTTTACCGGCTCTAGCCAGTTCAATCTGACTGCGCTGGTGCAAACGCTTACCTTCTGGCACCCGCACAGTCTGGTGCTGGTGCCGGAATTGCTCAGGTTATTGACGGCTCAGGCGCAACACCATCCCGCCAGTATAAATACGCTCCGTTTCGTGGCGGTGGGCGGCGGCAAGGTGGCGCACGGCCTGCTATTGCAGGCTCGCCAGTATGGTTTGCCGGTTTATGAAGGCTATGGCCTGTCGGAATGCGGTTCCGTGGTATCGCTGAATACGCCGGGCAATGATCGCCCTGGCAGCGCAGGACGCCCACTGCCGCACTGCCAGGTCAGCTTGTCGGAGCAACATGAAATTATGGTGTCCGGCACCGCGATGTTGGGCTATCTCGGCAGCCAGGCTCCTGCTCAGATGATCGCTACCGGCGACATCGGGCATCTGGACGATGAGGGTTTTCTGTATGTGGACGGCCGTTTGAAAAACGTCCAGATCACGGCATTTGGCCGCAATTTTTCCCCCGAATGGGTCGAAACCGAAGCCACGCTCTACCCGGCCATCGCCAGACTGGTGATCTTCGGTGACGGTTTGCCTGTCAATGTGGCGCTAATACACCCGTTCCCCGGCAGAGAGCGGGAACTGGCGTCACAAATCGCTCAGTTGAACCAGCATCTGCCGGATTACGCCAGAATTCATCGCATCATCATCACCAATCTGATGGATCCCGCACTGATAACCAGCAATGGTCGACCGCGCCGGGCAGACATCTATCAACAATACCAACAACAAATACTGCAAGCCGTTCAGGAGTAAGACATGGGTTTCTACCAACAACTGCAATCGGATACCGCGTCATCACAGCGTCATATGATGGCTGCACCCGTTATCGCCGCCAGTCTTCAGGGCGATATTACGCGGGAAATCTATCTCGCATTTCTGACGCAGGCCTACCACCACGTCAGCCATACCGTTCCCCTATTGATGGCGGCCGGCAGCCGTTTACCTATGAGTCATGAATGGGTACGCGAAGCGATCGCGGAATATATCGAAGAGGAATACGGCCATCAGGAGTGGATTCTCAACGATATCCAGGCTTGCGGCGGAGACGCCGAAGCCGTTCGTCACAGTAAGCCGCACATGTCTGTCGAACTGATGCTTGCGTTTTTGTACAACTGCATCAATCGCGGCAACCCCATGAGTCTTTTCGGCATGGTGCATGTATTGGAGGGTACCAGCGTCAACATCGCCACCCGTGTGGCCGAGTTGCTGGAAAAAAATCTGGGATTGCCCGCCAGCGCCATGAGCTACCTGCATTCGCACGGTTCGCTGGATCAGGAACACCTGAAATTTTTCGCCTCGCTGATGGACAAGGTAGAAGATCGCGACGATCGCTCCGCCATCATCCATTCAGCCCATGTAGTTTACCGACTGTACGGCGATATGCTGCGCAGCCTGACGGAGCACTGATTATGGACCTCAAAGGCAAACGTATTATGCTGACCGGTGCCAGTGGCGGCATCGGCAAGGCGCTGGCGATGGAGCTGGCCGCCAGAGAGGCCCGACTGTATTTGGTGGGCCGTAACGAGCGCGAATTACTTTCGCTACTGCGTCGACTGCCGGATCCCAACCACCACAATATTCTGCTGGCAGACTTGTGTGACGAACAGGATCGCAACGCGCTGGCGGAGTGTTTTCCGGAAACCGCCCGGCTCGATATTTTGATCAATAACGCCGGCACGTCCACGTTTAACCTGTTCGAGAATCACAACCACGACAATATCCGCCAATTGCTGGCGCTCAATACCGAAGCACCGATCCTGCTAACGCAGTCTATGCTGGAGTGCATGAACAATCCCGGCATCATTATGAATATCGGCTCCACCTTCGGTGGCATCGGCTATCCGGGATACAGCGTATATTGCGCTACCAAATTTGCGTTACGCGGTTTTAGTGAAGCCCTGAACCGCGAATTGTCATCTCAGGGAATTAAAGTGCTGTATCTTGCGCCCCGCGCCACGGACACCACGCTGAATTCAGCCGCGGTCAATGACATGAACAAGGCGCTGGGCAACAAGAGCGATCGCCCGGAATGGGTGGCGGAACAAGTTGTGACTGCGTTACAGCAAGAATCTACCCGGCGGTGGCTGGGCTGGCCGGAAAAACTGTTCGTCCGGATTAATGCCTTACTGCCGGCGCTGGTGGACAACATTATCCGTCGCCAGCTTTCCGTTATTCAGCGTTACGCCCGTGACCAGCAAAAATAGGAACCCGTGATGAAATACGCCGTAAACATGCTGCTTGTCGCCAGTCTGGCGACAAGCGTTGCCGCCAATGCCAGTACCGGCTTTGACAGCAACCTGATGGATATTCAGAAACAATGGTCAATCTGCGAATATCAAACGCTAACCGCCAAAAAAGAGCCGTGCTTCACCGCGCTGAGCCAGAAAACCCACGCACTGGCCGCCGCTAACCCGACACAAGCGGAATACCTGATCTGGGAAGCCATCGCCAACAGTAGCCTGGCCGGCGCCAAAGGCGGATTAGGCGCGCTGGATCTGGTCAAACAGGCCAAGGCTACGCTGGAAAAGGCCATCGCCATTAACCCGAAAGCGCTGGAAGGTTCCGCTTACACAACGCTTGGTGCACTCTATTACCAGGTACCTGGGTGGCCGATTGGTTTTGGCGACAACACAAAAGCGGAACAATACCTAAAGACTGCGCTGACGATTAATCCCCAGGGGATCGATCCCAACTATTTCTACGGCGATTATTTACTCAAAGAAGGGCGTAAAGATGAAGCCAAACGGTTTCTGAACATCGCATTAGCGGCCGCCCCGCGCCCTGGCGGCGAAATTGCCGATCAAGGACGACGCTCTGCGGTTGAAAAGGCGTTATCGCAGCTCAAATGATTCGCTTTCGGGATGGGGTTTAAGACGTTGTCCCATCCTGCTTTCAGCCTTCGTCCAGCCACTGCTTACTGTCATTCGCCCGAGCGGGAATAACGCAGCGACGCGACAAATATTGAAAGAAAAGAAAGCAGAAGCAGAAGCAGAAGCAGAAGCAGAAGCAGAAGCAGAAGCAGAAGCAGAAGCAGAAGCAGAAGCAGAAGCAGAAGCAGAAGCAGAAGAGCATACGCCCACAAAAGCAAAGAAAAAACCGGCTTTCACCGTATTCCAGGGCTCGTCGTTCAAAAACCAGCAGTATCGATGGTTCAAAAACAAAAAAACCCGCAGCCGTAAGGTGCGAGTTCATAATAAAATCGAGCTTTTTTAAATGGTCGGTGAGAGAGGATTCGAACCTCCGACCCCTTCGTCCCGAACGAAGTGCGCTACCAGGCTGCGCCACTCACCGAATGCGGGGCGCATATTACTGCGCCCCTGAAACAGCGTCAATCCCTTTTTCACAAAAGCCCGCGGATTGGCGACAAAGCGCCCGGAATGCCGATAAAGCACGCCAGACTGCACCACATCAGCCAATCCGCCGTGAAATTCGCGTGGTTTCCCTCGCAGACCTGGCAGTGTTCATCTTTCGTTTTACACTTGCCGAAATCCTTCTTAATCCACCTGACGAAACGTCTCTTCATCCAGAGTGCCAGCGCCAATACCTTGCCGTACCAGCCACTGCAACAGTGTGGCAATCTCCGGCTGATGCAAAAAATCGCGAATATTCCCAGCCCGGGCGACGCCGATGCCCGAAAATTGCCGCCACTCCGCCAGTGAACGCTGCTGCAGAACCGTCAAAGACACCCCATGCAAGGCGCCCTGCGCAGCACGGGGAACGGGGATCCCCAACGCCATCAACCATCGGGAAAGTGGCTGCCGCCGCGCCCGTTGAAACTGCTGATACACTTTTTCACCCTGCGTTGCCCCCAACCCGCCGAGACCGATCAGCTGTGCCGGCGTCAACGCCAGCCACGACACCACATCAGGTAACATTCCGCGCAAAACCAGACGTTGCCAAACCCCTTCCCCGACACCTGTCAGCCCCAGCCCGCGCTTCCCGCTCAGCCAGACCAGCCGGGCAATAAACTGCGACCGACAGCCTTCACGCCATGTCAGGCAGGTGAATTCACTGAAACCGACGTTTTCAGGCACCGACATCGGTTCACGCACCGAGGTACGCCACACGACGGCGTCTAATCGGGGAATACCTTGCCCCGCCAAACCGATGCTGACCTGATCGCCGGGCAGGACATCCCACTGCCGCCAGCGGGATATTGACCCGACATTGACCCGTCGAATCGTTTTGTCGTCCAGCGTCAGCGGCTGCAACGTCAGTACCACGGTCATTTTACCGGTGCGCCCGACCGCGATCTCAACGCCCTCCACTTCCGTCACCAGACGGGTTAACGGATACTTCCAGGCCACCGCCCATTCCGCCGGTTTATTCTGCCAATAGCGCGACGAAGGCTCCTGTGCCTGTCGCAGCACTACGCCGTCCGTCGCAAACGGCAGTGGTTCCCGGTACCAGCGTTCGCGCCAGCGGGCAGCGTCTTCCAGCGTGGCGATAGGCTGGGTATAGCGCTCCGTCATTTCAAACCCCAGATTCCGCAGTTGGGATAAACGTTCCGGCATGCTTTGCGGCCCATCAGGCCACTCCCAGACAAAAACGCCAATGCGGGATGCCAGCGATGAGGGCTGGCTACGGCGCATTTCGCCGGCCACCCTTGCTCGGGCATTCGCGCCGCCATCCTGCTGCTGGCGATGACCGGGCATACTGAGATAAAGCTCCCCTTGCAACACCAACCGATCGGGTGCCGTCGGCAATTGTTGCGGCACTTGCGGCATCCGGCGCACTTTTTCCGTCCAGTCCTCACCCTGATACCCATTTCCCCGGCTGACGGCGGAGACCAGTTTGCCCAGCTCATACACCAGCGTAACGGCGACGCCGTCAATTTTGGGTTGAACCCAGAGACCGCGATGCTGCGCGATCCAACGCCGTAACTCGCCAGCCTCCGACAGTTTTCTCAGCCCGGTATGCGCCACCGGATGCGGCGTTTTTCCCTCTTCCGGCAACTGTATGGGAAAAGCGGTTTGATCGGCGTGAAAACAGGCTTGCCATGTCTCCAGCCGTTTTCTCAGTTGATCGTAAGTGTGGTCATCGATCTGGCTTTCACCCGCGCCGTAATAAGCCCTATCCCATACTGCCAATTGATGCCCAAGCCGTTCCATTTCCTGCTCCGCCCGCGGTGCCGGCCACGACGGACAAGAGATGGAAGCCCCGGTACAACCGGCCCAAAGTGCAATCGACCATATCGCTATCGGCAAATATCCCTGACGCATTCCCGCCTCTCCCTGCGTAAAAACGTCGTCAGTAAAACGCGGCTCTGCAGGAAAAACGAGCGCTATCGCCACAGAATGCGAAGCCGCATGCAGGGAATCGACGCAATGGCTGTCGTCATCAATTGCTATTGCGGCACCTCCCGCAGCGAATCCGAACCAAGGCGTCCTCTATGCCGCAATAGACCGGGCATATCTCCAGCGACTGACCATACAACGATGTGTATAATGCGCAACATATACAGGCGTCCCGCCGCATCCCGTTCCAATCATTGTCAACTTCAGAAATCACTATGGCTCAAGGCACGTTATATATTGTTTCCGCTCCCAGCGGGGCCGGGAAATCCAGCCTGATTCAGGCGCTGCTGAAAACCCAACCGCTGTATGACACCCAAGTGTCAGTTTCACACACTACCCGTGTCGTCAGGCCGGGCGAAGTTCATGGCGAACATTATTTCTTCGTTTCCGTCGACGAGTTTAAACGCATGATCGACGAGGATGATTTTTTGGAATACGCTGAGGTCTTCGGCAATTATTACGGTACGTCACGCGCCACCATCGAACAGGTATTGGCGACCGGCGTGGATGTCTTTCTGGATATCGACTGGCAGGGCGCGCGCCAGATTCGAGAAAAAATGCCCCTGGCCCGCAGCATCTTCATTCTTCCGCCTTCAAAAGAAGAACTGGGGCGTCGTCTGCGCGGTCGCGGACAGGACAGTGAAGAGGTTATCGCCCGCAGGATGACGCAGGCCGTAGCTGAAATGAGCCACTATGCCGAATACGATTACCTGATCGTGAATGACGATTTCGATTTGGCATTACACGATCTGAAAACCATTATTCGCGCCGAACGTCTGCGCCTCAGCCGCCAGAAGATTCGACATGACGCTTTAATCACCAAACTATTGGCAGACTGACGGCACTTTCAGTATGATGCCCAGTCATTTTATTTCCCCACTGGAGTAGCACACTATGGCACGCGTAACTGTTCAGGACGCTGTAGAGAAAATTGGTAACCGTTTTGACCTGGTATTGGTCGCTGCCCGTCGCGCCCGCCAGATGCAGGTTGGCGGAAAAGAGCCGCTGGTGCCGGAAGAAAACGATAAGTACACCGTTATCGCGCTGCGCGAAATTGAAGAAAACCTGATCAACGGCCAGATTCTGGACGTGCGTGAACGTCAGGAACAACAGGAGCAGGAAGCCGCGGAAATTCAAGCGGTGACTGCCATTGCCGAAGGTCGTCGTTAATCAGGTCACGAGTCCCCCTTGTATCTGTTTGAAAGCCTCAATCTGCTGATTCAGCGGTATCTGCCGGAAGACCAGATACAGTGTCTCAAGCAGGCCTATATCGTTGCACGTGATGCCCACGAGGGGCAGGCACGCTCCAGCGGCGAGCCCTACATCACGCACCCGGTCGCCGTCGCCTGTATTCTGGCGGAAATGCGTCTCGACTATGAAACGCTAATGGCGGCGTTGCTGCATGATGTTATTGAAGATACGCCGGCAACCTACCAAGATATCGAGCGCTTGTTCGGCAAAAGCGTAGCCGAGCTGGTGGAAGGCGTATCCAAACTCGACAAGCTGAAATTTCGCGACAAGAAAGAGGCGCAGGCAGAGAACTTCCGCAAGATGATCATGGCGATGGTGCAGGACATCCGCGTCATCCTGATCAAACTGGCGGATCGTACCCACAACATGCGCACCCTCGGGTCGCTACGACCGGACAAACGCCGTCGTATCGCCCGTGAAACACTGGAAATCTATAGCCCGCTGGCACATCGCCTCGGTATTCACCATCTGAAAACCGAGCTGGAAGAACTGGGCTTCGAAGCACTCTATCCCAATCGTTATCGTGTCATCAAAGAAGTGGTGAAAGCTGCCCGCGGCAACCGCAAAGAGATGATCCAGAAAATCCTCTCCGAAATAGAGGGACGATTAAAAGAAGCCGGGATTTCCTGTCGTGTCAGCGGTCGGGAAAAACACCTCTACTCCATCTACTGCAAAATGCACCTGAAAGAACAGCGTTTTCACTCCATCATGGATATCTACGCATTTCGGGTGATCGTCAAGGAAGTGGATACCTGCTACCGGGTGCTGGGCCAGGTACATAGCCTGTACAAACCTCGCCCGGCCCGGGTAAAAGATTACATCGCCATCCCCAAAGCCAACGGTTATCAGTCGCTGCATACCTCGTTGATCGGGCCGCATGGCGTGCCGGTCGAAGTGCAAATCCGTACCGAAGACATGGATCAGATGGCGGAAATGGGCGTGGCGGCGCACTGGGCCTATAAAGAAGGCGAAAGCAGCAGCACTACGGCGCAGGTTCGCGCCCAGCGTTGGATGCAAAGCCTGCTGGAACTGCAACAGAGTGCGGGCAGTTCCTTCGAATTTATCGAAAGCGTGAAATCCGATCTGTTTCCGGACGAGATTTACGTGTTTACCCCGGAAGGCCGTATCGTACAGTTGCCGGCCGGCGCCACGCCGGTGGACTTCGCCTATGCCGTGCATACCGATATCGGCCATGCTTGCGTCGGCGCTCGTGTCGACAGGCAGCCTTATCCATTATCGCAGGCGCTTTCCAGCGGTCAGACCGTGGAGATCATCACGGCTCCAGGCGCTCGTCCAAACGCAGCCTGGCTCAATTTTGTCGTCAGTTCCAGGGCTCGCGCCAAAATTCGCCAGATGTTGAAAAACCTCAAGCGTGACGATTCCGTCAGCCTGGGGCGCCGTCTGCTGAACCATGCGTTGGGCAACGGGCGCAAGCTGTCCGATATCCCCGAGAAGAATATTCAGCGCGAGCTGGAGCGCATGAAACTGCCGGCGCTGGACGATTTACTGGCGGAAATCGGTCTTGGCAACGCCATGAGCGTCGTCGTGGCTCGCAATCTGTTGGAAGAAAATACCGAACTCACCGATGCCGGTATCCGCAAATTGCCTATCAAGGGTGCCGATGGCGTACTGATTACTTTCGCCAAGTGCTGCCGTCCGATTCCCGGCGATCCGATTATCGCCCACGTCAGCCCAGGCAAAGGGCTGGTTATCCATCATGAATCCTGTCGCAATATTCGCGGCTATCAGAAAGAACCTGAAAAATTCATGGCGGTAGAATGGGATGAAGTTACCGAACAGGAATTCATCGCTGAAATCAAGGTGGATATGCTCAACCATCAGGGCGCGCTGGCCAATCTGACGGCGGCGATCAGCGCATCCAACTCCAATATTCAGAGCATCAATACCGAGGAAAAGGACGGCAGGGTATACAGCGCCTTTATCCGCCTCACCACGCGCGATCGTGTTCACCTGGCGAACATTATGCGTAAAATCCGCGTGATGCCGGATGTGATTAAAGTTAACCGTAATCGAAACTGACCTGTTATGACCCCACAACGTTATGCCCGCATCCGCGACATGCTCAACAACCGCCAACCGGATCTGACGGTATGCATGGAACAGGTGCACAAACCCCACAACGTTTCCGCCGTTATCCGTACAGCAGATGCTGTCGGCGTCCATCAGGTGCACGCCGTCTGGCCGACTAACCGGATGAAAACACTGGTTTCCACCGCCGCAGGCAGCAACAGCTGGGTACAGGTCAAAACCCATCGTTCGATCCACGACGCGGTCAGCCATCTGAAATCCCAGGGGATGCAGGTTCTGGCGACCAATCTGTCCGCCAGTGCGGTGGATTTCCGCGACGTGGATTACACCCGTCCCACTTGCATCCTGCTGGGGCAAGAAAAAACCGGCATCTCCGCCGAAGCGTTGGCACTGGCGGATCAGGACATCATTATTCCGATGATAGGCATGGTGCAATCACTGAATGTCTCGGTGGCATCGGCGCTGATTCTGTACGAAGCGCAACGCCAACGTCAGCTTGCGGGTATGTACCAGCGGGAAATCAGTCCACTGGATGAAGAAGAACAACAGCGCCTGCTGTTTGAAGGCGGCTACCCGGTGCTTGCCCGCGTCGCTAAACGTAAGGGCCTGTCGCGTCCCGTCATCGATCATGCCGGGCAGGTCATTGCCGACGCGCCCTGGTGGGCCGCCATGCAATCCACGGAGCAATGATGCAAGGCCGCCTGCTGAATACCCAACCGTTGAGCACCCTTGCCGGCGTGGGGGCCAGCCAGGCGACCAAACTTGCCCGCATCGGCCTGGAAACCGTGGAAGATTTGCTGCTGCATCTGCCATTGCGTTATGAAGACCGAACCCACCTCTACCCGATCAACGATTTACTGCCGGGCATCTACGCCACCGTCGAAGGCGAAGTGCTGCGTAGCGATATCTCTTTTGGCCGCCGCCGTATGCTGACCTGCCAGATTAGCGACGGCAGCGGCATGCTGACGCTGAGATTTTTCAATTTCAATGCCGGGATGAAAAACAGCCTGTCGCCCGGCCAGCGGATATTGGCATATGGCGAAATCCGGCGCGGCAAGCTCGGTGCGGAAATCATCCACCCGGAATACCGCCTACAGGGAGAAACCGCGCCACTTGAACTACAGGAAACGCTGACGCCGGTTTATCCGACCACCGAAGGCATCCGCCAGGCGACCCTGCGCAAACTGACCGACCAGGCGCTGCAATTGCTCGATACCCATCCTATCGACGAACTACTGCCGCAGGAGATGCGCCACGGGTTGATCAGTCTGCCGGACGCACTGCGCACCCTGCACCGGCCACCGCCGGACGTCAGGCTGGAAGAGTTGGAACAGGGTAAACATCCGGCGCAACAGCGGCTGATTATGGAGGAACTGCTGGCGCACAACCTCAGCATGCTGGCGGTTCGCGCAGGCGCACAGCGTTATCACGCTCAGCCGCTGGCCCCGGACGAACGACTGAAACAGCGTCTGCTGGCCGCCTTGCCGTTTTCTCCCACCGCCGCCCAGCAGCGGGTGGTGGCGGAAATCGAACAGGATATGAGCCAGCCGTTTCCGATGATGCGGCTGGTGCAAGGGGATGTCGGATCGGGGAAAACGCTGGTGGCGGCGCTGGCTGCACTGCGCGCGATCACGCACGGCAAGCAGGTCGCGCTGATGGCGCCGACCGAACTGCTGGCCGAGCAACACGCCATCAACTTCCGCAACTGGTTCGCACCGCTGGGAATCAACGTTGGCTGGCTGGCCGGGAAACAGAAAGGGAAAGCCAGACAGGCTCAGCAGGATGCGATTGCCAGCGGCGCAGTTTCCATGGTGGTGGGAACGCACGCCATTTTTCAGCAACAGGTACAGTTCAACGGTCTGGCGCTGGTGATTATCGACGAGCAGCACCGGTTTGGCGTCCACCAGCGGCTGGCGCTGTGGGAAAAAGGGGAAGAACAGGGCTTCCATCCTCACCAGCTGATCATGACCGCCACGCCGATTCCGCGCACGCTGGCGATGACCGCCTACGCCGA
The DNA here is from genome assembly GCF_014855505.1 of Musicola keenii. Taxonomy (NCBI): domain Bacteria; kingdom Pseudomonadati; phylum Pseudomonadota; class Gammaproteobacteria; order Enterobacterales; family Pectobacteriaceae; genus Musicola; species Musicola keenii. The sequence goes on along the minus strand of NZ_JAAWVW010000012.1, from coordinate 23,467 downwards.
TCTGGATACCTCGGTGATTGACGAACTGCCGCCCGGCAGAACGCCAGTCACCACCGTCGCCATTCCCGACACCCGGCGCGCCGATGTTATCCAGCGCGTCAGGCATGCTTGTCTGCAAGAAGAACGGCAGGCTTACTGGGTCTGCACCTTGATCGAAGAATCCGATCTGCTGGAGGCGCAGGCCGCCGAAGCCACGTTGCAAGAACTGCAGGCCGCGTTGTCGGATTTAACGATTGGGCTGGTGCATGGCCGCATGAAAACCCAGGAAAAACAGACAGTCATGGAGGCGTTCAAAACCGGCCGACTGCATTTGCTGGTAGCGACCACGGTGATTGAAGTGGGCGTCGATGTTCCCAATGCCAGCCTGATGATTATCGAAAACCCGGAACGCCTGGGGCTGGCGCAGTTGCACCAGTTGCGCGGGCGTGTCGGCCGAGGCGCGGTGGCTTCCCATTGCGTGCTGTTGTATAAATCGCCGCTCAGCAAGACCGCCCAGATGCGATTGCAGGTACTGCGGGACAGTAACGACGGCTTTGTGATCGCACAACGCGATCTGGAAATTCGCGGCCCCGGTGAACTGCTCGGCACCCGCCAAACCGGCAACGCCGAATTCAAAGTGGCCGACCTGCTGCGCGATCAGGCGCTTATCCCGCAAGTGCAACGGGTTGCCCGCCATATCCACGCGCACTATCCCGAGCATGCCCGAGCGCTGATCGAACGCTGGCTGCCGGAAAGCGCCCGTTATACCAACGCTTAACCGGGCGACATCCCACAATGATTGAAACGACGGTCGGCGGCCCGTTCATATGACTGCGGGGCCACGTAACCCGACGATGCAGCCCAAAAACCGCCATCTCTTCAGGGCGCGGCTATTCAAAGCATTAGCGACACCCTCATCACGGCGTTAAGTTAGCATCGACGACAGAGTCATTGCCGGACACACCTCACCGACGCACATTTCTCACCTTTAATTCCTCACCGTCGACAGCAGCGTCTGCAATCGCTTACCGCAACCGATTGCTTTTACAAAGCAGAAGATTAAAATGCGCATTTTTATTCAGGAGTGCCAACCACCATGAGTATTTCCGCCACCGAGATACCTCAGTCCAGCCCCGAAACCACGGCGCGCAGCGAACTGATTTACCGTCTGGAGGACAGGCCTCCACTACCACAAACCCTATTTGCCGCCTGCCAGCATTTGCTGGCGATGTTTGTCGCCGTGATTACCCCGGCGTTGCTGATTTGCCAGGCGCTCGGCCTGCCGGCGCAGGATACCCAGCACATCATCAGCATGTCGTTGTTCGCCTCCGGCGTGGCGTCTATTCTGCAAATCAAAACTTGGGGGCCGGTCGGGTCTGGCCTGCTTTCGATTCAAGGCACCAGCTTCAACTTCGTGACGCCGTTGATCATGGGCGGTATGGCGCTGAAAAACGGTGGCGCCGATGTTCCCACCATGATGGCGGCGCTGTTCGGCACCCTGATGGTCGCCTCCTGCACCGAAATGTTGCTGTCCCGCGTGCTGCATCTGGCGCGCCGCATCATCACTCCGCTGGTATCCGGTATTGTGGTAATGATCATCGGCCTGTCGCTGATTCAGGTCGGGTTGACCTCTATCGGCGGCGGTTTCGCTGCCATGGGCAACCACACCTTCGGCGCGCCGAAAAACCTGTTGCTGGCCGGGATCGTGCTGGCCGTCATCATTCTCCTGAATCGTCAGCGCAACCCTTACCTGCGCGTGGCGTCGCTGGTGATCGCCATGGCGGTAGGCTATCTGGCGGCCTGGCTGATGGGCATGCTGCCGGGTAACGCTCCGTCATCGGCCTCGGCCCTGATGATGGTGCCGACGCCGATGTATTACGGCCTTGGCTTCGATTGGAATCTGCTGGTGCCGTTGATGCTGGTTTTCATGGTGACATCGTTGGAAACCATCGGCGACATCACCGCCACCTCCGATGTTTCCGAGCAGCCTGTCAGTGGGCCGCTGTACATGAAGCGGCTGAAAGGCGGAGTGCTGGCCAACGGCCTGAACTCCTGCGTATCCGCCATCTTCAACACTTTCCCGAACTCCTGCTTCGGCCAGAATAACGGCGTCATCCAGCTGACCGGCGTCGCCAGCCGCTATGTGGGCTTTGTGGTAGCGCTGATGCTGATTGTGCTGGGGCTCTTTCCGGCGGTGAGCGGGTTTGTGCAGCATATTCCCGAGCCGGTGTTGGGCGGTGCGACCATCGTGATGTTCGGCACCATCGCCGCCTCCGGTGTGCGCATCGTCTCCCGCGAACCGCTGAACCGCCGCGCCATCATGATTATCGCGCTGTCGCTGGCCGTTGGTCTGGGTGTCTCACAGCAACCGCTAATTCTGCAGTTTGCGCCCGATTGGCTGAAAACCCTGCTCTCTTCCGGTATTGCTGCGGGCGGCATCACAGCTATCGTGTTAAATCTGGTGTTCCCCCACGAGAAAGAATAAGCGACCGCTTCCAGAAAATTTTCGTCTGACGTGAAATTAAGGGCCGATGGTGTAACATCGGCCCTTATTTATTGTCTGTAACATGATTACCTGTTGAGACAACAGGCTAATTACGGCATAAAACGGTTATCCCTGACGACTGGCGCGGATTCACACAATGAAATTTATCGGGAAAGTTCTTCTCACCCTATTTTTGCTAATGTTGCTAACGTTGGTGATTCTCTACGTCCTGCTGCAAACTGCATGGGGCGCCGGCCGGATCAGCGATTGGGTGAATCAACACACCGAATACCGTTTGTCGCTCAACAAAGTAGCCCATGACTGGTCCACACCCAGCCATCTGCAATTGCAGGACGTCACTTTCGGTCATAGAGACCAGCCGGTCACTTTATCCGCCAGACAGATCGATCTGGGTTTCAGCTTCCGTCAGTTCACCACCCCGCGCCATTTTGCCAGCATTGAGTTAGAAGGCGGCGCGTTGAATCTCGAACAAACCGGGTTCACCCTGCCGCTCGACGCCGATATCCTGCAATTGAAAAATATGGCGCTACAGGCCCAGGACGGCGACTGGCGTTTGCAGGGGCAACAAGTCACCGGCGGCATTACCCCCTGGAAACCGGAAACCGGGTACCTGCTCGGCAGGAAAGCCGCATTCCAGCTTAGCGCCAGTGCTTTGCAGCTCAATGAGTTGCCTGCCAGCAAGGTGCTGATCCAAGGGACGTTCGACAACAAACAGCTAACACTGGAGAATTTCGGCGCGGATGTGGCTCGCGGGGAATTAACCGGAAATGCAGTACGTTCGAAAGACGGCAGTTGGCTCGTCAACACGCTACGGCTGAGCAATGTCCGGTTGCAGACCAAGCAGACGATGGCTGACTTTCTCAAGCCCGTTACGCATATCCCTTCCGTCACCATTAATCGTTTTGACCTGATCGATGCGCGTATCGAAGGGCCGGACTGGGCATTTAGCGATCTGGACGTCACGCTGCAAAATGTCACCTTCAAACAGGACGACTGGCAAAGCGAAGACGGCTCGCTGTCGTTCAACGCGACCGATATCGTTAACGGCCCCATGCACTTCGTCGATCCGATCGTAACGCTGAATTTGTCCAAACAAGGGGTCGACATCAAGCAGTTTTCGACGCGCTGGGAAGGCGGTCTGTTACGTACCAGCGGTAACTGGCGTCGGGATACGCACCGCCTGACGCTGGATGATGTCGTGGTGGCCGGCCTGGAATATACATTACCTGGCGACTGGCGGCAGCGTTGGCTGCAAACGCTGCCGGACTGGCTGGCGGAAGTGATGCTGAAGAAGTTTGCCGCCAATCATAACCTGCTGATTGATATCACACCTGATTTCCCGTTCCAGCTCACTGCGCTGGACGGCGTCGGTGCCAATTTGCTGCTGGCCAAAAATCATCAATGGGGTATTTGGCAGGGTGCGCTGACGCTTAACGCCAGTGACGCCACATTCAACAAGGTTGATGTCCGGCGGCCTTCGCTGGTATTGAACGCCGGCGATCAGCAAATCAACATTACCGAATTGAGCGCTTTCACCAAAACCGGCCTGCTGGAAGCCAAAGCGGTTATCGACCAACAGCCGACCCGTGCATTCTCTCTGGAACTCAACGGAAAAGCTGTCACCTTCGATAATTTCATCCGCTGGGGCTGGCCAACAACATCAGCGACCGCGCCGACCGGGAACACCAACATACAACTGCACCTAACCGGTCGACTGGATGCATCATCCCCGTTGAAACCCAGCCTTAATGGGTCATTGCAGGGTATCGACAGCGCGGGGCACAGTATTAATCAGCAAATACGTCAGGGTAACGTCGTTGAAAGCACGCCTGCCGCGCCACCGGCACCATCGTCGCCCGTCAACCCGTCGTAACGGCGTAGTGCCTCGCCGTTGAAAACCCTGATCCCAGAATAAAAATCGCCACATAACTGTGGCGATGGGTTATGGCAGTATGATCGGCGCTCTGCGGGCCGAACAATTAACGAATGGTAAATTCGTCGGAAGGCTTTACATCATCCGACGCCAGCGGCAATACCAGATACACCCCTTCAAACAGCGCCCCGCTCTTCTCGTCGCCAAACAGTTCCACCTGTAGCCGAATGCGGGCTTTTCGCCCTCTGGCCAGACGTGCCAAATCGTCGTTTATCGATCCGAGATCCGCTACCGCGCTGGGCCGACCAGCCACTGGCGCAATGTAACGAATATTCGCATCCGCCAGAATAATGGTTCCGTCCAGCTGCTTTTCACGTAACGATAACCAGATAAGCCCCCACCCCGTCAGCGTTGCCAGCGAAAACAGACTGCCAGCGAACAGCGTGTGATGCGGATTCTGATTTCCAGCTTCCGGCATGGTGGTGATGAATTTTTGCCCCGTGTACTGGCTGATGCGAACCCCCATCTTGTCGCTGAGGGGAATATGATTGTGCCAGGCTTGCTGCAGTTGAGCGCACCACTCAGGCCGGTGCAAAATGTCATCCAGCGAGGCAACCGGTTTTATCATCAGGAAATGGCGCACCGGCGTAGTCAACGGCGTGGTGATTTCCCCTTGATTGACAAAACCCAGTCGGGCGAAGAAATCCACCGCATCCTCGCGGGCGCTACATACTACGCGCTTCACCCCCTCCTGACGCGCCACGGACTCCAGCGCCATGGCAATCATGGCCCCTAATCCTTTGCGCCTCACATCAGGGCGTACAGCCAGAAAACGGATGGATGCTTCATTGTCGGCATTGATAGAAAGACGCCCTACTGCCATCAGATTCCCCTGTTCATCGACCAGCGTCTGATGATGCGCCAACGCATCGTAGGCATCTCGTTCCGACCCTAATGGCTGATGCAAGGGTTTACGCAGCATTTCCCAACGAAAGTAATAGTAGGCATCCAAATCTTCCGCGCTTTCCGGTACTTTCAGGTAGTACATACTCGCCTCACTCAACACATCATTCAGGGGATTCAAACCTGCAACCAGAAAGTCACCGGCCCGTCATTCACCAACGCCACTTTCATATCTGCGGCGAAACGACCGGTTTCCGTCGTCAGGCCGCGCTCACGGCATTGACCAATGAAATACTGATATAAACGTTCGGCCTCATCCGGCGCGGCTCCGCGGGAAAAACTAGGGCGCATACCCTTCTGTGTATCCGCCGCCAGAGTAAACTGCGATACCACCAACAGGCTACCGCCAGCCTGCTGAACATTCAGGTTCATTTTGCCGTGCTCATCGCTGAAAATCCGATACCCCGTCACTCGCTCACATAACCGGGATGCTTTCTGTTCGTCGTCACCCTGTTCCACTCCCAGCAAAACCAGCAACCCGGCGCCGATTTCACCAACCACATCGCCATCCACTGTCACGCTGGCGCCGGACACCCGTTGAATCAATGCAATCATAAAAAGGATATACCTCCAGCCTTCATTCCTGTCGGGCAAAAAAATCAGGCACAACCTGTCGATCATGAACCTGAACAGCCTGAATGCCGAGTGCCCGTGCCGCGACGACGTTCGCTTCATTATCGTCGAAGAACAACACCTCACCCGCGCTCACCCCTTCTTCCCGCAGTACATGGCGATAGATATCCGCCTCGGGCTTACGCAACCCGAGATCCTGCGACAAGTACATCCGGTCGGCAGCCGCAACAACCTCCGGGTATTCCGTAGGCCAGAAGTCACAGTGCAAACGATTGGTATTGGAGAGAATGACCACCCGATGCCCGTCATGCCGCAGGCGGTGCATAATGTCCACAACTTCCCGGCGTAAGCCGATAAAGATAGCCTGCCATCCCATGGCAAACTGTTCATAACTGAGCGTAATCCCCATTTCATGGCAAAGCTGCGAGGCAAATGTTTCATCGCTGATTTCGCCGCGTTCGTGCTGTTGAAACGTTGGCCCCATAACAAAGCGCTCACGCAGAGTCGCCAACGGCGCACCGCTCAGAGTGCTCCAGACGCCCAATACGCGATTGAAATCAATATCAATCACCACATTGCCCAAATCAAAGATATACAACATGCGGCCTCCTGAGATTCGCCCCGGAGTTTCACTGTAACGGGAAAAAACCATACTGGATAGGGAGGAGAAAGGATAATAACAGGCGCTAAAATAGTGCAGTTTACGGACGTTCTCCGGCTTAAGCCGGTATAAAAAGCAAAAGGCCCCAAAATGGGGCCTTATTTCAGTTCAGCGAAAAAAATCACTCTTCCTTGCTGGAACGATTGGCGCGACGGCGATCGTTTTCCGTCAGGTGGCGCTTGCGCAGACGAATCGACTGAGGGGTAACTTCCACCAGCTCGTCATCGTCAATAAACTCCAGCGCCTGCTCCAGCGACATTTTCACCGGCGGAACCAGCACGGTGGCCTCATCCGTACCGGAGGCACGCATGTTGGTCAGCTTTTTACCGGTCAGGCAGTTTACCGTCAGGTCGTTGGAACGAGTATGGATACCAATAATTTGGCCTTCATACACTTCGGCGCCGTGACCCAGGAACAGTTTGCCGCGATCCTGCAGGCTGAACAGCGCATAGGCGACTGCTTTACCCTGACCGTTGGAGATCAGTACGCCGTTCTGACGCTGGCCGATTTCACCTGGACGGATGTCATCGTAGTGACTGAACGTGGAATACAGCAGACCGGTACCGGACGTCATGGTCATAAAATCGGTACGGAAGCCGATCAAACCACGGCTCGGGATGACGTAATCCAAGCGAACACGTCCCTTGCCATCCGGGATCATGTCGCGCATTTCGCCTTTACGCAGACCCAGCGCTTCCATGACGGAACCCTGGTGCTGTTCTTCGATATCAACAGTAACTTGTTCAAACGGTTCCTGGCGGCGACCGTCGATGGTACGGAAGATAACTTTCGGTCGGGAAACCGCCAGTTCGAAACCTTCACGACGCATGTTTTCAATCAGAACAGACAGGTGCAGCTCACCACGACCGGACACACGGAAAGCATCCGGGTCTTCGGTTTCTTCTACGCGCAGTGCGACGTTATGCACCAATTCCTTACGCAAACGATCCAGAATCTGGCGAGAAGTCACGAACTTGCCTTCTTTACCGCAGAAAGGCGAGGTATTAACGCAGAAGAACATGGTTACTGTCGGTTCATCCACAGACAGAGCCGGCAGCGCTTCCACATTCGCGGTGTCGCACACGGTATCGGAGATGTTCAGATCGCCAAGGCCGGTAAGCGCAATGATGTCGCCTGCTTCCGCCTTGTCGCTCTCGATACGTTGCAGCCCCAGATGGCCCAGCACTTGGCCGACTTTGCCATTACGCACTTTACCAGTGCTGTCGATGATGCTGACCTGCTGATTCGGCTTCACCACGCCGCGCTTGATACGACCAATACCGATGACACCCACGTAGTTGTTGTAATCCAACTGGGAGATCTGCATCTGGAATGGGCCGTTGAGATCCACATTTGGCGCTTCAACATGTTTTACGATCGCTTCAAACAGCGGCGTCATGTCTTCCGCCATGTCGTTATGATCCAGACCGGCAATACCGTTCAATGCGGAAGCGTAAACAATCGGGAAGTCCAGTTGCTCGTCGGTGGCGCCCAGATTGACGAACAAGTCGAAAACCTGATCCACAACCCAGTCCGGGCGGGCGCCGGGGCGGTCAACCTTGTTGATGACCACGATGGGCTTCAATCCGTAGGCAAAGGCTTTCTGGGTCACGAAGCGCGTCTGCGGCATCGGGCCGTCCATCGCATCCACCAGCAGTAATACGGAATCCACCATGGACATCACACGCTCCACCTCACCGCCAAAGTCGGCGTGTCCTGGGGTGTCTACGATATTGATGCGATAGCCATTCCAGTTAATGGCGGTGTTTTTCGCGAGGATGGTAATCCCGCGTTCTTTCTCAAGGTCATTGGAGTCCATCACACGTTCGGTAAGTTCTGTACGCTCACCCAGCGTTCCGGATTGTTGCAGCAGTTTGTCAACCAGGGTGGTTTTTCCATGGTCAACGTGCGCAATAATAGCGATGTTACGCAAATTTTCGATCACAGCTTTGCCTCAGGCATTTAGAAATAGCGCGCTATTGTACACGTATTAATCGAGCGACAGAACAAGATCACAATCATCTATCCAAAACAACCTGCAACCCTCTGCGCTGTGATCCCCTTCACGGTGCAAAAATCGTGCACCCGGCTTACCTTAATGCACCAAAATGAATCAATAACACCAAAACGGAGCACCATTTTGGTGCTTATAGTTTTCATGGTGCAGCTATCGATGACACAAAAACCAGCAGGAACGCACTTCAGCGGTATATAGACAAAGTTGGCACAGTTTTAGCTATAACTTAATCACGGTAACAACATCATTCATTCCGCAACGATATTCGTTCCACGACGATATAAATGACACAATCGGGAGAGCTTAAGTATGTCAGTAGAACACGTTTTGACGATGCTGAAAGAACATGAGGTGAAGTTCGTCGATCTTCGCTTCACGGACACCAAAGGTAAGGAGCAGCACGTCACTATTCCAGCTCATCAAGTTGACGCTGACTTCTTCGAAGACGGCAAAATGTTTGATGGCTCCTCGATTGGCGGCTGGAAAGGCATCAACGAATCCGACATGGTGTTAATGCCAGACGCCACTACTGCTGTTCTGGATCCGTTCTACGAAGAATCTACTCTGATCATCCGTTGTGACATCCTGGAACCAGGCACCATGCAGGGCTATGATCGCGACCCGCGTTCCATCGCCAAGCGTGCTGAAGATTTCCTGCGTTCTTCCGGCATCGCAGACACCGTACTGTTTGGGCCTGAACCAGAATTCTTCCTGTTTGACGACGTGCGTTTCGGCAGCAGCATCTCCGGTTCTCACGTTGCTATCGACGACATCGAAGGCGCCTGGAACTCCAGCACCAAATACGAAGGCGGCAACAAAGGCCACCGTCCGGCAGTAAAAGGCGGCTACTTCCCGGTTCCGCCGGTAGATTCGTCACAGGATCTGCGTTCCACCATGTGTCTGACCATGGAACAGATGGGCCTGGTCGTCGAAGCTCACCACCACGAAGTGGCGACTGCCGGTCAGAACGAAGTGGCTACCCGCTTCAACACGTTGACCAAAAAAGCCGACGAAATTCAGATCTACAAGTATGTCGTGCACAACGTTGCCCATGCATTCGGTAAGACTGCGACATTTATGCCGAAACCAATGTTCGGCGATAACGGTTCCGGTATGCACTGCCATATGTCTCTGGCTAAAGACGGCGCTAACCTGTTCTCCGGCGACAAATACGGCGGCTTGTCCGAAACGGCGCTGTACTACATCGGCGGCGTTATCAAACATGCTAAAGCCATCAACGCACTGGCCAACCCGACCACCAACTCTTACAAGCGTCTGGTTCCGGGTTACGAAGCACCGGTTATGCTGGCTTACTCCGCCCGTAACCGTTCTGCCTCCATCCGTATTCCAGTGGTTGCAAGTCCGAAAGCGCGCCGCATCGAAGTGCGTTTCCCGGATCCGGCTGCCAACCCGTACCTGTGCTTCTCTGCACTGCTGATGGCTGGTTTGGACGGCATCATCAACAAAATCCACCCGGGCGATGCCATGGACAAGAACCTGTACGATCTGCCGGCTGAAGAAGCCAGCGCAATCCCGCAGGTTGCCGGCTCTCTGGAAGAAGCGCTGAATGCGCTGGATGCAGACCGCGAGTTCCTGACCCGCGGCGGCGTATTCACCGACGATACTATCGATGCTTACATCGAACTGCGTCGCGCTGAAAACGACCGTGTTCGCATGACTCCGCACCCGGTTGAGTTCGAACTGTACTACAGCGTGTAACACCCGCGCCTGGACGGCAGGAAAAGAAAATGATGCCAATGCTGCCGTCCGCAAAACGTTTTTTCTTTATGTTTATTTTTGTTGCCGTGGAAACTTTTCAGCCCATCTTCGGATGGGCTTTTTTCTCCACTCAACATCTTACGGTTGCTACTTAAACTACAATCCAGAATAGTGTGCACTACAATGGTGCGGGAGTCTGCGTTATGGCAACAGGCACGCTGCCCGATGCTGGGCAGATCCTAAATTCTTTAATAAACAGTATTTTATTACTGGATAAAGATCTGGCTATTCACTACTCCAACCCGGCGGCGCAGCAACTTCTGGCGCAAAGCTCGCGCAAGCTGTCAGGAACACCGCTACCGGAACTGCTGGGCTATTTTTCGCTGAATCTGGATCTGATGCGAGAAAGCCTCGACTCAGGGCAAGGCTTTACCGATAACGAAGTCACCCTCGTGGTGGACGGCAAGGCGCATATCATGTCCATCACCGCTCAGCGTATACAGAATGACTTCATCCTGATGGAAATGGCGCCAATGGATAACCAGCGTCGGCTCAGCCAGGAACAACTGCAACATGCCCAACAGCAAGCAGCCCGGGATTTGGTACGCGGGTTGGCGCACGAAATCAAAAATCCTCTGGGCGGACTGCGCGGCGCGGCGCAATTGCTCTCCAAAGCGCTGCCCGATCCCGCGCTGATGGAATACACCAAGGTCATCATTGAGCAGGCCGATCGCCTGCGCAATCTGGTCGACAGGTTACTCGGCCCGCAACAACCCGGTTTGCACGTTACGCAAAGCATTCATCAGGTGGCGGAACGGGTTTTCCAGCTGGTTTCGCTGGAAAAGGCCGATAACGTTACTCTGGTTCGGGACTATGACCCCAGCCTGCCGGAACTCATGCATGACCCGGATCAGATAGAGCAAGTTCTGCTGAATATCACCCGCAATGCTCTGCAGGCTCTAGGGGCAGAAGGCGGCACCATCACGATACGAACTCGTACCGCTTTTCAGCTGACGCTGCATGGCGTGCGCTATCGGCTGGTCGCCCGTATCGATATCGAAGACGATGGCCCCGGCGTTCCCGCTCATTTGCAGGATACGCTGTTCTACCCGATGGTGAGTGGTCGCGAAGGAGGAACCGGGCTGGGCTTGTCGATAGCCCGAAACCTTATCGATCAGCACTCTGGAAAAATTGAATTTAATAGTTGGCCAGGTCATACCGAATTTTCGGTTTATCTGCCCATTCGCCAGTGAGGTTCATAATGCAACGAGGGATAGTCTGGATTGTCGACGACGATAGCTCCATCCGTTGGGTGCTTGAACGCGCACTTACAGGGGCGGGTTTAACCTGTGCAACTTTTGATAACGGAACCCAGGCGCTGAATGCACTGGCGACACAAACGCCAGACGTTCTGTTATCCGATATCCGTATGCCTGGTATGGATGGGTTGGCATTACTGCAACAGATCAAACAACGCCATCCGATGCTGCCGGTCATCATTATGACAGCGCATTCCGATTTGGACGCAGCCGTCAGCGCTTATCAACAGGGCGCGTTTGATTACCTGCCAAAACCGTTTGATATTGATGAAGCCGTCGCGTTGGTCGAGCGTGCCATCAGCCACTATATGGAACAACAACAACCGGTCCGCAGCCAGCCCATCAGCGGGCCGACTACGGACATTATCGGTGAAGCGCCCGCCATGCAGGACGTGTTCCGGATAATCGGCCGGTTGTCCCGCTCATCCATCAGCGTCCTGATCAACGGTGAATCAGGTACCGGGAAAGAACTGGTGGCCCATGCGCTGCATCGCCATAGCCCGCGCGCCAAGGCGCCGTTTATTGCGCTGAATATGGCGGCTATTCCCAAGGATCTGATTGAATCAGAACTGTTCGGCCATGAAAAAGGCGCATTTACCGGCGCTAACCAGATTCGTCAGGGTCGTTTCGAACAGGCTGACGGCGGCACTCTGTTTTTAGATGAAATCGGGGATATGCCGCTGGATGTGCAGACCCGCCTGTTGCGTGTGCTGGCTGACGGCCAGTTCTATCGCGTCGGCGGCTATGCGGCAGTGAAAGTGGACGTGCGCATCATCGCCGCCACCCACCAGAACCTGGAACTGCGGGTGCAGGAAGGTAAGTTTCGCGAAGACCTGTTCCATCGTCTGAATGTGATTCGAGTTCATCTGCCGCCACTACGCGAGCGCCGGGAAGACATTCCTCGTCTGGCCAGGTATTTCCTGCAAGCCACGGCTAAAGAGCTGGGCGTTGAACCCAAGAACCTGCATCCGGAAACTGAAGCGGCGTTGACCCGTTTACCGTGGCCGGGCAACGTGCGCCAATTGGAAAATACCTGTCGCTGGCTCACGGTGATGGCAGCCGGCCAGGAAGTTCTGATTCAGGATTTACCGCCTGAGCTGTTCGAAACCACGGCGCCAGACGCTACGGTTCACGTCATGCCGGACAGTTGGGCTACCTTGCTGGCTCAGTGGGCCGATCGCGCGCTGCGTTCCGGTCATCAGAACCTGCTGGCCGAAGCACAACCAGAGATGGAGCGTACTTTATTGACCACGGCCTTGCGGCACACGCAGGGACATAAGCAAGAAGCCGCACGTTTACTGGGATGGGGCCGCAATACGCTCACGCGCAAGCTCAAGGAGCTGGGTATGGAATAACGACTCTCGTCACCATATTCGATAACGTACCGCAGGTTTCAGACTGGCGATAAAAAGTACAATATGGAGCACAGAATTGTCGCAATTTTATACTTTACATGATCGACGCCAGCAGTATGATCATGTCGCTGACTTAAGAGGGTAATCATGCTGGAATCACTTATTTCCGCAGTGACACACGGCGCGGAACTCAGTAATGCGGTGGGACACACATCGCAGACTGCCATCGCCGCGGTGTTGTGTGCTGCATTGATCAATTTCTTCAGCTAACACACTTAGCGAACAGAAATAACAAACGGCCAGTCAATATATGACTGGCCGTTGTCTTTTTCACAGTGAGGCTCACGTCAAATAACCCGAGAAAACTGCCGCTCCCGCATTTTGTTACGCAGATAGACGTCGAAGCACATACAAATATTGCGAATCAGCAAACGGCCTTTGGGCGTCACGCGAATAGCGTTTGTATCAACAACTACCAGCCCGTCTTCCGCCATCGGCGCAAGCATCGCCAGATCTTCCTGAAAATACGCGCTAAAGCGGATGTCATATGCTTCTTCAATCGCCGCATAATCCAGCCGGAAATGACAAATCAGCATCTTAATGACGTCACGCCGAATACAATCGTCAAGCGTCAAACTTAGACCTCGCCACAGTGCATGCCCATGCGCTTTCACTGCAGCATAATATTGTTTCAATTCCTTCTGATTCTGGGCATAACTGTCGCCAATCATGCTAATCGCCGAAACGCCCATGCCCAAGAGATCCGTATTTCCCTGAGTGGTATACCCCTGGAAATTGCGGTGTAATGCGCCATGACGCTGTGCTATCGCCAATTCATCATCCGGCCGGGCAAAATGATCCATACCAATAAACTGATAACCAGCCTGAGTCAGCATCTGGATAGTCTGCTGTAAAATATTCAGCTTCTGATCCGCGCTCGGTAAATCTTCCTGCCTGATTTTACGCTGCGCAGCGAACAAGTTTGGCAAATGCGCATAATTAAACACGCTCAACCGATGCGGCTGTAGCTCCGCAACACGTTGCAGCGTAAACGCGAAGCTTTCCGGTGTTTGCTTCGGCAAACCATAAATCAAATCGATATTGGTTGAAGCGAATCCCAGCGCTTTAGCCCGTGCAATCAATGCAAAGATAAAAGACTCATCCTGTTCACGGTTAACCAACCGCTGAACTTCCTTATTGAAATCTTGCACTCCCATGCTCAGACGATTGAATCCTTCAGCACGCAGATGATCCAGAATATCCAGCTCAATCTCTCTGGGGTCGATTTCCAGAGACATTTCCGCCGAAGGAGACAGATTGAAATTCTCACGCAGAATAGCCATCAACCGGCTGATTTGACTGGCATCAAGGAACGTTGGCGTTCCACCGCCCCAATGCATTTGCGTCACGAGGCGCCCTGCAAACAGAGGCGCTCGCTGACGAATCTCCTGTTCAAGAACATCCAGATACTCGTCAGCCTTATGTAGCTGACGTGTCACCAGCTTGTTGCAGCCGCAGAAATAGCACAATCGGTGACAGAAAGGGATATGAAGATAAAGAGAGAGCGGTCGTTCAGGATAACGAGCAACGGCTTGCAGGAAAGCTGTCTGATCATAACTGTCGCTAAATTCGAGTGCAGTGGGATAGGACGTGTAACGTGGCCCAGAATAGTTGTATTTCTGTATCAGGGCCAGGTCCCAGTCTATATCTTGATCCGACATACCGCTCACTCCTTCCGGTAACGTTTATTGGTCGCCCGCCCAAATGGAAACGACCGCTGATGGGAAAAGGCGACACGCTGCAATTTTTCCTTTCGCTTCGATATACGTCGCAATTTAATCAGCAGACTTAGCAAAAAACAGGCACCTAAAATTCCTATCAGCAGAACCGCCGCTTTTATCATTAGTAACCGTCTTTGGGATTATTTCGTTTAAGCAACTGAAGCATATCCTCTTCCGGCTTATCTTCATCCTCATCGTCATCCAGTGCGATACCGAGTTGCTCCATAAGCATATCAATGCGATCCAGCTTTTCATCAACCCATGATTGATCTTTTGCCGGCAAAGCCTCGCCTCTTTCCAGCCGATCCAGCAGTTCGTCCAGACGTGGATCGTTTTCCAGCATCTCCAACTCTTCTTCAGGAGACATCCGATACATGTTGTTCTGTTGAACCGCTACCGGTTTTATCGCCGATGCGTTGTCAGATACCAGAAGAACCGGCTTTTTGCTGCCAATTCGTGGATCTTTCGTTTTGGCCTCCGATGTATTCTGTTTACCGTCGCCGCTTGGCTGCATGCGGCTTCCAGCTACATTGCCTCGATGTTTTTTCTGACGTTTCCGCGCGCGAGCTTCAAGATCCAGCTCTTCACGGCTCTTCTTTTTGACTCTGGGTTTGGAGGCGTTGCCTCCCTTCCCTTTGATAGGTTGTTTCATGGTATCAATCTCTGATTCTTGCATACGAATGTAGGGAGAATTGCGGCGGAATCTAGCAGAAAGCGCCCCAATAAAAAAGTGCTCCACCGACCCCGGCAAGCTTTTATTTCTTTCCGGCTGTGACCCAATTGGATCAGCTTCCGCAGACAGATAAAGCACCGTATTTGGTCAGTTACAGGTATAATCGTGCGATGAATTATGATCCAAACAGAGACCATATTGTGACCTATCAATACAACTATCATGTGACCCATTTTGTCACCAGCGCTCCGGATATTCGTCATCTTCCTGCCGACAGCGGTATTGAAGTCGCTTTTGCTGGTCGCTCAAATGCTGGAAAATCAAGCGCACTCAATACATTAACTAATCAGAAAAGCCTTGCCCGCACCAGTAAGACACCGGGACGAACCCAGCTTATTAACTTGTTCGAGGTTACTGAGGGTATACGTCTGGTCGACCTTCCCGGTTACGGCTATGCCGAGGTTCCTGAAGAAATGAAGCGCAAATGGCAGAAAGCGCTGGGGGAATATTTACAAAAACGTCACTGCCTCAAAGGACTGGTTATCCTGATGGATATTCGCCACCCGCTGAAAGATTTGGATCAGCAAATGCTGGAATGGTCAGTGGACGTTGGGCTACCGGTGCTGGTACTGCTCACTAAAGCGGATAAATTGGCTCAAGGCGCCCGCAAAGCACAATTGAATATGGTGCGTGAAGCAGTATTGCCTTTTATGGGTGACATACAGGTCGAGACGTTCTCATCGTTAAAAAAAACCGGTGTAGATAAATTACGTCAAAAACTGGATACCTGGTTCAGCATGCCGCCGGAGATGTCTGAAGATCATCCGGAATAACGCCGATTCTCTTTATCTACGGAGTAATGGGCATTCCCGTCACGTCCATTACCCGATTTCACCTATTACTGATTTAACTCACAAACTCAGCAACATTTCCGGCATCCCCACAACGATGTGTGTTCCACGCCTGTTTTAAACGTAATGACGATAATCTCAATCAATACAATAAAAAACGCCCCGGTCAGAAAACTGACCGGGGCGGCTAATATTAAGCCAAATCCGATTACGTGAAGTAAAAGGTCTGAAAGATAGAACATCTTACCTCTGTACCCTACGTGTTTAACTCTACTCTATTTCTTTTCTGGAAAAAAGGATTTTTTGTTGTTTAATTTCATAAAAACTGGTGAGCAATTAAACAAAGCCAAACTAGGTCACAAAATACTGTAGCTTAATTACAGAAATTCTCAGATGTAGTTAGAAAAACAAGGAAATCATCAAAAACAAAACTTTTCCAATCATGACTCACCGACCATGCACGCTATCAACAACTGGAATCAATGCGCCTCATCCCAGTTCTTTCCTGACCCCACATCAACCTGAAGCGGCACATTCAACTGCATACAACCTTCCATCAGCGCCTTGATTTTTGCTTTGGCTCCTTCCAGCACCGATTCATGAACCTCGAAGACCAGTTCATCATGAACCTGCATAATCATGTTGATTAGTGGTTCTTCCTGAGACAGCAGCCAAGCATCGATAGATGCCATAGCTTTCTTAATAATATCCGCCGCTGTTCCCTGCATCGGCGCGTTAATTGCCGCACGCTCGGCAGCCTTACGGCTAATGGCGTTACGAGAATGGATATCCGGTAAATAGAGACGACGACCATCCAGCGTAGCCACATAGCCTTTTTCGGCGGCCTGTTGGCGGGTTTGCTCCATATAATGCTGAACCCCGGGATAGCGCTCAAAGTACAGATTCATGTATTTCTGCGCTTCATTACGTCCAATTCCCAACTGCCGCGACAGACCAAAGGCGCTCATCCCATAAATCAAACCAAAGTTGATCGCTTTCGCGCTGCGCCGCTGCTCGGCTGTCACTTTATCGATCGGCAGGCCAAAAACCTCTGCGGCGGTAGCTCGGTGAATATCCAAACCATCGGAAAACGCTTTCAGCAAACCAGCGTCACAGGATAAATGCGCCATAATGCGCAATTCAATCTGCGAATAGTCAGCAGCAACAATGCAATATCCTTCAGGAGCAATGAATGCCTGGCGGATACGCCGACCTTCTTCATTACGCACAGGAATATTCTGCAGGTTGGGATCACTGGAAGAGAGACGACCTGTAGCCGTTACCGCCTGGTGATAGGAGGTATGCACCCGTTTAGTCAACGGGTTAATCATCATCGGTAGCTTATCGGTATACGTCGATTTCAGCTTTGCCAACCCCCGGTACTCCAGAATCACCTTCGGTAGCGGGTAATCCAGC
This sequence comes from Musicola keenii, assembly GCF_014855505.1. NCBI lineage: Bacteria > Pseudomonadati > Pseudomonadota > Gammaproteobacteria > Enterobacterales > Pectobacteriaceae > Musicola > Musicola keenii. Next base: position 5,781 of record NZ_JAAWVW010000012.1, on the reverse strand, counting down.
GCCAGTTCAGCCAACACTTCCTCATTGGTAGACGGTGCGCCCTTTGGCGTTTTCTTGGTAACAGGCAACTGCAGTTTTTCATACAGGATGGCTTGCAACTGCTTAGTGGACGAAAGATTGAAAACTTCACCGGCCAGCTCATGTGCCCGAACTTCCAACTCCGCCAGCCGCTGCGTCAACTCTTTAGAATGCTCCGCCAGAATAGCGGTATCGATCAGTACACCCTGGCGTTCCATACGAGACAAAATCGGCACCAACGGCATATCAATATCCCGGAAAACCTGGAACAGCGATGGTTCTTTATTCAATTTTTCCGAGAGTGCCTGATGCAGACGAAGCGTAACATCCGCGTCTTCGGCAGCATAAACAGCCGCTTGTTCCAGTGGTATCTGGTTGAACGTCAGTTGACTCTTACCTTTGCCAGCAATTTCCTCGAATGTAATGGTCTTATGATTCAGATAACGCTCTGACAAACTATCCATATCATGCCGGCCGGCGACGCTATCAAGCACGTAGGATTCGAGCATGGTATCAAAGGCAATCCCCCGTAGCGTGATGCCATATCGCGCCATCACTCCTTTATCGAATTTCAGGTTTTGCCCGATTTTCAACACACTGGCATCTTCCAGTACAGGCTTCAGCAGAGCCAGCACCTTATCGCGATCAAGCTGTTCAGGCGCATCCAGATAATCATGTCCTAACGGCAAATAGGCTGCTTCGCCCGCATTGATAGCAAAAGATATCCCGACCAACGTTGTACTGATGGTATCCAGACTGTCGGTCTCGGTATCGAATGCAAAAATACCTTTAGTTTTGATGCGATCGAGCCATGCTATCAGCGTTTGTTCATCAAGAATGGTGATATACCCTTCCTGAGACAACACACTGGCTGCAACTTTAGGCTCATCATCAACCCTTGGCTTAACAAAGGGTTGCGCTGGCTGCACATGCTTACGTCCCGAGCCGTTTAACCATTGCCCCGACTCCACATCCGCCAGCCATCGCTTGAATTCATAACGGGTAAACATCTCCTTCAGGACATCTGTATCCGGTTCAATAAGCGTCAGTTGTTCGCTGTTCAGCACCAGTTCAACGTCCGTTTTTATCGTCGCCAGTTTATAAGAGAGGTAGGCTACATCCTTATGCTGCTCCAGTTTGGCGGCCATTGTCTTGGCGCCACGGAAGCTCAACCCGGCAATTTTGTCGAGGTTGGCAAAAAGAACATCCAAGCCGCCCAGCCCTTGTAATAAGGCCTGAGCTGTTTTTTCCCCGACACCCGGCACGCCGGGAATGTTATCCGAAGAGTCACCCATCAACGCCAGAAAATCGATAATCAGTTCGGGCGGAATACCATATTTAGCGCAGACTTCATCCGGGCCAAGAATGGTGTTATTCATGGTATTGATCAGGGTGATATCCGGCGTCACCAACTGCGCCATATCCTTATCACCGGTACTGATCAACACCGGCTTTCCTTCGCTTGCGGCCTGCTGCGCCAACGTGCCAATCACATCGTCAGCTTCTACCCCCGGCACAACCAACAACGGGAAACCCATCGCTTTAACCATATTGTGCAAAGGCTCGATCTGCGCACGCAAATCATCCGGCATCGGGGGCCGATGTGACTTGTAATCTTCAAACAATTCATCACGAAACGTTTTGCCCTTCGCGTCGAACACCACGGCGACATGGCTGGGGTGATACTGAAGAATCAGACTGCGCAGCATGTTAAGCACACCATACATCGCACCGGTGGGCTCACCGACGCTGTTCGTTAATGGTGGAAATGCGTGGTAGGCACGGTACAGGTAAGAGGAACCGTCGACCAAAATAAGAGGATTATCTGCAATTTGAACCATAATTTTTCGCGATCGTTGTTTTCAACAATAGGGACAGCATGCCATAGCTGGTTGGAAGAGACGAATGCTAACGCGCGGTCATACCGCTTTTTGCATAACGCCACGCAAAACAGTCTGTGGATAACTTTGTGAACAAAAAAACAAGCGAGGTTCCATCATAAGAAAATCAGTATGAGCTTTAATTAAAAATCAATAAAAATCATTTCATTATAAAAAAACACCAAGCTTATCAGTAACGCTGTTACGCCGAGGATAATGTGGATAGGTGTAATATCAAGAAAACCGAAAAGCATGAAAATATCATTAAGTAATAGAATTGATTCAAAACAAAAAACCCCACATACATTGCAATATGTGGGGTCATATGATGATGCAAGATTACTTTTGGGACAGCAGGAAGTTCACAACGTCAGTGTACTGCTTGACATAGGCATCCATAGAACTGGTATCCAGGCCGTCACTTTTCACCATATATTTGCCATTAACAAAGACGGCAGGCACACCACGCAGTTGTAGATCGGCGGCCGCCTTTTCCTGCTGCGCAACCAGCGATTTCACCACAAAACTGTTCAACGCATTATCATAATCTTCAGGCTTAACCCCTGCTGCCACAAAGACGTTGCGAATATCTTCAACCCGTTGAACAGTCTGCGTTTTCTGCACTGCATCAAACATCAGAGGGCTAACTTTATCTTCAACGCCCAAAGCGATCGCCACAGCCCATGCTTTGGTTAATTCAGCCCCTAATGGCCCAAGAAAATCAACATGATATTTAGTCAGTTTCGTTCCGGCTGGCAGAGACTTCTCGATAGCGTCAGTAACATGAAAAACCTGAGAAAACTGATAGCAATGCGGACAATAGAAGGAAAAGAATTCCAGAACCTGAGGTTCCTGCTGAGCAGGTTTATCCAGCGTGACAAACTGCTTACCGTTGGAAAAGTCAGCTGCTGACGCGCTAAACGCCAACACCATACCGACCAGCGCAAGCCATATTTTCTTCATAGCACTATATCTCCATTAACATCAATACATTGGCGTTAGCGTCAAAGGTGGTTCCTGCAACAACTTCGCCTGCTCAGTAAAGATCACTATCTGTTTTATCCAAAAATCTGCATCCTGCACCCATGGAAAACTACGGGGAAAAGCAGGATCTTCCCAGCGTCGAACCACCCAGGCCAAATAATGAACCATGCGCATAGCCCTGAGCGGTTCAATCAGTACGAGTTCCGATTCATCAAATGAAGAAAATTCGCTGTAGGCTTCTAGCAATATATCCAATTGAATACGCTGTTCATGACGTTCACCATGCAGCAGCATCCAGAGATCCTGAACAGCAGGGCCATTACGAGCATCATCCAAATCGACGAACAAAGGCCCGTCACGCCACAAAATATTACCTGGATGGCAATCGCCATGCAGACGTCGCATAGCGCATTGTTGATGCCACATGAGTTTCACTTCATGACTCAGATGGTCGACGGCTTGCAGAAATGCATCCCGAGATCCAACAGGTATCAACTCACATTGAGATAACGTCGTAAAAGACTCGTCCAGATAAGCAACCACGCCTATCGTCGGACGAGACACAAACAGACGCTTACTACCAGTTTGATGAATACGCCCCAGATAACGGCCAACACCCTCAAGCTGTTCATCGTTATCCATCTCAAACTGCCGCCCCCCTGCACTAGGGAAAACAGCAAAGAAAAACCCATCATACTCATGAAGGGTTTTCTCCTGCAGAACCAATGGTGCAACGACAGGAACCTCATCTTCAGACAGCTCGCAGGCAAAAGCATGCTCTTCAGCGATTTGTTCCGCACTCCAACGTTGAGGCCGATAGAACTTCGCAACATATCGTTTACGATCTTCGTCGCTGAACTGATAGACCCGGTTTTCGTAACTGTTGAGCGCCGTTAACCCAGAATCCACCCGAATACCCGTAGACCAAAGAGCATCCATAATGACGTCAGGAGAGAGCGTATGAAAATTAAATACAGCATCACACACCACGGCTCACCCCAACTTTTCGGTAAGTCAGACACATTACTTGTGCGCTGATTTCAGTCTTTGATGACCCCTCGGGCTCGCAACAGCGCTGTTTTGAAATCTTCTTCATAATCTTTCTGCAAGCCAGGTATCGGCTGCGCTCTATCGGAGTCACGCATCTTCAAATGGTAGATAAGGATATCATCAGTCAAATCACTAAGCGCCCCCTCAAACCCGGCCTCCTGTGCAAGTTTTTGTAAAAATTGCACTAGATTCAGATCCGGCTCTTTCTGCCAGGCAGGTTGCAACAACTCAATCAATTCATTCAGACGATGACATTTCATAATCGTTTCCTCATAGATCAATAACCATATTGCTAGTATGAGGAAAGCGCTTGGCGTCGCGCTACAGTTTTCCGACAATAACGCATCAAATAATGATGGATTTGAACACTATGATTACCGGAATTATTTTAGCCGGAGGCAAATCCTCCCGTATGGGTGGCAATGATAAGGGCTTGATTGAGTTGAAGGGAAAACCCATCTACCAGTATGTGCTTGAGCGATTACGACCTCAGGTCGACGAGATACTGATCAATGCTAACCGGCACCTAGAGCGCTATCAACAAAGCGGTTATCCGGTAATCGGTGATATTAACCGGGACTTTGCCGGCCCTCTGGCGGGTATATTTACCGGGCTAAAGTCCGTTCATTCTGACTGGGCCGTATTTGCTCCGTGCGACGTACCTGCATTGCCCAATAATTTAGTCGCCAAACTCCGGCTATCAGTAGATAAAAGCCCAGCGGCATATGCTACTGACGGCAAACGCCCGCATCCAACATTGCTGCTGATACATACCAGCCAAATAAAACCGCTCGAGATATATCTGCAAAACGGTGATCGCAAGTTAATGCTGTTTCTGAATAACATCGGGGCGGTGCCGGTTGATTTCTCTGACCAACCCCAGGCATTCAGGAATCTCAATACACCGGAAGATCTGCAATCATGGCGCGAGGATATCCACCATGCCTGATATTCCATTACTGGCCATTGCCGCTCATAGTGGTACGGGGAAAACCACGTTGCTGAAGCAAATTATTCCCCGATTGAAGAACATGGGAATACGGGTCGGGGTTATCAAACACACGCATCATGATATGGATGTTGATAAACCAGGAAAAGATAGTTATGAATTGCGTAAATCCGGTGCCGATCAAACGCTGGTGGCCAGTAATACACGATGGGCACTAATGACGGAAACACCAGACAAACAAGAACCAAACCTACAGTTTTTGGCTGGCAGAATGGACGCCTCCACGTTGGATCTCATTCTCGTTGAAGGTTTTAAGTACGAAAAAATAGCCAAAATTGTTCTGATTCGACAGGGATACGGCCCATCTTTCACAGAAAAACAGATTGATCGTTTCACTCTGGCAGTCGCCAGTGATACACCTCTACAGGTTGAAGTCCCCCTGTTAGATATCAATAGTCCCGACGAAATATGTTCATTCATTCAACAATGGCTTGAAAGCCTCGTCACGAGGTAATACCAGAAGTTCTGATGCAGTAACAAAGCCAGAAGCAGGAGGCCGTGCGCAATGTCAGTGCCGGCAGCAACACAGAACCCTTCCCGGGACAGCGAGGTCTGTTCGCTGAAAAACTAAAAGGATATGTGGAGGGAGTAGGTAATAACCCGTGCAATGCACTAAAGGATTAGGGTAATCATGTTCGGTGCATTTGAACTCAGTCATCATCACGTTCTCCAGATTTAAGTCAGGAACGAGTCCATGCTAGTCGGTACGCCTCGACACGGGAGTGTTAGAAATTCTGTGTCATTCCAGTAGTATATAATCAAAAAGGAATGACATATGTCCCAGCCCTTCGATTTCGATAAAGCGCTTAAAGCCCTCCAGTCTGGTCAGGCATTAACGGG